>NZ_JBEZIB010000115.1:0-1019 GCF_040650855.1 Streptomyces sp. NPDC048606 | reverse complement strand
GCACTGGTAAGTGCGCGGGCGGCGAGGACGACACCGCCGAAGGAATCCTTCAGCTGGCCGCCCTGCTGGATGGCCACCATCCAGATCGGCATGCCGCTGACGATGCTGGTGGTGATATCGGTGATCTGCGCCGGCAGCTGGCGCATGGCCATCTGGTACTGGCCGGCCGAGATCGCCCCGGCGCCCAGGCTGCGGCTGGTCGCTTCGGCAACCTTGACCGCGTTGCGCTGGACGTTGATGCCCGCCAGGGCGCGGTTGTACTGCTCGCGACTGATGCGGCCGGCATCTACCGCCGCCTTGAGTTCCTGCTCGTCCCGCTCGAGCTTCTGCAGCTTTACTGATGCACTGTCATAGCGCCCCAGGGCGCCCTCAACAGCACGCTGACGCTGTTGCTCCGACCGAGCCAGGCCCGCTTCCTGCTTGTCCAGCGCCTTGAGCGCGCTGTTGTAATCCTCGGTGGTGATCAGGCCGCGCGCAATCACCCGATCAAGCATCGCCTCGGTGTCGGCCAGATCGGACATGCTCGCCGCGCCGCGCTCCAGACGTGCATCGAGCTCGGAGATCAGGCGAATCTCATCGGCCACTGTCTTCTGTACCGCTGCGCCGGACGTTCGGACGCGATCTGCGGCGGTGGCCACATCCGCCGACATGGCCTTAGCCGATTCTCCTGCCGTGGCCATGCCCGCCGCGCCGGCGGCCGCCTTCTGGCCAGCATCCTCCATTTGGCTGCCCGAGGCGGCACTGCTGCGCGCGGCCCTGTCCAAGGCATCAGCGGCCTTCTTCGCCTCTTTCGTGACGTCGCCCAGGCCGGCGCCGGCATCCTGGCCGGCGCCCTTGACCGAGGCGAGCCCCTTCTGGACCACTGGCAGCGCCTGGCGCACCTGCTCGATGTCCAGGGCGATACGCATCGCCAGTTCGAGGTTGCGCGAGGAGGCCATTGTTATTTCAGATCCTTCAGCAAGGTGGTCATCGAATTACCGCCGGCATACGCAGCGTTGACGTCGGTAATGCGCTCCCGC
>NZ_JBEZIB010000114.1:0-1027 GCF_040650855.1 Streptomyces sp. NPDC048606 | reverse complement strand
GTTCCCACTCGCGACGCCGTTGGGAACATGTGGCGGTCGTGCACCAGCACCCCGATGGACTTCTTCCGTTGGGGGTGCTGGGCGCTGTGGCGCTTGCGGTTGCACACTTGGCCGAGGCAACGCTGGAGGGTAGGAACGGCCATCATTCCTCCTCGTCGTCATCGCCGTCGCGCAGCTGGTCGACCAGCGCACGCAGCTGCTGCAGGTTGAGGCTGTCCAGCAGCGAAGCCATGCTCTGCCCGTCGCGCCACTCGATGCCGGCGCGACGGAACAGATTCCGGTGCATCACCGTCACCTGTCGATCAGGTAGCTCGGCATCGCGCATCAAGTGAAAAGCGAAGCTGCGCAGGTACTGCGGCCCAGAGGTGTTGTAATCAACCATGAGCCACCCCCTCGCGCTGCAGCACCTCGGCCGGAACATGCGCGGTGATGCGCTCCCAGTTGGCGCGCGGCACGATCACCACCTGGAGGATGTCCACGTTGATCGGCTCGGGTCGGTCCTGCATCTCGAAGGGAATCAGGATGGCTTGGGTGGCGAAGGGCCACGCATCGCCCTGCGGCGCCTTCACCATCGCTTCCACTGCCGGCCAGCCTTCAGTTCGAATCGCCATGTCAGCGGCCCTCCTGTACGTCGCGAAGACGCAGCAGCCGTTCCAGCTCAGCCGTGCCCAGCGCCAGGCCACGAACGACGTTCTGGATGCGGATATCAACGTCGTCTTCTGGGTCATCCTCCAATCGACTGAGACCTTCCCAGGCGCTGGGGTTGAATGCGCTGCCGGCGACCAGCTGCTGGAGCGGCGCTATCTCCATCGCACCGTTCGCATCGACACTGACAACGTCCTGGTTCATCCACGACGGAAGCAGGTAGAAGGCTGCAGCCGCTGCGAGCTCCTCCTGTGCATGCTCGTCGTCGTGTTCGGCGGAATAGCCCTTCTCGTCGATCTGCCGATGACGTTCATCAGCGACAAGACCGAGTGCGGTTTTGAGCGAGGTGGTCAGATCCGTGCGCATCTCACGCCCCCCGCAC
>NZ_JBEZIB010000113.1:0-1076 GCF_040650855.1 Streptomyces sp. NPDC048606 | reverse complement strand
TCGTGACTGCGTGCCTTTTGAAGAATGAGCCTGCGAGTTAGCGGTGTGTAGCGAGGTTAACCCGTGTGGGGAAGCCGTAGCGAAAGCGAGTCCGAATAGGGCGATTGAGTTGCACGCTCTAGACCCGAAGCGGAGTGATCTAGCCATGGGCAGGTTGAAGCGGAGGTAAGACTTCGTGGAGGACCGAACCCACCAGGGTTGAAAACCTGGGGGATGACCTGTGGTTAGGGGTGAAAGGCCAATCAAACTCCGTGATAGCTGGTTCTCCCCGAAATGCATTTAGGTGCAGCGTCGTGTGTTTCTTGCCGGAGGTAGAGCACTGGATAGGCGATGGGCCCTACCGGGTTACTGACCTTAGCCAAACTCCGAATGCCGGTAAGTGAGAGCACGGCAGTGAGACTGTGGGGGATAAGCTCCATGGTCGAGAGGGAAACAGCCCAGAGCATCGACTAAGGCC
The DNA here is from genome assembly GCF_040650855.1 of Streptomyces sp. NPDC048606. Classification (NCBI taxonomy): domain Bacteria; kingdom Bacillati; phylum Actinomycetota; class Actinomycetes; order Kitasatosporales; family Streptomycetaceae; genus Streptomyces; species Streptomyces sp. NPDC048606. The sequence goes on along the minus strand of NZ_JBEZIB010000113.1, from coordinate 619 downwards.
CCTAAGCGTACGCTAAGTGGGAAAGGATGTGGAGTCGCAGAGACAACCAGGAGGTTGGCTTAGAAGCAGCCACCCTTGAAAGAGTGCGTAATAGCTCACTGGTCAAGTGATTCCGCGCCGACAATGTAGCGGGGCTCAAGCGTACCGCCGAAGTCGTGTCATTGCAGCAATAAGCCCCAACGGGTGTTGTGATGGGTAGGGGAGCGTCGTGTGCCGGGTGAAGCAGCAGCGGAAGCTAGTTGTGGACGGTTCACGAGTGAGAATGCAGGCATGAGTAGCGATACACACGTGAGAAACGTGTGCGCCGATTGACTAAGGGTTCCTGGGTCAAGCTGATCTGCCCAGGGTAAGTCGGGACCTAAGGCGAGGCCGACAGGCGTAGTCGATGGACAACCGGTTGATATTCCGGTACCCGCTTTGAAACGCCCAATATCGAATCCTCTGATGCTAAGGCCGTGAAGCCGTTCCGGACCCTTCGGGGAAAGGAAAGTGGTGGAGCCGCCGATCCAAGGTGGTAGTAGGTAAGCGATGGGGTGACGCAGGAAGGTAGTCCAGCCCGGGCGGTGGTTGTCCCGGGGTAAGGGTGTAGGCCGAGGGGTAGGCAAATCCGTCCCTCATA
>NZ_JBEZIB010000112.1:0-1093 GCF_040650855.1 Streptomyces sp. NPDC048606 | reverse complement strand
GCACAACCTCGCCCTCGCCGGATAGGCCTACGGGCGGTACAGCAGCCCACTATCCCCGAGGCAACTCAAAGATCATTTACGGGACAACCCTTAGCGAGGGATCTCGGGCGTTCCGGTTCGGTCGCCATGTCGGGCCCCGTGCCTGCGCACCCCGGCTTGGGCGTCGGGCTCAACCGTGTGGTGGCTCATGGCAGCGGCGTAAACACTCGGCGGGGCGCAACCACAAGGCTGACGGTTCCAAGACGGATGACCAGGCACTCAGCCGACGAACCGAGGCGAGCGTCCGGGCGGTGACAGTCCGCGCTGTGAGGTGACAGGTATCGCGAGGAGTCACATCCGCACCAGCTGGAGGCTGTACCTCGATCCGGAGGGGTTGCACCGGAAGGGGGCTGGAGAGGTGTCTGCACGGGTGCACTAGGCGGGGGACCGCAGGTGTGACCGTGAGTGGGACCCCCCGAATCTGGTGATCTTGCATTCGTGCAGGTCAGCACCCGTGGGCAAGCCTCCTTCGGAAAACGACACCTCTTACCTCGCGATAGCCGAGGGGAGGGGTCTATCCGTATCCCGGGGGGCCAGCAGCGCGGAGGGGTACATGTACCGGTATGGCTCGTGAACGGATCCGGTGGCCCCTCGTCGTGGAACGGGCGCGGCAGATCGTGGACGGGTACGCGCCGATCAAGGTCACGCTCAGGCAGGTGATGTACCGGCTCGCGGCCGAGGGCGTGCTGCCGCACACGCCGCCGATGTACCGGCGGCTGTCCTCGCAGCTGGCCCAGGCCCGCCGCGAGGGCCGCTTCCCCGACCTGATCGACACCATGCGCGAAGTTCACGTCCCGCCGGCCTGGCCGGACGCGGACGCCTTCGTGCGCGAGATGCCCGCCTGGTTCCGCCTGGACCGCACGGCGGGCCAGGAGCACGCCCTGTACGTCGCGGCGGAGAAGGACACCCTGCGGCAGCAGCTGACCGGCTGGCTCGAGTTCGCGGGCATCCCCGTGCTTAGACGTCATCTCATTTGGCTAGTCTGCGGTAGCAGATGAGGGTGCAGGCGAGGCTGGTGAAGGCGAGGAAGTGCTCGGCCTTGCGTTCGTAGCGG
>NZ_JBEZIB010000111.1:0-1195 GCF_040650855.1 Streptomyces sp. NPDC048606 | reverse complement strand
CCTGGGCGTGGCCCGGATGAGCCGGCCGCCCCGGACTGGCGGCTGATCCTGGCCGGTCTGCCGGCGGACGGCGAGGAGGAGCCGGCGGGGCGGGGTGCGCGGCGGAGGTGGAGGCGCGCGCGCCGCCAGGAGCAGCGCCGGCAGCGGGCCGGCACGGCCGCTGAGCTGCGCGGCCGGCCCATGAGCCCGCTCGTCGTGCTCCTGGTGGTGGCCGTGCTCCTGGTCCTCGGCGTGCTCTCGCGGTGCGGGGGCACCCCGCCGCCGGCGGATGCCCGCCCACCCGCGCCCGCGCCCGCGCCGGCGCGGAGCGCGCCGCCGGCCCCCGCGCCGCCGGCGCCGGTCTCCGCCGACGCGTCCCCGGAAGACGTCGCGGGGGCATGGGTGCGGGCGCTGCTGACTCGTGACCCCCTGGCGGACGGCTCCCATCGACCGAGCGTGAGCCGGGCCGCCCGGTGGGCGACACCGGAGCTGACGGCCAGTCTGGAGCGGGCGCCGGCCCCGGGATGGGGCCGGCAGGTCAGCCGTGGCGAGGTCACGCGGGTGGTCGCGGTGGCCGTGGTTCCGGCCGGCGAGGACCTGCCGCCGGATTCGCCGGCTCAGGTGTGGCGGCGGGTGACGGCCACGGTGCAGGCGGACGGGTACGCGTCCGTGCGGCGCGATGACGTGGTGCAGGTCGAGGTGATGCTCACTACCGCCGGGTGGCGGGTGGCCAGGGTGCTGGGGGTCTGATGGAGACGCGCGACGTCGCGGAGGCCGCCGCCGGCGCGGCCTCTGCCCCCCTGCTGGCCAAGGCCGGCTGCGCGGTGGCGGCCATTTCGGTCCTCGGAATTATCGGGCTCGGTATGACCAGCATTATCGCGGCCGGATCAGCGAAATTAGAATTCGACGGAAAGAATGTTTCGTGTGAGACTCCGGGGCTCCCCGACCTGTCGGATTTGGGTAGTGTGCCGCCCGGTATCCTTGCTCAGCAGATCTATCACGCGAAAATCATCGACCGGGTGGCACAGGAACGTGCGCTACCCGGTCGGGCGACTCTGATTGCCCTCATGACCGCTCTACAGGAAAGTGGTCTGCAAAACCTGGACCACGGGCACGCCGATTCGCTGGGACTTTTTCAGCAGCGCCCTTCGCAGGGGTGGGGCACCCCGGCGGAAGTACGTGATCCGGTGCACTCCGCGGGCCTGTTTTTCGGCGG
>NZ_JBEZIB010000110.1:0-1287 GCF_040650855.1 Streptomyces sp. NPDC048606 | reverse complement strand
TAAGGGCTGTCCCGTAAACGAGCTCTGTGAGCGGGACTCGGTTCAGGCATGTAGCTTCGTCGTCGGAGGTTTCGCTCGTGCTGTTCAGGCCCGGGCGGGGAAGTCCGGATGGTCGGCGTAGGGCGAAGCAAGGTCGCGCAAGTCGTGGCAGGGCCAGGGGTCGCGGGCATGGCGGGCCAGGATGCGCCGCTTGGCCTCGATCTCGCGCAAGACGCGGGCCGGATCGTGGAGAGCCACGTGCTGAGCAATCGTGGGGTGGAAGCCGGGGAGGTCGACCTGACAGAAGTCGACGGTGTGTCCGTGGGCGGACCACTCACCACATCCGTCACCATCGCAGCGTCGGGCCAAATCGGCCTCCTCGTCCAGTCGCTCCTCAAGGAACCTCACCAGCTCTTCAGTCATAGGGGCATTCTCGCGTTGCGCTGGACACCGTGAAACGATCTCGCTGTGGCTGGTGTGATCACGGCGTCGGAGCCGTCCTGGATAGCCCCCTTCACCGGGCTCAGCCCACGGCAGTTCGGCAAGCTGGTGACGGTGCTGCGACGCGCAGGTGCGGACGCTGTCCGCAAGGGCCGGCCGTGGAGCCTGCCACTGGAGGACCGGGCCCTGCTGGTCGCGGCCTACTGGCGCACGAACCTCACGATGCGGCAGCTCGCGCCGCTGTTCGGGGTCTCGAAGTCGGCGGCGGACCGCATCATCGATCATCTCGGGCCGATGCTCGCCCTCCAGCCTCGCAAGCGGTTCGCGAAGGACACCGTGCTCATCGTGGACGGCACCCTGGTCCCCACCCGCGATCACACCATCGCCGAGCGGTCGAAGAACTACCGGTACTCCACCAATCATCAGGTCGCCATCGACGCCGACACCCGCCTGGTCGTCGTGGTCGGCCGACCGCTCGCCGGGAACCGGAACGACTGCAAAGCATGGGAGGAGTCCGGCGCCAAGGCGGCCGTCGGCAAGACCACCACGATCGCCGACGGCGGATACCCGGGCACCGGACTCGTCATCCCGCACCGCCGGCAGCGCGGCCAGACCGAACTCCCGGACTGGAAAGAAGAACACAACAAGTCCCACAAGCAGGTCCGGGCCCGCGTCGAGCACGTCTTCGCCCGCATGAAGACCTGGAAGATCCTCCGCGACTGCCGCCTCAAAGGCGACGGCGTCCACCACGCCATGCTCGGCATCGCCCGGATGCACAACCTCGCCCTCGCCGGATAGGCCTACGGGCGGTACAGCAGCCCACTATCCCCGAGGCAACTCAAAGATCATTTACGGGACAACCCTTAG
>NZ_JBEZIB010000109.1:0-1428 GCF_040650855.1 Streptomyces sp. NPDC048606 | reverse complement strand
CTTCAGAACTAACACAGTGGACGCGAGCAACTGAGGACAAGCCCTCGGCCTATTAGTACCAGTCAGCTCCACCCGTTACCGGGCTTCCACATCTGGCCTATCAACCCAGTCGTCTACTGGGAGCCTTACCCTCTCAAGGAGGTGGGAATACTCATCTTGAAGCAGGCTTCCCGCTTAGATGCTTTCAGCGGTTATCCCTCCCGAACGTAGCCAACCAGCCATGCCCTTGGCAGGACAACTGGCACACCAGAGGTTCGTCCGTCCCGGTCCTCTCGTACTAGGGACAGCCCTTCTCAATATTCCTACGCGCACAGCGGATAGGGACCGAACTGTCTCACGACGTTCTAAACCCAGCTCGCGTACCGCTTTAATGGGCGAACAGCCCAACCCTTGGGACCGACTCCAGCCCCAGGATGCGACGAGCCGACATCGAGGTGCCAAACCATCCCGTCGATATGGACTCTTGGGGAAGATCAGCCTGTTATCCCCGGGGTACCTTTTATCCGTTGAGCGACGGCGCTTCCACAAGCCACCGCCGGATCACTAGTCCCGACTTTCGTCCCTGCTCGACCCGTCGGTCTCACAGTCAAGCTCCCTTGTGCACTTACACTCAACACCTGATTGCCAACCAGGCTGAGGGAACCTTTGGGCGCCTCCGTTACCCTTTGGGAGGCAACCGCCCCAGTTAAACTACCCATCAGACACTGTCCCTGATCCGGATCACGGACCGAGGTTAGACATCCAGCACGACCAGAGTGGTATTTCAACGGCGACTCCACCATGACTGGCGTCACGGCTTCAAAGTCTCCCACCTATCCTACACAAGCCGAACCGAACACCAATATCAAACTGTAGTAAAGGTCCCGGGGTCTTTCCGTCCTGCTGCGCGAAACGAGCATCTTTACTCGTAGTGCAATTTCACCGGGCCTATGGTTGAGACAGTCGAGAAGTCGTTACGCCATTCGTGCAGGTCGGAACTTACCCGACAAGGAATTTCGCTACCTTAGGATGGTTATAGTTACCACCGCCGTTTACTGGCGCTTAAGTTCTCAGCTTCGCAACCCCGAAAGGTCACTAACCGGTCCCCTTAACGTTCCAGCACCGGGCAGGCGTCAGTCCGTATACATCGCCTTACGGCTTCGCACGGACCTGTGTTTTTAGTAAACAGTCGCTTCTCGCTGGTCTCTGCGGCCACCCCCAGCTCACGGAGCAAGTCCGATCACCAGTGATGGCCCCCCTTCTCCCGAAGTTACGGGGGCATTTTGCCGAGTTCCTTAACCATAGTTCACCCGAACGCCTCGGTATTCTCTACCTGACCACCTGAGTCGGTTTAGGGTACGGGCCGCCATGAAACTCGCTAGAGGCTTTTCTCGACAGCATAGGATCATCCACTTCACCACAATCGGCTCGGCATCAGGTCTCAGCCTT
>NZ_JBEZIB010000108.1:0-1447 GCF_040650855.1 Streptomyces sp. NPDC048606 | reverse complement strand
GAAGGCACGCAGACCGACACGGCCGTGGTGCTGACCGTTGGCCAGGACGTTGCCGGCATGGCGGCTGCCAGTTACATCCAGCCCTCTGACAGCGCCTGGGTCGAGCCGGATACCAAGCCCAAACCGGTCACGGTGCAGCGCCTGCAGGAGGCGAGCTATCGTGACCTGGCCACCACGCTTGGTGCGCCGGATCTTTCTGCCTTGTCGCCAGACGTCGGCTACCTGACCTCGATCGGCGTGCGGCCGTCCTCGGTGGCGTTCGGCTACACCCTGCAGACCCGCCTGGGCAATGCTGCATTCACCGAAGCCGGTACGGCTGACTTCGCCCCCACCGGTCTGCTCACGACCGCAATGCCTGCCAAGAGCGAGCCGACTGCGATCGCGCTGGCCGCTGGAGTTAGCCTGGACGCCGTTGAGGTCGGCAGTGAAGCGCTGATCGATGACGAACTGGTCCGAGTGGTGTCGATTGACCCGGTGGCCGCGACGCTGACCGTGGCCCGTGGGTGCGTCGACACCGTGCCAGTACAGCACGCGGTGGGTGCGCGGGTGTGGTTCACCGATGAGTACGTCGGTTTCGATGGTCGCGAGTATCTGGCCAACGAAGCGCCCGAGGCAAAGCTGATCACCCGCACCAGCCATGGTGAACTGAACCCGGACCTGGCCACGGCGATCGCATTGACGATGCGCCGGCGCCACGTCCGCCCATACCCGCCCGGCCGTCTGCGTATCAATGGCGACGCATACCCGACCGAGGCGTGGGGCAGTGGCGGCACCGTGGTGGCTGCCTGGTCGCATCGTGATCGCCTCCTACAGGCTGACCAGCTCGTCGACTCCGAGCAGTCCAGCATTGGCCCGGAGCCAGGCACCACCTACACCGCCCGCTGGTACCTGCAGGACAACCTTGTGCGTGAGCAGGCCGGCATCACGGCCACTACCGACAGCTATCTGCCGCCGGTCGGCAGTGGCGGCAAGACGCTGCGCGTGGAAATCGAGGCTGTCCGAGCCGGATTCACCAGCTGGCAGCGCCTGCAACACACCTTCCTCTACCGCGCGCAGCTGGTGACCGAGGCGGGCGACCGCATCGTCACGGAAGCCGGCGACCCGATCATCCTGGAGTAACCCCAATGCCTGACGTCAAACTCTCCCAGCTCGCCGCCGCCAGTGCGGCCTCGGTAGCGGCCGGGGCCGGCCTGTGGACGATGGCCGGCCACATCCTTGGCCTGCGCATGGAGTATGTGGGGCCCGCTTCCATCCGCGTTTCCAGCGGCAGCGCCTGGATCCCGTCGCTGCAGCAGGCAATCGAGGTGCCCAGCGCCCTGACCCTCAGCGGTCTGACGCTTGCGGCGAACACCTGGTACCACCTCTATCTGTACCTCAACGGGTCGACGCCGGCGATCGAGGCCGTTACGGATGCTCCGGCCGCTCCTTACAGCGGAACCGCCCGCGC
>NZ_JBEZIB010000107.1:0-1464 GCF_040650855.1 Streptomyces sp. NPDC048606 | reverse complement strand
GGAGACACGCCCCCCAGTCATGGGACCAGCACGAACACCACCGGCTGACGGACCGTCACTGCCAACCCCCACTGACACCAAACCGACACATCGCAGGCAAGACGATCACGGCCGCCGCGTGCGCGCTGGAGTCCTTCGTGGACGGCCGGATCCTCGTCACCGTGCCCACCCTGGACCTCCTCGTCCAGACCGCCCAGGCGTGGCGGCTGGTGGGCCACCGGGCTCCGATGATCGCCGTGTGCTCGCTGGAGAACGACCCCGTGCTCGACGAACTCGGGGTGCGCACCACCACGAACCCGATCCAGCTCGCCCTGTGGGCCGCCTCCGGGCCGGTCGTCGTACTCGCCACCTACGCCTCCCTCGTGGACCGCGAGGACATCGACACACCCGACGGTCAGCGGAAGGTCCGCGGGCCCCTGGAGGCTGCCCTCGTGGGCGGGGAACGCCTGTACGGGCAGCGGATGGCGGGCTTCGACCTCGCGATCGTCGACGAAGCGCACGGCACCGCCGGCGATCTCGGACGGCCGTGGGCAGCGATCCACGACAACGCACGGATCCCGGCGGACTTCCGGCTCTACCTCACCGCGACCCCGCGGATCCTGGCCGCGGCCCGGCCGCAGAAAGGCGCCGGGAGCGAAGAGGCGGAGATCGCGTCGATGGCCGATGACCCGAACGGAACGTACGGGGCGTGGCTGGCCGAGCTGGGCCTGAGCGAGAGCATCGAGCGGGGGATCCTCGCCGGATTCGAGATCGACGTCCTGGAGATCCGCGACCCCGCCCCCGTCCTCGGCGAGTCCGAGGAGGCGCAGCGGGGCCGGCGCCTGGCGCTGCTGCAGGCCGCGCTCCTGGAGCACGCGGCGGCGTACAACCTGCGCACGGTCATGACCTTCCACCAGAAGGTCGAGGAGGCCGCCGCGTTCGCCGAGAAACTGCCCCAGACGGCCGCCGAGCTATACACCACCGACACATCCGACGCCGACCTGGCCGCCGCGGAGCAGCTCCCCGCGTCATCGATCGACGCCGAGTTCTACGAGCTGGAGACCGGCCGCCACGTACCCCCGGACCGCGTGTGGTCCGCATGGCTGTGTGGGGACCACCTCGTCACCGAACGCCGGGAAGCGCTGCGCCAGTTCGCAGGCGGCATCGACGCCACCGGACACCGCGTCCACCGGGCGTTCCTCGCCTCCGTACGCGTCCTCGGCGAAGGCGTCGACATCACCGGCGAACGCGGCGTGGAGGCGATCTGCTTCGCCGACACCCGCGGCTCCCAAGTCGAAATCGTCCAGAACATCGGCCGGGCCCTCCGCCTCAACAAAGACGGGTCCACGAAGATCGCCCGCATCATCGTGCCCGTCTTCCTGGACCCGGGCGAGGACCCGACCGACATGGTCGCCTCCGCGAGCTACCGGCCCCTTGTGGCCGTCCTCCAGGGCCTGCGATCTCATGACGACCGCCTCGTCGAGC
>NZ_JBEZIB010000106.1:0-1573 GCF_040650855.1 Streptomyces sp. NPDC048606 | reverse complement strand
GTACGACCCGCGAGGGGGTGACGCCGAGCGCACCGAGCCGTGCCTGCTGCTTGGGGTTCAGCCGCGCCCAGCTCCGTCGTTGGGTGGCGAGTCACCTGCCGATGTCTTCGCCGTGCCGGGTGATCCCGGGCGCGACCGCGGTCAGGCGGGCGCCTTCGTCCAGGAGCTGGGCGAGGTAGGCGTAGTGCCGCTGCCAGTCCACCGTCCACCCGAGCATGGCGGGGTTCCAGTCGGCGTCGATCGCGGCCAGCGCCGGTGCCCGTCGCTTGGCGCGTACGGGGTCCTTCCCGAGCCCGCCGGGCCGGCGGACGTTGGTGAGCCGCTGTCCGACCTGGACGTCCAGGATCGCCGCGCCTCGCGGGGCGGCGAGGGTGCCGTGGAGGCGGTGGTAGGCCCGTGCGGCGGCGAGGTTGGTCTCGAAGCCGTGGTCGGCGGTGTCCCAGACGATCCCGAGCCTCTCCAGCTCGGCGGCTCGGTCCCCGTCCATCTGCTCGGGGCGGAAGGTGCGCCGTTGGTCGGAGAGCCACCGTCCGAGCGGTACGGGCCCTGAAGGCGTACACAGGATCGGCCCCGATCACGCGGGCCTCGGGTAAACGCCGCTACGTCGGACGCCGGTTCGTCAAGAACAACCGACTCAACCACGTCGGACACCTCTGGGCTTTCGCCTCCCTCGGCGGTTCATCCGGTGCGGATGCCCACTATCGGCGCCGGCGGGCAGGAGGGGACTGGCACATGCAGGCCCTGCGGCACCTGTTCAACCTGATGCTCGGCCAGCTCCACCACTGCCTTCTGGCATGGACCCCGTTCGATGAAGCAATCGCCTTCCCCTCAGAGCCCCAGCAGCGGCGACGGCTACGGCGTGAACAGGACGGCCCTGTCTCTCCGCTCCCGCCCGACGGGCGGCAGGATGTGTGGATGGCGAAGAGCGAGATAGAACTGCTGGCCCTGCTGCGCGAGCTTGACGACCCGGAGCGGCTGGAACGGCCGCTGGACTACGACCGCGCGGCGACCGGCCTCAAGTTCGGCGGGCTGGTGCGCAGGCTCGAAGCGGACTTCGGTGCCTCGTGCGAGTCCGAGCGGGACACCCAGGACTCCAGCGAGTACGGGCGTGTCCACGTGCCTGCGGACGCGACGGTCTGCGGGACACGGATCGTGGTCTGCGTGAGCAAGTTCGGCTCCCTCGCCGAGGTCTGCGCAGACAATCCGGGGGCCTTCCTCGGCACGGACGAGGCCCACGAGGAGGGGGCGCTGGACCTCGGCGACCTCGCCACTGTGGAGCGGGCGCTGGCCGACCTCGGCTACGTGAGTGTCCCCGAGGAGCTGCTGGAGAGCGACTACGACGGCCCCGGCAAACTGGAGCACTTCTCGGCCAGGCCCAGCTGGTGGACGCGTTTCTTCGGGACGGTCTGGTGATCCACTTGCTCTACGCCATCAGCTGGCCCTGCCTGCCGGCTGGGGCCCAGGGCGAATCCGCGGCAAGATCCGGAGGAGGCGGCCTACCTTTACGGCTTGACGGCTTAACTGCATGAGGTGTCCTTCCTCGCGATAGCCGAGGGGAGAGGTCTGTCCGTGT
>NZ_JBEZIB010000105.1:0-1628 GCF_040650855.1 Streptomyces sp. NPDC048606 | reverse complement strand
GTTGGTTGCCGCAGCCGGCGGAGTGGGCGGGGTTGAGCGTGGCCGCGCAGACCGGGGACCCGCATTCCACCCTGGAGCTCTACCGCGCCGCCCTGCGCATCAGGCGGCAGGACCCCGACCTCGGCGCCGGAGACGCCGTCACGTGGCTGGACGCGCCCGCGGGCACCCTGGCCTTCCGCCGGGGCGGCTTCGTCTGCACCGTCAACACGACCGGAGAGGCCGTACGGATCACCGCCCCGGGTGCCGTCCTGCTGGCGAGCGGCGCGGAGGCGCCGACCGGCGAGGCGCCGGCCGGCGGGGCGCCGGCCGGCGGGGCGCCGGTCGCGGACGAGGAAGGGTTCGTGCTCCTCGACGCCGACACCACCGTGTGGTGGCGGGGGTGACAACGCCGCTGCGACTGACGGACATCGCCGCGCAGGCCCAGGTCAGCGAGGCCACCGTCAGCCGCGTGCTCAACGGCAAAGCGGGGGTGGCGGCCGGCACCCGACACAAGGTGCTGGCCGCCCTCGACGTGCTCGGCTACGAGCGGCCCGTGCGACTCAAACGCCGCAGCAACGGACTCGTCGGGCTGCTCATTCCCGAGCTGACCAACCCCATCTTCCCGGCGTTCGCCCAGGTCATCGAGCAGGCCCTGGCCGGACACGGGTACACCCCCGTGCTCTGCACGCAGACACCGGGCGGAGCCACCGAGGACGAACTCGTCGAGCAACTGGAGGAACGGGGGGTCACGGGCATCGTCTTCCTGTCGGGGCTGCACGCCGACTCCGCCGCCGACCCCGAGCGCTACCGGCGCCTCGCCGCGCGCGGGGTGCCGTTCGTGCTGATCAACGGGTTCAACCCGGCGATCAGCGCCCCGTTCGTCTCCCCCGACGACCGGGCGGCGGCGGAGATGGCCGTACGCCACCTGGAGGAACTGGGACACCGCCGCATCGGCCTGGCCATCGGCCCGACGCGCTACGTCCCCTCCGCCCGCAAGGAGCAGGGCTTCCTCGCCGCCCTGCCCGGAGCCGACTCCGACGGGCTCGTGCAGCGCACGCTGTTCACCGTCGAGGGCGGCCACGCGGCCGGCGGGGCCCTGCTGGACCGGGGCTGCACCGGGGTGGTGTGCGCCAGCGACATGATGGCCCTGGGCGTCATCCGCGCCGCCCGCGAGCGGGGCCTCGGCGTACCGCAGGACGTGTCGGTCGTCGGCTTCGACGACTCCCCGCTGATCGCTTTCACCGACCCGCCGCTGACCACCGTCCGCCAACCCGTGCGCGCGATGGCCACGGCGGCCGTCGGCGCCCTGCTCGAAGCGGTCGCGGGAACCCCGGTGGAGCGCACGGAGTACGTCTTCCAACCGGAACTGGTCGTGCGCGGCTCCACGGGACCGGTGGTGGGGGGGTAAGGGCGTACGCCGCCCCGGGGTGGGCGGGCTGTCGGGGCCTCGGCGGTACGCCGCCCCGTGCGGGCCCGCCATCGCCCCCTCGACCCGGTGGGCTCGGCCGGTGGCTGCCCACCCGCCCCCTCGTCTGCGGGTGGGGGGGCGGGTGGGCTACCCCGGTCGGGCGGGGTCGGGGAGGTGCCGGGGGTTTCCCGTCAGTCTCATCGTCTCTCCGGTGCGGGCCGGGCCCTCAAGGGCGCTCACT
>NZ_JBEZIB010000104.1:0-1765 GCF_040650855.1 Streptomyces sp. NPDC048606 | reverse complement strand
CCCGACTACATGCACCCCACCCACTACATCCACCTCGACCACCTCCCCCTCAACCCCAACGGAAAACTCGACCGCAACGCCCTCCCCGCACCCGTCGAGACGGCGGGGCAGCCCTCGCGGGCTCCGCGCGACGCTCGCGAGGAGATCCTCGTCGGCATCCTGGCCGACGTGCTGGGACGCTCCTCGGTGGGTGTGAGCGACGACTTCTTCGGGCTCGGCGGGCACTCGCTGCTCGCCGCCCGGGTGGCGGGGCGGATCCGCGAGGCGCTCGGCGTCGACTGCGGGATCCGGGACGTGTTCGAGCTGCGCACGGTGGAGGCGCTGGCGGCCCGACTGGCCGACAGGTCGACCGGTCCGGAGCGGCCGAGGCCGGCCGCCGTCGAACGGGGCGAGCGCCCCGCGCTGTCCTTCGCCCAGCACCGGCTGTGGCTGCTGGACAGCGTGCGCGGACCCAGCGCGGCCTACAACGTGCCGCTCGCGGTGCGCCTGGACGGCCCGGTGGACATGGCCGCGCTCCGCGCGGCGGTGGCCGACGTGGTCACCCGTCACGAGGTGCTGCGCACGGTGATCGCCGAGCACGACGGGGAGCCGTACCAGTGGGTGCTGGATCCGGCGCAGGCCCACGTGCCGGTGACGCTGCGCGAGGTCGCGGAGGACCGGCTGGCCGAGGAGGCCGTCGCGGCGGGCCGGCACGTGTTCGACCTCGCGGCCGAGCTGCCGATGCGGGTCACGCTGCTGCGGGCCTCCGCGGAACGGCACGTCCTGGTGCTGCTGCTGCACCACATCGCCACCGACGAGGGGTCGGCCGGCCCGCTGCTGGCCGACCTGGACCGGGCCTACGCGGCCCGGCTGGCCGGCGGCGCGCCGGACTTCGCCCCGCTGCCGGTGCAGTACGCCGACTTCGCCCGGTGGCAGCGCGATCTGCTCGGCGACCCGGCGGACCCCGCCTCGGTGGCGGCCGGTCAGGCGGCCTACTGGCGCGAGGCCCTGGCGGGAGTCCCGGCGGAGCTGGCGCTGCCCACGGACCGGCGGCGCCCGGCGGAGCCCTCGTACGAGGGCGGTGTGGTGACCTTCACCGTCCCCGAGGCGACCGTGTCCGGTCTGCTCCGGACGGCTCGCGAGAACGGTGCGACGCCGTTCATGGTGGCGCACGCCGCGGTGGCCGCGTTGCTGCACCGGCTCGGCGCGGGTGAGGACATCCCGCTCGGCAGTCCGGTCTCCGCCCGTGAGGGCGAGCAGATGGACGGGCTGGTCGGGTTCTTCCTGAACACGCTGGTGCTGCGGGCCGACCTGTCCGGCGACCCGACCTTCGGTGACCTGGTGGCGCGGGTCCGCGACACCGGTCTGGCCGCGTTCGCGCACGCCGACCTGCCGCTGGAGGCCGTGGTCGAGGCGGTCGACCCGGAGCGCTCGCGGGCCCGCAACCCGCTGTTCCAGACGATGGTCACCTTCCACTCCGTCGACAGCGCGGTACCGCGCCTGTTCGGGCTGCCCGCCGAGGAGCTGACGGTGGAGACCGGCGGGGCGAAGTTCGACCTGGAGGTGGCCTTCGGCACCGTCCGGGACGGCGCGGGCATCGAGGGCGGCATCCGTTACGCCTCCGACCTCTTCGACCGGGCCCGGGTGGAGGAGCTGGCCGGCCGGCTGGTCGCCCTCCTCGACGCGGTGGCCGCCGATCCGGGGGTGCGGGTCTCGCGGGTCGAGGTGATGGGCGAGGCCGAGCGCGAGCTCGTCCTGCACGGCTGGAACGACACCGCGCGTCCGC
>NZ_JBEZIB010000103.1:0-1829 GCF_040650855.1 Streptomyces sp. NPDC048606 | reverse complement strand
CTTCGGGCGCGAGCTGACGGTACGCCTGAACGGCCTGGACTACGAGCGGTTGCCGGACGCGGACGTGTACGCCAATCTCACCGTGCACCAGCCCCTGCGCCACTGCTACGACAGGGGCCTGACCCGGCTCCACCTGGGCACCGGCTCCTACGACGCCAAGTGCCGCCGGGGCGCCAGCGTACGCCCCCTGTGGGCCGTGGCCGGCGGCGCACAGCCCGGCACGGACGGCTCCCGCGAGCGCCTGGCCGTGCTGACCGCCCAGATGCCCCGGCGCGAGGCCGCGCTCTTCGGGGCGGAGGTCACGGCACGGCTCGCCGAGGCCGACGCCGTCTGACCCCCGCGGCCCGGACCGCTTCCCGCCGCGCACCCCACCGGCCCGGCCTCCAGGCCCGCCATGCCCCCCTTTCGTACCGCACACAGCCCGAGGAGAGAGCCCTCATGAGCCGCCATGCCCTGGTCCTATGTTCCCGTCGCCGCACGATGCCCGCGCGGCTGTTCGGCACGCCTGGGTTGGAGCGCGTCTCGGTCGTCACCGAGACGGGTCATACGCACAGCTTCCCCACCGGCGTCGACGTCGTGGAGGTCGCCGACATCCGGGACCCCCGTGAAGTGCTGGCCGCCGCGGTCTCCGTCGCCCGCCGCCGGCCGGTCGAACACGTGCTGACGCCGGCGGAGTTCAGCCAGGGCACCGGCGGCTACGTGCGCTCCGTGCTGGGGCTGCCCGGCCTCGGCCACGACGCCGCGCTCGGCTTCTCGAACAAGTACGTGATGAAGCAGCGGCTGCGGGAGGCAGGGCTGCCCGTGGCCGAGTTCGCCCAGGTCTTCTCCCTCGCCCAGGTGCCGGCGGCCGCCGACCGCACCGGGTGGCCCTGCGTGGTCAAGCCCGTCGTCGGGGGTGGCTGCCTGGACGTGGTGGTGCTGGACTCCCGCGCCCACTTCGACGCGTTCGCGGCCTCCCCCCAGGCCGACTCGCTGCGCGCGTGCCCGGATCCGCTGATCGTCGAGGCGTACGTGCCCATGGACGCCGAGTTCCACTGCGACGGCGTGGTCCACGACGGCGAGATGCTCTTCGCGGCGGCCTCCCGCTACTTCACCCCGCTGCTCGGCCAGATCGACAGCTTCAGCGGCTCCTCCTTCCTCCCCGACGGCCACCCCGGCCTCGCCCCCGCGCTCGACCTGCACGCACGCGCCGTACGGGCCCTCGGCATGCGGTCGGGCGTCACCCACCTGGAACTGTTCGCCACGCCCAACGGCTTCCTCATCGGCGAGATCGCCTGCCGCCCGGCCGGCGGCGGCATCACCGACGCCGTCCGGTACCAGTACGGCGTCGACATCTGGCAGGCGTTCCTCGACACCTCCATCGGACGCAGACCGCGGTGCGAGCCCCGCCGCCGGGACGCCATCGTCGTCAACGCCGACTTCCCGACCCGGCCCGGCCGCATCACCCGCCTCGTGCCCGAGGCGGACCTCGCCGCGCTGCCCGGCGTGATCAGCGCCCGGATGTCGATGTCCGTCGGCGACGTCATCCCGGCCGACCTGACCTCCTCCACCAGCCCGGGCCTGGTGTTCTACGAAGCCCGGGACGAGGACGAGGTCCGCTCCCGGCTGGAGAACATCCGGGACGCCTACTTCCTGGAGACCAGCGCCCCGTGAACAGGCCCACCACCGGCCCAGGACGGCAGCCGGACCGTCCGGCTCCCCACACCCCGCCTCCGCCCGGAGCAGCCGCCGCCCCGGGGGCCCCGCACTGCGTGATCGCCCGTTTCGAGCAGACCGCCCTGCGCCACCCCAGCCTCCCGGCCGTCGAACAGCACGCCGAAGTCACCGAC
>NZ_JBEZIB010000101.1:0-1941 GCF_040650855.1 Streptomyces sp. NPDC048606 | reverse complement strand
GGCGCCGACGCGGCGGCCGAGTCGGCGCTGCTGCACTTCTCCTCGCCCCGGGACGCGGCCACCATCGCCGCGTTCCTGCGCACCCGCGTCTACCGACCCGAGTCCCTGGTCTGGCTGGAGGGCTACCAAGCCCTCATCCGCTGGCGGAAGGAGAACGAGATCACCGGCCTCCACGCCGTCCCCTACGACGTCGAGGCCGCAGTCGGCGTCACCAAGGCATTCCCCCTCGGGCGGTGGGTCCACCAGCAGCGCAAAGCCCTGCGCGCCGGCGAACTGGAAGACCGGCGCAAAACCCTCCTGGACGCACCCGAGGCCGGGATGGTATGGGAACCCGGCGAGGAAGCCTGGGAGGCCAAACTCGCCGCCCTGCGCTCGTACCGGAGGGCCACCGGACACCTCGCACCCCGGCAGAACGCCGTGTGGGGCGAAGACGACGCCATGATGCCCATCGGACA
This sequence comes from Streptomyces sp. NPDC048606, assembly GCF_040650855.1. Taxonomy (NCBI): domain Bacteria; kingdom Bacillati; phylum Actinomycetota; class Actinomycetes; order Kitasatosporales; family Streptomycetaceae; genus Streptomyces; species Streptomyces sp. NPDC048606. The sequence goes on along the minus strand of NZ_JBEZIB010000101.1, from coordinate 1,486 downwards.
ACACATGGCCAACCTCCGCCGGACAGGCGCCAAGAACGGCCTGGGCAAGGACCCGGACCGGGCCGCCGTACGCGCGGCGCAGCTGACCGCGATCGACAAGGACTGGAACTGCCCCTGGCCGCTGGACTGGCAGCGCAATTACCGGATCCTGGCGGACCTGGTCGACGCCGACGGCGTCCTGCCCCACATCGCGCCGGGCTTCGTCTACGACGGCGACGACATCGGACGATGGCTCCAACAGCAAAAGCAGCCGACCACCTGGGTTCGGCTGCTGCCCCAGCAGCGGGAGCAGCTGACCGTCCTGGGCGTACAGCCCGACCAGAAGCCGGAACCCGCCCCCGCGACCAGTCGCGGGGCGAAGGGCCCGAGCAAGGCGCAGCAGGCGTTCCAACGCGGCCTGACAGCCCTCACACAGTGGGTGGAACGGGAAGGCGCGGACCGACCGGTACCCCGCGCGCACGGCGAGGAGATCACCGTCGAAGGCGAGGCCGAGCCGGTGATCGTGAAGCTCGGCGTGTGGGTCTCCAACACCAAAAGCCGACGCGACAAACTCACCGCCGACCAACACACCGCCCTCGCAAAGCTCGGCGTCGACTGGGCCTAACCGGCCGAGCCTGACCGGCCGGGCCTAACCGGCCGAGCCTGACCGGCCGGGCCTAACCGGCCGAGCCTGACCGGCCGGGCCTAACCGGCCGAGCCTGACCGGCCGTCACTGCCAGCAAACCGGCCGAACCACTGACACACAGCCAGCGACCCCCTGCCACGGAAACGGACCCCCACCACAAAGACAAGCCCCACCACAACACGACACCACCCCGACCCCCTCTCCCCCAGACCAATCAAACCCGCACAGCAACCCACCAACACCCAGCCCAACCACAGATCCCAGACCCCAACACCCTCTCCAACACCCCACACCCGACCCAACAACCACAACCCCCTCCCCCCTCCACAGATAAATGTCTGAGCAGACACCACCTCACTCACCGGCCCTGACCTGCACAAACACAAGATCAACAGAAAACACGGTTCCCCCCACGCTTCCCCCTACGTTTCCCCCCAGGCTTCCCCCACCGCTTCCCACGCCAGCAGGCCCCAGCCGCGACCGAACCGAACGCCCTCGAAAGTCGCGCGCCGACGAGACGAACACCGACGCGGACGCCTCCGCGCCCGACGACACCGGCAGCCGTCCAGTCGACAGACGACCCAGGAACCTCCACAGCGAACCCCACCGGTCCACCCACCAGTGAGTGCACCGGTGAACCCATCCTCAGCGACTTCACCCAGCGGTGAGCCCAGTCGGTGAACTCACCGGTGAGTCCCGAAAGACAGAACCACCTCACCACCCAGGCCGAACGAGGCACCCCACCGCGCCGCCGCCGGCCCCCGCCACACGGACAGACCTCTCCCCTCGGCTATCGCGAGGAAGGACACCTCATGCAGTTAAGCCGTCAAGCCGTAAAGGTAGGCCGCCTCCTCCGGATCT
>NZ_JBEZIB010000100.1:0-2544 GCF_040650855.1 Streptomyces sp. NPDC048606 | reverse complement strand
TGGTCGGCCTGCCAGAAGTCGAGCAGCACGCCGGGTATCGGGCGGCAGCCGCGTCCGAAGACGTACCCGGTGACGGTGAGTCGGGTGCCGGGCGTACCGTTCGTGACCAGCGAGTTCCTCAGCGGGGAGTTGGGCTTGAAGTACGGGCCCTCCATCTGCTCCACCGACTGCTCGCGGGCGAGGGCGACCCGCCCCCCGACTTCTGTCCCTCCTGCTCAGTGAGCGCACGAACCCGGACCGGTTTCGCCACCCCGCCTCCCATGCTTCTTGGAGAACTCGTTTCCAAGCAGCACAACGAAACAACCTGGCGACCTTCCCGGTCGCAGCACCATCTGGTATCGCAATCTCTCAGTCGTCGTCAGACATTGTGAAGGCGATTTCCCCTCCGGGATACTGGGTTACTTCGAAACACGGCACCCATTGGATTCGCTTAGCCGCACGACTCTCGTCGGTAAGGATCAGAGCGCTGTTGGCAGTCCAGCGAATCGTGAACTGGCAGTCGCCTGAGTTCTTACCGTCCGCGAAGGCGACAGGCATCGTCCTGTTTCCGCTGTCCAGGGACGGAATGTGTGACGAGCCGTTTTCGGTTATGGCCGCAAACCGCCAGTGATTGCATTGTGTTATGACGTTGGGGCGGTAGGTGTTGACGGACTTCCCGAATGTCTCGCCGGGGCTGAGGCGAAACCATCCATAGGAACGTGTCGGGTTCTTCTCGTTTCCCAGAATGGCGAAAGCCCACAACACTGGAACGGCGGATTTGTTTTCGACCGTGAGGCTGCCCTCAGAATTTCCGAGTTCATGCCACTTTCGCACTAGCCCTTGCGAGGTGTCAACGATTTTAAGAGCTGTAACCAGGGCAGTGATTGCGTCCACTTTCGTTCCCCCTTCAGGACGAGTTGCAGCAGGCTATCTGCCCGGCAGGGTCTCGACAAGGTGACGACTGGTGCTCAAGTGGTCAAAGGGGCTGAAGTTAACCATGTGACATATGAGGCGGGAAATTTGCCTGAGTATTTCGACAGTAGGGAGATGTGTTATTGCGGAGAAGTTGCCACAAGTGGGGGGTGTGCGGAATTCGTAATCACCGCGACAGGCGAGCATCCATTCTGGGCGGTCGATCTCTCGGTGTGGGTCGACGCAACGAGGCGGCGACTTCGCACTTCCGTGAATTCGCGGGTTCAAATTGCGGGAATTGGGCGCCGGGTCGCCAATCGTGAATCCGTAGTGTAACCATTGCTGGCCTTCACGGTTTCTATGTAACAGCTGGCGCGAATTCAGTTCTCGGTCGCAACATTGCATGCGGGGAAGTGATATTCAAGGGCGTCGACAATCTGACCGGATCGAAGGTCGCGAGTGCGCAGGTAATCGACGATGCTGGTGAAGTTGGGCCGGGTAGCCGGCGGCGACACCAGGGGCGCAGAAGCGCAGTCGGTCAGAAGCCATCTCGATGAATCCGGAACGCCTTCACTTCCGGGAGGGAATGGGGACCAAATATCCGCAGACTGCGCTGAAGCAAACTTGTAATGCAGGTGAGAGAGTCGAAAATTACTACGCTCCCTCGCGATGTAGTCATCAACAATTCGACCGATATGTGCGATCAGCTTTTCGGATGTCAAGCGGCAGTGTCGTGCATCCTCCTGAAATGCCAGGGCGTGCGAATGTTTTGGAAAAACAGGCCTGGCGAACTCGAATAGTTCAAAATCCTGCAGGGAGGGGTGACCAGCCGGTGATCCTCAACGTATCCTTCGCTCATGAAATCCACTACGCACACGCCCTCGAAGAGATGCTTGGCCTGACTTCGCGCGTCATCGAAGAGATGGCGAAAGGTAATGCCGACAGTGGACCTCAATACTCCGGCGTTACAGCCACCTTCTGCATGTCGAAAAAGCGCCACACGACCTCCGATGCCGCGTCACTTCCCGACAATTTTCTTACTGCCTCGGTTAATGGCAGTTCAGGTTACGGGGCGTTGACCTGGTTCACTTCATCCAACCGGCTGGGTGCAAAGGAACTCGTTGCGCATACATGGGTATCCGACAATCCAAATCCTCCAATTTTTGACCCCATCGTGGTAGGTGACAGCGGAAGTCCAGTATTTCACGACCGTCGAAGTACGCTGCCGATCCAAGAGGTCACTGCTGCAGTTGAGGAGTTCTGCCGGGTCGGCACAGGGGCACGGCCTGAATCAATCGACTGGGTAGCGGGAACTCCTGCCGGTCACCGAATTTCAGAAGGCCATCTGTAGCGGCGCAAGTTCTCGGCTGAAATATGGAGCGAAATCTACGAGGGAAATCGCCTACTGCGTTTCTCCCTTGCTCGAGTTCAGCCGCCTCCTTGCCTGCGGGCCCTGCCCGCGCGGCTTAGTACGACAGTTGGACTTCGTGATCTGGCTCAGCTCGACGCGGTGAGTACTGGCGTCTTCGCTGGTTGGGACCAGTGCATGCGTGATTGGCCCTAAGGGTTGTCCCGTAAATGATCTTTGAGTTGCCTCGGGGATAGTGGGCTGCTGTACCGCCCGTAGGCCTATCCGGCGAGGGCGAGGTTGTG
>NZ_JBEZIB010000099.1:0-2584 GCF_040650855.1 Streptomyces sp. NPDC048606 | reverse complement strand
ATGAAGCCCTGGACGGCGGCCAGGACGGCGTAGTCACCGCAGCCCGGGCACCAGCGGACCTCCTGATCCGACTTGAAGTCCTTCATGGACTGCTTGGCCTCGGCCTTGGGAACGAGGGAGAGGGCTTCACTGGGCACGACTGGCCTCCTGGACGGCCTCGGCCAGCTGCTCGGCCTTGAAGGGCATGCCGTTGACCTGGGTGACGGAATGGATGTTCGTCAGGTACTTCGCGCGCAGCAGGGTCGCGAGCTGCCCGAGGTTCATCTCCGGCAGCACCACCGTGTCGTAGCGCCCCAGTACTTCGCCCAGATTGCGGGGGAAGGGGTTGAGGTGGCGCAGGTGGGCCTGGGCGACCGCCACGCCCTGGGAACGCAGCCGGCGGACCGCCGCGGTGATCGGGCCGTACGTGGAACCCCAGCCGATGACCAGGGTCCGGGCCCCGTCGGGGTCGTCGACCTGGAGGTCGGGGACCTCGATCCCGTCGATCTTGGCCTGGCGGGTGCGGACCATGAACTCGTGGTTGGCGGGGTCGTAGGAGATGTTTCCGGTGCCGTCCTGCTTCTCGATGCCGCCGATGCGGTGTTCGAGGCCGGGGGTGCCGGGGACCGCCCAGGGGCGGGCCAGGGTCTGCGCGTCGCGCTTGTAGGGCCAGAACACCTCGGTGCCGTCGGCCAGCGTGTGGTTGGGACCCGACGCGAACAACGTGCGCAGATCCGGCAGGTCCGCCGTCTCCGGCACCCTCCACGGCTCCGAACCGTTCGCCAGGTAGCCGTCGGAGAGCAGGAAGACCGGGGTCCGGTACGTCAACGCGATCCGGGCCGCGTCCAGCGTGGCGTCGAAGCAGTCGGCCGCCGTCTTCGGCGCCACGATCGGGACGGGGGCCTCTCCGTTGCGGCCGTACATGGCCTGGAGGAGGTCGGCCTGCTCGGTCTTGGTGGGCAGGCCGGTGGAGGGGCCGCCGCGCTGGATGTCGACGATCAGCAGCGGCAGCTCCAGGGAGACGGCCAGGCCGATGGTCTCGGACTTCAGGGCCACACCGGGCCCCGAGGTGGTGGTGACCGCGAGGGCGCCGCCGAAGGCCGCTCCCAGGGCCGCGCCGATCCCGGCGATCTCGTCCTCGGCCTGGAAGGTCCGTACGCCGAAGTTCTTGTGCCGGCTCAGCTCGTGCAGGATGTCCGAGGCCGGAGTGATCGGGTACGAGCCCAGGTACAGCGGCAGGTCCGCCTGCTGGGCCGCGGCGATCAGACCGTACGACAGGGCCAGGTTCCCGGAGATGTTGCGGTAGGTACCGCTCGGGAACGCGCTGCTCGCGGGAGCCACCTCGTAGGAGACGGCGAAGTCCTCGGTGGTCTCGCCGAAGTTCCAGCCGGCGCGGAAGGCGACGATGTTCGCCTCGGCGATCTCGGGCTTCTTCGCGAACTTCTGCCGCAGGAAGCTCTCCGTACCCTCCGTCGGACGGTGGTACATCCAGCTCAGGAGCCCCAGCGCGAACATGTTCTTGCTGCGCTCGGCCTCCTTGCGGGAGAGCCCGAAGTCCTTCAGCGCCTCCACCGTGAGGGTGGTCAGCGGGACCGGGTGCAGGTTGTAGGCGTCCAGCGACCCGTCTTCCAGGGGCGAGGTGGCGTAGCCGACCTTGGCCATGGGGCGCTTGGTGAACTCGTCGGTGTTGACGATGATCTCCGCGCCGCGCGGGACGTCGGCGATGTTGGCCTTCAGGGCGGCCGGGTTCATCGCCACCAGCACGTCCGGGGCGTCGCCGGGGGTGAGGATGTCGTGGTCGGCGAAGTGCAGCTGGAACGAGGACACGCCCGGCAGGGTTCCGGCGGGGGCGCGGATCTCGGCGGGGAAGTTCGGGAGCGTCGAGAGGTCGTTGCCGAAGGACGCCGTCTCCGAGGTGAAACGGTCACCCGTCAGCTGCATGCCGTCACCCGAGTCACCCGCGAAACGGATGATCACGTGATCGACGCGGCGGACTTCCTTCTCACCCGCGGGCGGCAGGACTGTTTCGGTCATGGCTCAGGCCTTGATCTCGCAGATGGTGGCGCCGGAGGTGAGGGAGGCGCCGACCTCGGCGCTGAGGCCGACGATGGTGCCGGAGCGGTGGGCGTTGAGGGGCTGCTCCATCTTCATGGCCTCCAGGACCACGATGAGGTCGCCCTCCTCCACCTGCTGGCCCTCCTCGACGGCGACCTTGACGATGGTGCCCTGCATCGGGGAGGCCAGGGTGTCGCCGGAGACCAGCTTGACGTTCTTCTTGTTGCGGCGCTTGGCCTTGGTGACCGTGCCGCTGACCGCCTGCGCACCCTTCGAGAGCGCACCCAGCGAGGACGGGAGCGTCACCTCCAGGCGACGACCGCCGACCTCCACGATCAGCGACTCCCGACCCGAGTCCTCGTCCTCGGTGTCCTCGGCGGCGGGCGCGGAGAAGGCCTTGAGGTCGTTGACGAACTCGGTTTCGATCCAGCGGGTGTGGACGGTGAAGGGGGTGCCGTCGGTGGGGGCGAAGGCGGGGTCGGTGACCACGGCGCGGTGGAAGGGGATGGCGGTGGCCATGCCCTCGATCTCGAACTCGGCGAGGGCGCGG
>NZ_JBEZIB010000098.1:0-2662 GCF_040650855.1 Streptomyces sp. NPDC048606 | reverse complement strand
GCCGCTGCGCGGCCGGCTGCCCTGAAGGTGGGCGCGCAGCGCCCACCTTTCCCTTCGCTTCGCTCCAGGAAGCGAAGGGAGCAAGTCCTCCGCTTCGCTCCGGACGGCAACGGGCCCCAGAAGGGGTTTGACGGGCCATTAGGCTGAGGTTCCCTCAGGGCCGAGGGAAAACCTCAAGGGCGGAGCTACAAGGCTCTCCTGGACCAATTCAGGGGTCCCGAGTCGGATTTGACATTCAGTTAGGTAAGTGATATTCGCGTGCGTAACTGACAGAGTATAGAAGCTGCCTCTGACCTGCGAAAACGCCGAAATAAGGGTGGAAAAACCTGCCCTTACGGTCCGAAAAAACCACCCTTAACACCCGGAGAGCACAACCATCTGCAAGGCCGGACCGTTGGCGCTGGAGAGACCGGGTAGGGAGTTGAGAGCGTTGCTCGACACGCCAACAGGTAACTTGTTGTTCCGGATCATGAGCTGTAGGTTTGCATCACAACGTCGGTTATTTCGGAGCTAAGGGTGGAAAAAACCTCCCTTAGCTGGGAGTTCGAACATGCCCCGAGCTAAGCGCTACTCCGTACTCGATGAGCAGAACGGCACACTGACTGAGCAGAGCCCCAAAGTAGGCCATCAGTTCGAGGGAAATGGATACAGCCTCCAGTCCTTGGGGGCTGAAGTCCCCCTCTACAGCTTGGGACTGTCGGGCGCGGAGTGGTCAGTCTTGGACTGGATCCGTGAGCATGGCGGTGCCTCGATGGCGATCAAGGTCAAGCTTGACGAGATTGCAGCGGACATCGCAGCGACAGCAACGACGGTCAAGTCTGCTCTCGCTCGGTTGGTGAAGTTGGGGCTGCTGCTGAAGCCGACCCCACGCGGAGGCTCATACCAACTGACCCCGCTTCGCTACTGGGAGGGGTCGGGCTACATGCAAGCAAGGGCGTGCCGGCGCATGGAACCGCCGCGTGTCACGATGGATGCGAAAGCACTCAAGAGAGATGCCAAGGCGCTTGAGAGGGCAGGCCGGAGCGCCGAGGTTGAAGAGCCGACCCCGTTGCGTCCGCCCCGTACGAGAGGACGTCGCCGGGCAACTGGTGCCACGGATGAGGTGTGATGATGGAAGCTTTTGACGTGCAAGAACTTGCTATGCCGCCCATCTACAGCCTGAAACTGACAGGGGCTCAGCGAGCCCTGCTGGACTGGTTGGAGGCGTCTGGAGCCCTGTTTACCCCGCTACCGGTTGTTGCTGAAGACGCGGCGGTCGCACTGGCGGTCTCTGAGTCGACAGTCTATGAAGCAGTGCGACGTTTGTGTGATTTGGCGCTGCTCATTGAGGTCGAGGGCGCTGGCTTCAGGATCAACGCTAGGTACTACTGGACGGCTAACCCGCGTCTTCGTGAGCTCGTTGCAACGGCACTGACTGACCCTCCGGTCAACCCGGATCGAAGGGCGAAGCTTCCGTTGCGTATGACATCTGAGGAAGCACACCGCCGGCGAGTTGTGCGGCCTGTGTAGAAGGGCATGTGCCCTACCAACCGAACGGGCCCCGAGGGTGTGTCACCACCTTCGAGGCCCTGAAATCAACCTGACTCAAGCAGGAGGATTCCTATGGCCCAGAGTATCGGGCTTGCACCTTCTCAGACGCCGGAACCGGCCACCGCGGCACGTATCCCGGCGATGCCCGCGCCGAACCGCCGAGCCTTTGTCTCGACGGTTGCGGATGCCGCGATCGGCATTCTCTGCGTGGCGGGCATGGCCATCTCGGCTTGGTCCCTGACACACCTGATGACTGCGGCGCACGTGCCCACGCCTGTCGCCGTGCTGGCCTTTCTCGTGCTCGACCTTCCTGCCATCGTCGCCGGGTTGATGGTCTACGAGCGGCGCCACCAGCCCCACACGGCTGCTGGGGCGCAACTGGTGCTTCTACTTGCGGTTGGCCTGTCGGCCGCCGTCAGCGCGACGCACGGCGCCACCATGGAGGGTGGATCGTGGATGGTCGCCGTGGTCCTGGGCGCGGCCCCTGTGGCCTTCGAGGTGGCTTTCGCGCTGCGGCACCGGTCCTTCGCCGTGCTTGTCTGGGTGCTGTGGGGGCAGCATGCACGCCGTGCGATGCGCCAGGATGTGTGGACGGCAGTTCACGCTGTGTCCCCCATGAAGTCTTCGGTCGCCCCCGGGTTGGGTCCCGTGCACGCGCTGTCCTCGGTACCTGTCGCCGCGCGGTCCTTGCCGGCCACGAGTCCTTCGGGTGGCACGGTGTCTGTCAGGGTGTCGGAGCCGAGCGCCGCCCCGAGTGCCGGAACGCTGCGGATGTCCCTTGCTGCTGGTGTGCGGCAGCTGTACCCGGGGATCAGTGATCCTGCGCTACTGGCGCGAGAGCTTGAGGCGATGCTTGATCGTCCGGTCACTGAGGAGTCGGTGAAGCGGGAGATCAGGCGTCAGCGGAAGCGGTAGGCGTTCGAGAGTGAAGCGGCGGCGGGAGCCCTGGACTCCCGCCGCCGCTTTGTGCTTTGCCGCCGCCGGCCGCCGCCCGCCGGCCGCCCGCCGCCCGCCGGCCGCCTCCGCCGCCGCCGGCCTCCGCCGCCGCCGGCCTCCGCCGCCGGCCGCCCGCCGCCCGCCGGCCGCCGGCCGCCGGCCGGCCGCCGGGGGGCGCCCGGGCGCGGGCCGGCGG
>NZ_JBEZIB010000097.1:0-2713 GCF_040650855.1 Streptomyces sp. NPDC048606 | reverse complement strand
CGAGAGCCAGATCGAAGCCTATCGGGAGAACGGTTTCCTGGTCGTGGAAGGGCTCTTCGAGAGCGACTTCGTCGATCGGGCGCGACAGGTCGTCGCCGCCCGCGGCCTTCGCCACCGACTGGCTGGTGTGAGCAGCCATCCGTCGTTACTTCCAGCCCTTGAGGATCTTGCGGAACTCGACGCCGGCCGCCTTGGCCGCGTCCTCCGGGGAGGAGGCTCCGGTGACGGCCTTGGTGTATTCGACCTTCAGCGGCTCGAAGAGGGAGCCGTTCTCCGGGATCCAGGCGCGCTCGACGGCCTTGTCGACGGCCGGCTTGAAGAACTGGACCATCTCGCTGCCCTTGACGTCGGGCTGCTCGTAGGCGGCGGTGCGCGTCGGGAGCAGGCTCAGGTCCTTGGCGGACTGGACCTGCACCTCCTGGGAGGTCATGTACTCGACGAAGGCGTGGGCGGCGGCGGTGTTCTTCGAGCCGGCGTACACGGCGAGGTCGTGGCCGCCCTGCGGGGCGCCGGCCTTGGCCGAGCCGGCCGGGACGGCGGAGACCCCGAGGTTGGACTTGTCCTTGAACTGGTCGCCCGCGTAGCTGTCGGCGACGGCCCAGGGGCCGTTGATCATCATGGCGGCCTCGCCGGTCTTGAAGGCCGTCTGCATGTTGGTCCAGCCGTCGGTGGCGTTGGTGGTCGCCGCTCCGGAGGCGACCAGGTCGCGGGCGGCCTTGAAGGCCTTGACCCCGGCGGCGTTGTCGACGGTGACCGTCTTGGTCTTGGCGTCGACGAGGTCGCCGCCCTCGCCGTAGATGAAGGGCAGGAACCAGTAGGAGTCGTCGCCGCGCAGGTAGAGGCCGGTCTTGCCGCTCTTGGCCTTGATGGCGGCGGCGGCGGTCTTCAGCTCCTCCAGCGTCTTGGGGGGCTGGACGCCGGCGTCGGCGAGCATCTTCTTGTTGTAGAAGAGGCCGAGGGTGTCGATGACCTGCGGGACGGCGTAGGTCTTGCCCTCGTACTTGCCGCTGGCGGCGGCCTGCGGCAGGAACTCTGCGTCGACCTTCTTGGCGGTCTCGGCGGGGACCTCGTCGAGGTAGCCGAGGGAGGCGAAGTCGGCGACCCAGCCGACGTCGGCGCGGATCACGTCAGGGGCCTCGGAACCGCTGCTGAAGGCGTTCTTGACCTTGTTCTGGGCGTCGCCGTACGGGACGTTGACGTACTTGACGGTCACCTTGGGGTGCTTCGCGGTGAACGCCTCGGCGATCTTCTGGAAGCTCGCCTTCTCGGCGTCGTTCGACGTGTCCCACCAGGTGACGGTGCCGCTCAGCTCGCCGCCGGCCTTGGTCTCGCCACCGTCACCCTTGGTGTCACCGCCGCAGGCCGTCGTCGCGAGCGCCAGGGTCGCGACCAGCGCGGTGGCCGCTATGCCACGCCGCATATGAACTCCTTCGATGATCCCGGCCGCTCCCTCGCGGTCCCGAGTTGCCAGGAACGTAACAAGCCTGAAAGCGGTCCGAAAGACCTTGCGGCAAATTTCTGCAAGACGAGCTGATCGTTACATCCGTGTGTCCCTACGGTTGCCGCAGCTTGCTGTTGATCCGGCTCCCCTTCCCCTGCAAGAGCCCGCAACCAGGGGGTGTGTACCCGCGTTGACCCCGATATGACCCACGAGTTGACGGCCGTCCGGCTTGCAAGCGCTTCCAGCAACATCACGGAGAAGGGCGGCTGGTGGCGCGATGCCGTCATCTATCAGGTGTACGTGCGCTCCTTCGCGGACAGCGACGGCGACGGCGTCGGGGACCTGCGAGGGATCCGCGAGCGCCTCCCCCACCTGGCCCGGCTCGGGGTGGACGCGGTGTGGCTCACCCCCTTCTACGTCTCCCCCCAGGCGGACGGCGGCTACGACGTGGCCGACTACCGGGCCGTCGACCCCCTCTTCGGGGACCTCGCCGACGCCGACGCCCTCGTCCGGGCCGCGCACGCGCTCGGGCTGCGGGTGATCGTGGACGTGGTGCCGAACCACACCTCCGAGCGCCACCCCTGGTTCCTGGCGGCCCTCGCCGACGAGCCGGGCGCCCGCGCGCGCTACCTGTTCCGCCCCGGGCGCGGGCCGGCCGGGGAGCTGCCGCCCAACGACTGGGAGTCCGTCTTCGGCGGACCGGCCTGGACCCGGGTCCCGGACGGGGACTGGTACCTGCACCTGTTCGCCCCGGAGCAGCCCGACCTGGACTGGGACAACCCGGAGGTGGCCGAGGAGTTCGCGTCCGTCCTGCGCTTCTGGCTGGACCTGGGCGTCGACGGCTTCCGGGTGGACGTCGCCCACGGCATGGTCAAGGCCCCCGGCCTGCCCGACATCGGGCACGGGGCGCAGGCCACCCTGATCGGCACCGAGCCGCTCCCCTTCTTCGACCAGGACGGGGTGCACGCGATCCACCGCTCCTGGCGCCGTCTCCTGGACTCCTACGAGGGCGAGCGGATCGGCGTGGCCGAGGCCTGGGCCCCGACCTCGCAGCGGCTCGCGCTGTACGTCCGGCCCGACGAACTGCACCAGGCCTTCAACTTCCGGTTCCTGAACTGCCCCTGGGACGCGACGGCGATGCGCACGGTCGTCGACGAGTCCCTGGCCGCGACCTCGACCGTGGGGGCTCCGACGACGTGGGTGTTGTCGAATCATGATGTGGTGCGGCATGTGACGCGGTATGGGGGTGGGGTGCGGGGTGTGGCGCGGGCG
>NZ_JBEZIB010000096.1:0-2810 GCF_040650855.1 Streptomyces sp. NPDC048606 | reverse complement strand
GTAGGACGCCGCCGAACAATCATTGTGGGAAAGCCCCGCACCTTATGGTGCGGGGCTTTTCTGCGTTTACGGCCAGGTAGACCACCGGGCCGGCCCGTAGCATCACCGCATGCCGGAACTTCAGTTGCTTCGTGACGACCACGCGAAGGCCCTGCTCGACTTCGAGCGGGAGAACCGCGCCTACTTCGCCTCCCTCGTCCCCGACCGCGGCGACCAGTACTTCGACCGGTTCGACGAGCGACACGGCGAGCTGCTGGCCGAGCAGGATGCGGGGCTGCACTTCTTCCACCTCCTGGTGGCGGAGGACGGCGCGATCCTCGGGCGGGTCAACCTCATTGACGTGGCGGACGGTTCGGCCGAGCTGGGGTACCGCATCGCCGAGCGTGCGACGGGGCGGGGCCGGGCGACGGCCGCGGTGCGTGCGGTGTGCGACCTCGCCGTCGAGCGGTACGGCCTGCGTGACCTGAGGGCGGTCACGACCCTCGACAACGTCGGCTCCCGCACGGTTCTCGCCCGTACCGGCTTCATCGAGGCCGGCGAACTCGACGTGGCCGGCCGCCCCGGGATCCGCTTCGTACGGGACCTTCGGCGGGAGCCAGGACCGTGAGCGACGGCGGGTCCCGTGATCGGGGGAGATGAGACGAACTGCCGCTCCTGCAAGCCCTCTTGGGCTGCCTACAGTGGGGCCGGTGGAGAATCCGGGTGCGCCGGTTGATCACGTGGGACGACACTGTGCCGATGAGCCTCCCCTCCTCCTCCCAGGCGCCTCAGGAACGGGCCCTTCGGCACGTCACGGAACTCGCGGCGGGTCCTCCGGTGGACCCGGCCCTTCGGGTGACGCTCAACTTCCACCCGGACCGTCTGCTGCACGGCAGACCGATCCTGGACGCCCTCGCCGAAGCCGGCCTCTACCGCTCGCAGTTCGTCACGGGGACCAGCAACGGTGGACTGACCGCGCGTCCCGGCGGGGACCGTTGGCGCTGGGAGAGCCGCATCTTCGGTGGGGCGTACGACGAAGCGCCCGCCCAAGAGCGGCCTGTCTACGGTGCGTTGAACTTCCGCCGTAAGCCGGTCGGCGGGGCTCCGCGGTTCGGCTCGGCCCATTTTCGGCTGGTCGCCGAGGTCCTGCCCCGCAGCACGTTCTGCTACCCGGACAGCCATCTGGAGCCGGCGGACTTCGGCGTGGCGGACCGCATGGGCCTCATCGGGCCGGCCCTCGCCGATCGTCAGGACGAGCTGGACGACTACATCGAGGCACAGGTACACGGGCCGGTCCGGCTGCGTGCCCACGCGGAGGCGCTCGTGCTCGATCCCTGCTACCGGGGGACGACGGTGGAGACCGCGGCCCTGCGGATCGGCTGCCCGGTGGAGTGGCACCCCGGCTTCCGGCTCCAGGCCGAGGAGCTCCGAAGCCACCCCGACTACCGCGGCCAGGAGTACGTCGACCTGGCCGAGCGGATGGCGGTGGACGGCGTACTCGACCCTCGCATCGTCGGAGACGCCGCGCGGGCCGGCGGCCATGACCCCCAGGCCGTCAAGAAGGTGTGGCACTACCTGGCGCGGTTCGGGCGCCCTTGACCTGAAGCGCGGTTGAGCTCGTAGCGTCGCGCCGTGGGTGATCACCCACTACAGGGGGAGGGACGCACTGATGATGCTCGTGACCGGAGCCACCGGAAACATCGGCCGTGTGTTGCTGGACGCGCTGGCTTCGCGGGGAGAGGGCACGACGGGAGGCCTGCGCGGGCTGACCCGCGACGTGGGGCGGGCTGCCTTTCCCGCAGGGGTGGAGGCGGTCGAGGGGGACCTGGCGGAGGCGGCCTCCCTGGGGCCGGCGCTCGCGGGGGTGCACTCGATGTTCCTTCCGTCGCGGGTGGGGGCGGACGAGGAGGTCCTCGACGCCGCCCGGAGGGCGGGTGTGGAGCACGTCGTCCTGGTCTCGTCGGTGACGGTGCAGACGCACCCCCACCTCGGCCCGGCCCGCGAGAACCTGGCCGTCGAGAAACTCCTCAAGGGCAGCGGGATGGCGTGGACGATCCTGCGACCGACGCAGTACGCCTCCAACACCCTGTGGTGGGCGCCGGCGATCCTCGCCGGGGAGCCGGTCCGTGTCCCGTACGCGGACACCGGCCTGCCCACGATCCACCCCGGTGACATCTCCGCGGTCGCCCAGGCCGCGCTGACCGATCCCGAGCACCGGGGGAGGACGTACGCCCTGACGGGCCCGGTCCGGGTGACGCCCAGGGAACAGGTGGAGGCGATCGCGAAGGCACTGGGGCGGCAGGTGCCGTTCGCCGAGATCGACCGCGGGCAGGCCCATCGCGACATGGCGGCGCTCTTCGGCGCGGAAGGCGCGGACGCGGTGCTCGACCTCATGGGCGGGGACGTCAACGACGAGCTCCTGGCGGTACGGGACACGGTCGAGCGGATCACCGGCTCGCAGGCCAGGACGTTCGAGCAGTGGGCCGCGGAGCACGCACCGGCCTTCGGTGGGCCTCGTTTTGACTCCTCGGGGGGAGGGTTGTAGAGTCAAACGGTTGCCTCGAACTGGACAAGTTCGGCAGCGACAACCCCCACAACCCACCTGGATGAGAATCCGTGTGGGCTGTGTCGACTCTTCCTTCGGAAAGTCTGAAGCCGGGAAATCCGGTGGAAAACTTCTGATAGAGTCGGAACCGCCGGAAAGGGAAAGCGCGAAAGCGCAGAACCTCGAAAGCACCGAGGAAAATCGGGCCCGAAAGAGTCTGATAGAGTCGGAAACGCAAGAACACAGAACGAAAGCCCGGAGGAAAGCCCGAGAGGGTGAGTACAAA
>NZ_JBEZIB010000095.1:0-3000 GCF_040650855.1 Streptomyces sp. NPDC048606 | reverse complement strand
CGCCCGCGCCACACCCCGCACCCCACCCCCATACCGCGTCACATGCCGCACCACATCATGATTCGACAACACCCACGTCGTCGGAGCCCCCACGGGGCGCATGGCGTCGAGGGAGTCGTCGATGGTGGCGCGCAGCGCCTCGGCGTCCCATCCGGTGCTCAGGTAGTGGAAGTTGAAGGCCTGGTGCAACTCGTCGGGGCGCAGGTACAGCGCGGTGCGGTCGGCGCTGGGCGTCCAGGCCTCGGCGACGCCGATGCGGTCGCCGGCGTACTCGTCGAGGACGGTCCTCCAGGAGCGGTAGATCTCGTGGACCCCGTCCTGGTCGAAGAAGGGCAGGACCTGGTTGCCGAGGAGCTTGAGCTGTTCGCTGTGGCCGAGGTCGGGCAGACCGGGTGCCTTGACGAGGCCGTGGGCGACGTCGATGCGGAAGCCGTCGACGCCCAGGTCCAGCCAGAAGCGCAGGACGGAGCGGAACTCGTCCTGGACGGCGGGGTGCTCCCAGTTGAAGTCGGGCTGTTCGGGGGCGAACAGGTGCAGGTACCACTCGCCGTCGGCGACCCGGGTCCAGGAGGGGCCGCCGAAGAGGGACTCCCAGTCGTTGGGCGGCAGTTCGCCGTTCTCGCCCTGTCCGGGGCGGAAGTGGAAGCGTTCGCGCAGCGGGCTGCCGGGGCCTTCGCGCAGCGCCTGCTTGAACCATTCGTGCTGGTCGGAGCAGTGGTTGGGGACGAGGTCGACGATGATGCGCAGGCCCAGGGCGTGGGCCTCGCGGATGACGGCGTCGGCGTCGTGGAGGGTGCCGAACATGGGGTCGATGGCCCGGTAGTCGGCCACGTCGTAGCCGGCGTCGGCCTGCGGGGAGGCGTAGAAGGGGCTCAGCCAGACGGCGTCGACGCCGAGTTCCTTCAGGTAGGGCAGCCGGCCGCGGATGCCTTCGAGGTCCCCCATGCCGTCTCCGTTGGAGTCGGCGAAGCTGCGCGGATAGACCTGGTAGATCACCGCGTCTCTCCACCAGCCGGGCAGGGTGCCGGAGGTGGTGGGAAGTGCGTCGGCGAGGTGCTGGGTCATGGTGTCCTTGAAGAGATCGGGCCGGGGGTGGGAGGGGGCGGGCGCGGGTGGTCAGCCCTTGGTCGCGCCCGCCGTCATCCCGGCGACGAGGTGACGCTGGGCGAAGAGGAAGAAGACCGCCGCCGGGATCGCGATGAGCACGGAAGCCGCGCTCATGGCGCCCCAGTTGGACGTGTACTGGGTGACGAAGGTCTGGAGTCCGCCGGCGAGGGTGAGGTTCTCCTCGCCGACCATGAAGGCGGAGGCGTAGGCGACCTCGCCCCAGGCGGTGATGAAGGCGTAGAAGCCGGTGACCGCGAGGCCGGGCTTGGCGAGGGGCAGGATGAGGCGCCAGAAGGTGCCGAAGGGGTTGAGTCCGTCGACGCGACCGGATTCGTCGATCTCGACGGGGATGGTGTCGAAGAAGCCCTTCATCATCCACGCGCAGAAGGGCACGGCGATGGTGAGGTAGGTGATGATCAGGCCGACGGGCTGGTTGAGCAGTCCGAGGTCGCCCATCAGGTTGTAGAGGGGGACGATCAGGATGGCCATCGGGAACATCTGCGTGATGAGCAGGGTCCACATGAGCGGCTTCATGCCCGGGAACTTGAAGCGGCTGACGGCGTAGCCGGTGGTGGCGGCGATGAAGACGCCGAGGACGGTGGTGACGCCGGCGACGAGGACGGAGTTCGCGAACCAGCTGAGGAAGTGGCTGGACTCCAGCAGGTAGCGGTAGTTGTGGAGCGTCGGTTCCTTGACGAAGTCGGTGCCGATGGCGTGCTGCGGGGGCTTCAGGGAGGTCAGCAGGATCCACAGCACGGGGAAGACCGCGATGACGGACGCGACGACGAGCGTGGCGTGCAGTCCGAAGGAGGCGAGCGGGGAGCGGGTGCCGCGGGGGCGGGTGCCGCCGGCGGGCGTGTCGTTCGTGGTCACGGTCACCACACCTCTCCCTGCTTGCGCAGCGAGCGCCGGTAGACCAGCGCGAAGATCATGAGCAGGGCGAGGATGAGGACGCCCCACGTCGCGGAGCCGGCGAAGTCGCGGGGGCTGGCGATGAAGGCCTCGCGGAAGGCCTGGGTCACGAGGATCTCGGTGGAGTCGCCCGGTCCGCCGCGGGTCAGCAGGAAGATGACCGGGAACATGTTGAAGGTCCAGATGGTGGAGAGCAGGATCACGGTCATGCTCACCGCGCGCAGTCCGGGCAGGGTGATGTGCCGGAAGCGCTGCCAGGGGGTCGCGCCGTCCATCTCGGCGGCCTCGTAGAGCTCGGCGGGGATGGACTGGAGGCCGCCGAGGAGGGCGACCATCATGAAGGGGACGCCGAGCCAGACGTTGACGGCGATGACGGAGACCTTGGCCCAGGTCGGGT
The DNA here is from genome assembly GCF_040650855.1 of Streptomyces sp. NPDC048606. NCBI lineage: Bacteria > Bacillati > Actinomycetota > Actinomycetes > Kitasatosporales > Streptomycetaceae > Streptomyces > Streptomyces sp. NPDC048606. Next base: position 584 of record NZ_JBEZIB010000095.1, on the reverse strand, counting down.
CGTCGAGCCACGGGATGGCCGCGATGCCGCCGCCGTCGAGGAGCTTGTTGAGGATGCCGTTGTCGCGGTTGAACAGGAAGCGCCAGGCGAAGACGGACACGAAGCCGGGGACGGCCCACGGCAGGATGAGCGCCATCCGGTAGGCGGCGCGGCCGCGGAGCGGGCGGTTGAGCATGGTGGCCAGGGCGAGGCCGAGGGCGAAGGTGAGGGAGACGCAGCCGACGGTCCACAGCACCGTCCACACCAGCCGCTGCCAGAAGACGGGGTCGCCGAGGACGGCCGCGTAGTTGTCGAGGCCGACGAACTCGTACGTGGCCTCGATGTGGCGGACGCCGATGGTGCGGGCGACGTTGCGCTCGTTGGCGTCGGTCAGCGAGAGGTAGATCCCGCGGACGAGGGGCCAGCCGATGATCACGCCGAGTACGAGCACGACCGGGGCGATCATGGCCCAGGCGTACCAGTGCGTGGCGAGGGCCCGCTTGAGGCCGCTGTCGCTTCTGGCAGTCGTGCGGCCCGGGCCGCGGGCGGCACCGGTGTCGCCGCCCACGAAAGGGTCCGCGACAACAACGCGGCCATCGGCGGGG
>NZ_JBEZIB010000094.1:0-3323 GCF_040650855.1 Streptomyces sp. NPDC048606 | reverse complement strand
TGGATTTGCCGGAGCCGTTGGCGCCGAGCAGGGCGACGACCTCACCGGCCCACAGCGCTGCGCGCTGTGTCAACGAACCGCCTCGCTGCGCTCGGCGGGGCTCGGCTTCGCCGAGCCAGGGCCGGCCATTCGGCCGGTGTCCTTCGCTTCGCTCCGGACAGGTTCGGCCCTCGCTTCGCTCGGTTCCGAACGGCCCGCTTCGCGGGCCTGTGTGACCCCGTTTCACGGGGTCCGGGCCTTCGGGCCCGTTGGGTGGGTCCGCTTCGCTCCCCCACCCCTGGGGTCCTTTCGGCTCCGCCTCCAGGACCAGCCCGCTCCGCGGGCGCCGGCAGCGGTGTCGGTGCTGGTGGTTACGGTCCCCTTGACGGGGTCGGCAGCGAAGCCTCCAGCACTGGAAACCCAACGGCAGCAACCTCCCGGGCCTGCACGGAGGCGGCCACGGCCCAACCGGCGACCGGGGCACAAGGGCCACGCAGACGCTTGCCAGCACCGACCCCGTCACCATGGCAGATAGTCAGAGACCGCTCCCGAGGCCGGTCCGCTTCGCTCCCCGGCCCGGGCGGCTTCGCTTCTAGGGCAAGCCCACTCCACGAATACGGGCAGCTCCTGGGCCGGCCATCGGCTCTGCCGGAAAAGAGTTCGCTCTGTCACGACACTTCTCCTACCGTCATCACCAGTGGGAGCAGCAACTCCCACTGGTTGCGGAGCCGTGGCAGAGCGGCCCATTGCGATCGACGTGAGGAAGGCTCTCCTTACGCCGACTGACCGGGTACTGGACGGGCCTGTCTCCCCCGGTCCGCGGGTTCGAATCCCGCCGACACCGCAACCCTCAGCCGTGCTGGGAGCGGTTGGCTGCCAGTTTCCGCCTCAGCAACCACGTTGCCGACCGTGGATCGGCTTGGTGCTGGGTCACTCCCAGTATGCGGATCCTCCGATCCACATGCTCGACAGAGTGACGGCTCGTTCGTCGAGCCGGACGTTCCAGCTCGACGCTGCCGCCTGATACGCGGCCTTCACCTCTTGCGATGGACGGCAGCAGTAGGTCGTGGCGACCTCTTCCCACACCCCGCGAATCCTCAACGCCTGCTCCACCACGTGCAGCAGATCCGCCTCGGCTCGCTCACTGTGCTCCATGCCAGTCCCCCAGTCGCCGAACAGTGCACGTACCTCTCGTTCGCGTCGGGTAAGTGTACATCCTGAATCAAAATTGATGCAGGATGTACCATTGGCAGAAATGCGTGGCATCTGGTGGATTTGTTGAGCGGGGGTTCTGGGTGCCTGTCTACGAATACCACCCGAGGGAGCTAGCACAGATTCCCGTACTCAGAGAAGCTCGCGGCCTCAACCTGGAACAGGTGCAGGAACGGTTGCAGGCAGCCCTTGAAAACGAGGAACTCGTCCTCGCCGCACCCGAGGAAGCGGGCAAACTGACCAGGCTGGACATCGCCTCGTGGCAGCGCATCGAATGGGCCCGCATCGCACACGTCATGGCCAAGCAGCACATGACCGTGTACACCCCGGACGACGACTTCCGCGTGACCCGCAGAGCAGAAGAGCGAGCACAGCGCATGGCCGCAGAGACGGCCTGGGACGAGCGGGCCGGCAGCATCCTGCCCGTCGAGGTCCGGCGGCACCGCATCTACCGAATCACGGCCCAGCCCACTGCGGCCGGAGAGCCTGCCGTAATCCGCAACTTCTTCGCCGCCTCCGCCGGCGCGGCTGTCGAGTACGCCGAGGCCATGTTCCGACGACCTGGCGGCAGGTACGAAAACGGAGAATACCGGATCACCTCCGTCGACCAGATCCTTCCCGAATCGGGTGACTTCTTTTGATCCAGCTCCGAGAACATCAAGTGGATCAAAAAGCGAGTTTTCGAAAGTGGGTGGGATCTCCTGCAAGATCATCCATCCCCCCGGAGGGAGCCCGCGGCACGATCGTATCCGCGACCGGATCGGGAAAAACGATCACAGCCGCCTCGTGCGCCCTGGAGTCCTTCCCGAGCGGGCGGATCCTGGTCACCGTCCCCACCCTGGACCTCCTCGTCCAGACCGCCCAGGCATGGCGGCTGGTGGGCCACCAGGCCCCGATGATCGCCGTGTGCTCGCTGGAAAACGACCCCGTCCTCAACGAGCTGAGCGTACGGACCACCACGAACCCCATTCAACTCGCCCTGTGGGCCGGGGCGGGGCCGGTCGTCGTGTTCGCCACGTACGCCTCCCTGGTGGACCGCGAGGACATCGACGCACCAGCGGGCCAGCGGAAGGTCCGCGGGCCCTTGGAGGCCGCCCTGGCAGGTGGGGAACGGCTCTACGGGCAGCGGATGGCGGGCTTCGACCTCGCCATCGTCGACGAAGCCCACGGCACCGCCGGCGACCTCGGACGCCCCTGGGCAGCCATCCACGACAACACCCGCATCCCCGCCGACTACCGGCTCTACCTCACCGCCACCCCCCGCATCCTCGCCGCCGCCCGGCCGCAGAAGGGCGCCGGAGGCGAGGAGGCGGAGATCGCGAGCATGGCCGACGACCCGAACGGAACCTACGGCCCATGGATCGCCGAACTCGGACTCTCCGAGGCAATCGAGCGCGGCATCCTCGCCGGATTCGAGATCGACGTCCTGGAGATCCACGACCCCTCCCCCATCCTCGACGAGTCCGAGGAAGCGCAGCGGGGCCGGCGCCTGGCGCTGTTGCAGACCGCGCTCCTGGAGCACGCCGCGGCGCACAACCTGCGCACCGTCATGACCTTCCACCAGAAAGTGGAGGAGGCGGCCGCGTTCGCCGAGAAGCTCCCCGAGACCGCCACCGAGCTGTACGCCACCGACGCGTCCGACGCCGACCTGGCGGCCGCGGCCAAGCTGCCGAAGTCCTCCATCGACGCCGAGTTCTACGAACTGGAGACCGGCCGCCACGTCCCGCCGAACCGCGTCTGGTCGGCCTGGCTGTGCGGCGACCACCTCGTCACCGAGCGGCGCGAGATCCTGCGGCAGTTCGCAAACGGCATCGACGCCACCGGACACCGCGTACACCGGGCCTTCCTCGCGTCCGTACGCGTCCTCGGCGAAGGCGTCGACATCACCGGCGAACGCGGTGTCGAAGCCATCTGCTTCGCCGACACCCGCGGCTCCCAAGTCGAAATCGTCCAGAACATCGGCCGCGCCCTCCGCCTCAACAAGGACGGCTCCACCAAGATCGCCCGCATCATCGTGCCGGTCTTCCTGGAGCCGAACGAGGACCCGACCGACATGGTCGCCTCCGCGAGCTACCGGCCCCTTGTGGCCGTCCTCCAGGGCCTGCGATCTCATGACGACCGCCTCGTCGAGC
>NZ_JBEZIB010000093.1:0-3602 GCF_040650855.1 Streptomyces sp. NPDC048606 | reverse complement strand
AGTCCTCCCTGGTCACCGGCATCGAGGAGGCGTTCATCAACTCCTACAAGGACGGCTCCTTCCAGTACGTCCTGATCGCGGCCGACCGCGTCTGACGCCCGAGGGCACGCAAGCGAAAGGGCCGGGCCCCACCGGGGCCCGGCCCTTCAGCGCGCCACCGGAGCGGGCGCCGGGCGCGCCGCCGACGGTGTGGCGGGCAGCAGGGCGGCGGGCAGCAGCGCGAGGACGACGAGGGCCGTCAGCGCGAGCAGCGGCGGGCCCGTCGTGGTCGCCGCCGGCGCCATCAGACCTGCGGCGACGGCGATGCCGAGGGTGGGGCCGACGTTCATCGCGGTCTGCTTCAGCCCGCCGACCACGCCCGCGTAGCCGGGCGGCGCTTCACCGACCACGGTGCCCGTGGCGGTGACCATGACGGTGGCGAACCCGGCGCCCAGCACCGCGAAGGTGACGGAGACGAAGCCCCACGTGGCGTCCGCGTCCAGGCGGGACAGTCCCGCCGTCCCGAGCGCGACCAGGAGCGTGCCGCCGATCGCGGTCGCGCGCGGGCCGTGCCGGCGCAGCGCGGCGCCGGCCACCGGAGTGCCGAGGACCATGAGGACGGTCAGCGGGAGCACCCGGACGCCGCAGTCGAGCGGGTCGAGCCGCAGGACGTCCTGGAGGAAGAAGGTGCCGACGAACAGCGCGCCGAACATGCCGGCGGAGACGAGCAGCAGCAACCCCATCGAGGCCGTCACCGGGAGCGAGCGCGCCACGTCCACCGGCACCACGGGGTGCGCCGAGCGGCGTTGGTGGCCGGCGAAGGCCACCGCGAGGCCCGCGACGGCGAGGAGACCGAGCAGGGTCGCGGGGGCGCTCCAGCCGTGCGCCGGGACGCCGACCAGGGTGTGCACCAGGGCCGCCAGGGCGAGCGCGAGCAGCGCCGGTCCCGCGAGGCCGAGCCGCCCGGTCGCCCGCCGCTCGGGCGCGGGGGTGCGTACGGCCAGGGTGAGGACGGCGATCGCGAGCCCGATCGGCACGTTCACCACGAACACGGCGCGCCACCCGAGGTGTGCGACCAGGGCTCCCCCGAGCAGCGGTCCGGCGCCGGCCGCGATCCCGATCGCGCTCGTCCGCACGGCGACCGCGCGGGCGAGCCGGTCCGTCGGGTACGCCAGGCGCAGCAGCGCGAGCGTCGCCGGCTGGAGGAGGGCGCCGAAAGCCCCCTGCAGGGCGCGCAGGGCGATCACCCAGCCGACCGTCGGCGCGAGCGCGATGCCGGCGGAGGCGGCGGCGAAGCCGAGGACGCCGACGCGCAGCAGTCGGGTGTGCCCGTAGCGGTCGCCGAGCCGCCCGGCGATCACGAGCAGGGCCGCGACGGCGAGGAGGTAGCCGGTGCTGGTCCACTGCACCTGGCCCACGCTCGCCCCGAGGTCGCGCTGGAGGCCGGGCTGCGCCACGAGCAGGACCGTGCCGTCCAGCGCGACGATCGCCGCGCCGGCGACGCTGACGAGCAGGGCCGGGGCGGGGCGCGGGGGAGCGGTCACGGGCTCACCGGGCCGAGGTGGGCGTCGAACACGGCGGTGAGCAGCCGCTCCAGCCGCTCCTCGTCACGGGCCCTGACCTCGTCGGCGCCGGAGGTCCCGGCTTCGGAGGTCCCGGCTTCGGAGGTCCCGGCCTCGGAGGTCCCGACCCCGGAGGTCCCGCCCCCGGGAGTCGCGGGACCCGACGCCGCGGCGTCGGGGGCGGCGTCCAGGACGAGGCCCAGGCTGCCCCACGCCCACAACTGGACGACCCCGTGCAGGTTCGACCAGAGGGCGGCGGCGGTGACGGCCGCCGGCGGGGCCGTCGTACGCCGTTCCCGTCGCCCCGCGTGACACGCGGCGACCAGCTCGACGAGGAGCTCGAACATCGGGAGCGTCGAGTCCCTGAGCCGGGGCCCGTCCGCGCCCCGGCCCGTGCTGTCCAGCAGGTCGTGACGGAACATCAGCTCGAACATGCCGCGCTGCTCAAGCGCGTAGCGGACGTAGGCCCGCCCGAGCGCCCTCAGGCGCAGTTCGGGGCTGCTCTCGCCGGAGACCTCCCGGTCGCACCGCGCGCCGAGCTCCGCGAACCCGCGGTGGGCGATCGCGGAGAGCAGGGCGTGGTGGGTGGGGAAGTGGCGGCGCGGGGCGCCGTGGGACACACCGGCCCGCCGGGCGATCTCGCGCAGACCGAGGGCGCCGGAACCCTCGGCCCTCACCAGGTCCACCCCGACGTCGATCAACCGGTCCCGCAGGGATTTCTCGCTGTCCATGGAGCGTGTCTACCAGGATGCGTAGACACTGTCTACTTCCGTACGGGCCGCCGGTCCTCCCGGACCGCCCCGAGGCGCGGCCCGCCGCCTTCGCGAGGGCGAGGGTTGCCCCGACCGGGAGCGGGTAGCCGCAGGGCACCCGACGTACCGGCACCGGGTTCCGCACCCGGTGCGCGCGGCACCTCACGCCCGGCGCGTCGTGAACTCCCCGAACGGAGGGCGGACATGTCCACTGCCACACTGATCGGCATCATCGTCGCGGCGGTCGTCGTCGTCCTCGCGCTGACCGTCACATTGGTCGTACTCTCGCGGCGGCGCCGGCTGCGCGACCGGTTCGGGCCGGAGTACGGACGCGCGGTGCGCGAGGAGGGCGGCAGGCTGGCCGCCGAGCGGGAGTTGCGCTCCCGTGAACAGCGCCACGAGAAGCTGGAGATCAAGGAACTGCCCGCGGAGCGGCGCCATCAGTACGCCGACGAGTGGCGAGGCGTGCAGGAACGATTCGTCGACCGCCCGGAAGGCTCCGTCGCGGACGCCGACGCCCTCGTCTCCCGCCTGATGCGCGAGCGCGGCTACCCCACCGACGAAGGGTTCGACGGCCGCGTGCGCGACCTCTCCGTCGAACACGGGAGCACCCTGGGCCACTACCGCGCCGCCCACACCGTCAAGACGCGCAGCGCCGAGGGAGGCGCGACGACCGAGGAACTCCGGGGGGCGATGGTGCACTACCGCGCCCTCTTCGCGGAGCTGCTCGACGACGAGAGGACCCGCTGACATGAACACCATCGATCCTGACGAGCGCCGGACCTCCGGATCCGGCGGACTGACGACCGAGGACATCGCCGATCCGGGACGCGGGAGCGGCACGGGCGCCACCGACACCGCCCCGATCTACCCCGGCGAGGCCACGGCGCGCGACGCGCGGGAGCGGGAGGAGTACGCCGACGCGTCGACCGGCAGGAAGACCGAGGCCGCAGGCGTCGACGCCGCCGACGAGGAGGGCGCGGCGCCGCTGCTGGGCGGCGACGAGGGGCAGGAGTTCCGCCGCCGCTGGAGCGAGATCCAGGGCCGCTTCGTCGACGACCCCCGCGAATCGGTCCGCTCCGCCGACGCCCTGGTGGCCGAGGTCATGCAGTCCCTGGCGAGCACCTTCGCCCAGGACAAGCAGGGCCTCGAAGGTCAGTGGGACCGGGGGGAGGAGGTCCCGACCGAGGACCTGCGGCTCGCACTGCGCCAGTACCGCACGTTCTTCGAGCGACTGCTGCACGCCTGAGGCCGAGGAGGGGCGCGGGTCCTGTGGGGCGGGGCACCCACCGCGTACGCGGTGGGTGCC
>NZ_JBEZIB010000092.1:0-4281 GCF_040650855.1 Streptomyces sp. NPDC048606 | reverse complement strand
CGGGCCTGAACAGCACGAGCGAAACCTCCGACGACGAAGCTACATGCCTGAACCGAGTCCCGCTCACAGAGCTCGTTTACGGGACAGCCCTTAGCAAACAAATGTCGGTGGTGAACTCGGCGACTTCGTCGTGGCCGTCCGGGAGCGGCGGCAGCTGACCGTGCTCCGGTACGTAGAGGAGATCGTCCCAGTAACGTGCCATGTGCGCGGGCCGATTTCTGTGGCCGATCAGTGGAATAGCGTCGATGCCCAGAGCCCGGAAGAACCGGACCTTCTCGAGGGCGTTTCCGACGGAGGACACCAGGTACCCGACCCTTAGCCCGCGATCAGTACAGATCTTGACCAGAATGTCGTTGAAGGTCGTCTTACCTGAGTTCATCAGGCCCACGACCTGGGCCACTCCGTCGATCGCGAAGATGCCGAGCCCGTCTGTCAGACAGCCGGCCTCGCGGTCGGTGCGAGCGAAGACCATCCTTTCCACGCGGCCGGTGAAGTTCTCCGTGCGGTACCTCTCGCTTGCGCTGAGGCACTGGTCCATCTCCTTGGCTGCTTGGCGGAAGTCGTCCTCCGTCAGTTGCGGAAACGCTGCCCTGGTCCGGTACTCCTTGGGTTCTAGCCGACGTTCAGGGCGCGCTTCTGGCAGCCAGTCAGGAAGCCGCAGCCGGGCGGTGCTACCGTCGGCTCGCTTGAACCGAACCGGCGTCCCCGGCGGAGCGGGATCATGAGTCTTCTCCAGCTTGTAGGCCACCGGTAGCGACATTGCGTTGTGGTATGCCTGCTCGCGCTCCGGGAGTTTAGAGCTTCCCCGGCGGCGAAAGACGCTGCCGTGGACCACGCGTGTTACGGCGTCCTCGTCAAGCTCGAACAATCGCAGGTGCGCAGGTACCTTGCAGTAGTCGTTGAGGCGCAGTCTCCACTGTCCGCCCCGAGCCGTCGGTCCCATGCGGCGGCGCACATTACGCACGACTGTCTCGGTACCCGCACCAGGCAGGGCGTAGCCGTCGAGTAGCTTGCGGAGAAGAACGATGGCCGGCTGTCCCGGCGCGTACTCGGACAGGAACATCAGCCCGAGCTCCACCCGGAAGAACTCACGGACCGACAGGCAAGACGTGATCGCGTCAGCCACGCCTGACGATGACGCTTTGTTCTCCAGCGGCTCCAGCCAGCCGTCGGAGTCCCGGCTCACCGAGGCCGCCTTGCCTCACGAGCCATGGCGGCGGCGATGAAGGCGGCCTCGCTCATGATCTCAACGCCTTGGACGCGCCCTTGCAATGACGTGGCGAGGTCATCTACGTATCCCGGCTGTTCGAAGCGATGCTGCGCGATTACGAGGATCCGCCGCTGTGCAGCCGCACGTGGGTTCCAGCGGAACGAGCGGCCGAGGAGCGTGGCACTGGCGTGATCCTTCACGTCGGCGGCCCACCACTCACCGACCGCCATCTCCCCCGTATTGTCGAAGTCGATGGCCACGTCCACCGCGTCCATGCCCCACCAAGGGTGGAGGCGTTCTCCAAACACCGGCTCGAGCGCCTCGAACATGCGCTGCTCCGCCAGGCCGGGATCGTGCAGGAAACGCCGAACGGCCCGGTTCTGGATGAAGTACTCGGACATCGTCTCCACGGTGCGGTACACCAGGGTGCCCCTGCATCCCGGTGTATCGCAGTCGCGGTGGCCGGAGATTGGGTTTTCGCAGCCGTCACAGAAACCCAGGACGATGGCGCTGCTTGCCGGCAGAGCTCGGTAGCACTGGGTGAACCACTGCTTCACCCATGGCTGACCATTGGCATCTTTGGCCGGGAAAGCCCGAAGCAATCCAAGCAGGTCGATGTCAGAGGATACCGAGTGCTTCGTCAGGAATCCGCGCAGCCGGACATAGTTGTCCTGTACCTCCCGTTCGGTCTGCCCGTTCCGGTCGGCAACGCTGATCATCAGCTCGTAGCATCGGTTCTCGACAAGCTCCGCTTCGGGATCCTTGGAGAGCAGGAGGCGGGACGCTTGTTCGGCGAAGGCCGATGGTCGGCCGTTCTCGATCATAAGAAGCTCTGAATCGCTCTCGGCGACGCGCAGGGCCAGCGGCCATTGCCCGAGAGGCGTGCGGCACCAACGGAAGACGTCGGAGTGGGACGCCACCTCACGACAGCCGTCCTCCAACGTCCTCCAGAGCAGGCGCGTGACACCCGCAGTCCAGGCCGGGGGTAGTCCAGTGGGGTCGGCGGAAGGCTGAGCGGAGCTCCACAGCGCCTTCTGCTGGTTGGCCTGGATCCCAGCGAGTCCCGCCGCCAGCAGTTCGAGCGTCATGTAGTCGTCGGCCAGGTCCGGTGATACCTGGTTCAGCCGCGACAGCCGTGCCGGATGTCCCGGCAGTGTTGAATGGGTGGCCAACAGAACCCCTCACTGATCACTGAATGCCACCGAAGATAGCAGAGGGTAGTCATTCGATTTGCATGCCGGGTGTGGGACTGGCCGGGCAGCGGGAGAAGCACTACCTGTTCACGTTCCGCTTGGCCTTTTGGAGCCTGGGCGTACGGCGACGGAGTAGAGGCGGTGGAATCCGGCGACCGCCTTGGTCCCGTCTGTGAAGGCGCGGACGACGGCCCTCAGGCCTTGACCGCGGAGGTAGACACGGCGGTCGTTGGTGGAGGAGCCGACCGCCTGTGTCCATGAAGGGCATGCAGGTGGACGGTGAGGCGGCCGGAGGCGTTGTCGGCGTGGATCGCCCGGTCCGTGTCGATCGCTTCCCGGAGGGCGGGGTCGATCTCGATGCCGAACGGGGCGCGAGCGTTTCGGAGGCCTGCTGGGCGTAGTACGGCTCCTCGCGGTCGATCCTGGCCAGCACCATGGTCTGCCCGCCGGGCTCGCGGAAGCCGCGGGCTGTGAGGAGGACGCGGGCGTCGGCGCTTGCAGGCCCGGTCCCGGTGGCGGTGGCGGCGGGGAGGTGGTTGGTGTGGAGGGCGAAGTGGACATGCGTCCTGGCGGGGTTTCAGACATGGGCGGCACTCGGGGTGGGGCTGTGGCTGGGGTCCGGCCGACGGGGCGTCGGCCGGACCGGGACGGGCTACCGGATTCCCCTCACGGCACTGGCGGGCTTGACCTGGGGCGGTGGGCGTCCAGCGCGGGGTGAGATCGGGGTCTGGCGCTGGGTGGTCCGGGCCGGGATGGGGTCGATGGCGCGTTGCCAGCGGTGACGGACGGCGTCGAGGTCGGCCAGAGCGCGGCGGGTGCCGGTGAGGAGTTGCCCGATGGTGTTGGAGTCGTCCTCGGCGTAGGCCAGGACGGTCAGGCCGGTGGTGTGGGCCCGGGCGAGCATGGAGCGGCGAAGGACGAGCTCGGCCCAGTGCTCCGCGGCCACGGCCTGCCCGCCGACGAGCATGCCGAGCAGCTCGGCCGGGGGCCGGCTGGGGCTGAGTAGTCCCTGCTGCTGGGCTTCCCACAACACGGTGACGGGGTCCACGGGGTCGCCGCGGCGTCCGACGGTGAGCATGCAGTGGAAGAGACGGCCGTGCAGGGGCTCGGAGAAGTCGGCGGGCTGGAGCCAGCGCGCGGCGTCGCTGAGGTGAGGGCTGGCGCAGAGGGCGGCCAAGAGTACGCGTTCGTCTTCCATGTCCTCGTTGTCGGGGTCACGGACTGGGTGGGGTGGCGCGGGGGTGCGGGGCAGGGTGCTGGCGTGGGCTGGGAACCGGGCGGCGAGCTGGTCCAGGACGCTGGTCAGCTTGTCGGCGGTCATGAGGGCGGCGGTGGGCTGGTCCTCCAGGATGGGGTCGCCGACGGTAAGAACGAGGTGTTCGGCGCGGGCGCGCAGGGTCCGGCGGGCATGGCCCGCGCGGACGATCGCTGCGTACGCCGGGGCGTGGGCGGGTTCCGGGCAGGCGCTGACGACCTGGTGGAGGTAGGCCGCGGTCAGCCCGCGGGCGGCGGGTCGGGCGTGCTCCAGGACAGCGGTCAGCCAGACCGGCTGCTGGGCGTGGACCTCGGGCGCGGGAGGGGTGAGGCTGGTTATGGCGTCGAACACGGCCAGGTGTAGGGCGCTGGCGAAATCAGCCGGATGCAAGGAACCGAGGGCCTTGAGCTGGCGGGGTTCGAGAAGGAGCGCGCCCAGGAGTGCCTGTTCGGCGTGGTGGACGGCTGGGGCGGGCGGTACGTCGAGCAGGTCGAAGTCGGCTGCGGGGATGTTGGGTTGGGGCAATTTAGACGTCATCTCATTTGGGCTTCGTTGGTAGGCTGGCGGTCATGGTGGGGATCGTTGAACGGCTGGTGCCGGACGAGCTGTGGGTGCTGTTTCAG
>NZ_JBEZIB010000091.1:0-4908 GCF_040650855.1 Streptomyces sp. NPDC048606 | reverse complement strand
CGAACGCGAACGAATCGCCGCCCACATCACCACCACCGGCGCGATCATGCGTACCGCCCTGACCCGCACCGTCACCGGCCGCTCAGAAGGGTAGAGGCGGCCCGGTGGTACTGCCCCCGAGAATCCTCCGGGCACCGGGCCTCACCCACACACGCCATATCGGTACGGGCTACCCCAACCCTAGCCCCCACCCCCTAGGGCGAATCGCCCACCCACACATACCGGTCGATCACGGTCGCGGCCGGGTCGGCCGGCTCGTACTCCGCCCGCCCACCAGGCCCCCACGCCGAGGTCTCACAGATCAGCGCCACCCCACCGGCCAGCTCCTCCCGCGTCCACCCGGTCACTTGCAGCAGCTCACCGTCCAGCGGACCGCCCGTCAACTCGACGTACAGCTCCCCCTCTTCCGCCCACGGGTCCGGATCATCCGGATACGCCCCGTACACACGCCGCCCCACCCACCGCTCATCCATGCCCACCACCCTGACACCCCGCCCCACCCCACCGCCGGGAGTGGAAGAACTTCCACCCCCGGCGGCGGGCCGGCTGCTAGCCCTGCGGGCAGTGCCGGCAGGTCACCGCCCGCCCCGTGCGCAGCAGAACCCGCAGCCCGGCCGCCGCACGGCCGGTCATGCACGCCGGCACCATCCCCTCGGCGGTACGGCGGGCGGCGTGCACGGTGCCCCGGGAGGTCAGCAAACCGCCGGCGCCGGGGCCCGCGTTGAGCCACGCCGCCACCACCCGCTCAACCGCCTCCGCCTCCGTCCCGTGGAAGCCACGCGGACCGAACGCCGCCGACCACGCGTAGAACCGGCCCCGGCCGGGCAGGGCGCCCGCCTCATCGCTGACCAGGCCGATCACCCGGCCGTCCAGCAGCACGCGGTAATCGGCGGGAAGCTTGCCAGCGGGGGTGATCAGCACCGTGGTCGTCAGCTCAGCCGGGGTGGTGATCGTGGTGGTGGTGTTCATGGGGGGGGGCTCCAATCCGTTGAGCCAACTTGAGTTGGCACACTTAGATTGGCCAACTCTAGTTGGCATGTCAACCGGCGTTACGCCAATCGGAGTAGGCCAACTTCGATTGGCTATCTGGCAGGATGGACCCATGGACACCACCGCACTCCAAGAACACCTGCGCGCACTCGCCGAGATCCGCGCCGCCGAGCGCCTCGCGCTCCTCTCCGTCTACGCCGAGGTACAGCGCCTCGCCGCCGAGCACGGCGACGAACGGGGGTGGCAGCAGCAGGTGGTGGTGGAGACCGGATGGAGCCGCGAACAGGTGCGGAAGGTCTGCAAGATGGACTTGGAGGCCGCCGCGGCCCCCTCCGAGGGGTAAGCCGCGGCACCCCCACCTTCCGCTCAGTGCCCGCGCGCACCCGCGCGGTGGGGCCCTTGGGCTACGTGGACCTTGCCGTGCGCGAGGAGCCAGCGCCCCACCGCGCCCCGATCGAAGACCGGCGCCGGCGCCCGCGAACCGGCCGCCGGCGGCGGAAAGTCCGGGTGCCGGCGCCGCCAGGCGCTCACCGTCGCCCGGCTCACCCCCGCCATGACGGCCACCACCGCGACCGACACGACGTCGCCGGCCCCGACCGGCGCCGGCTCCCAACGAGCCAACGGCGACCGCGCACCCACCCCCGCCCCGCGCAGCACCAGCCATTCGACCTCCGGGCGCAGCGTCGGCAACAGGGCCACGTCGAGAGCCCGGTACAGGGGCACGTCGACCGGCCCACCCCGGGCGCGGCCGTAGTCGACCTCGACCACCCGCGCGGCCCGGAGCATGCCCAGACGGACCAGGTGGGCGACGTCGCACCGGCGTACCCCCAGGCGTACCGCCGCCTGCTTGGGCCCCAGCAGCGTGTGACGGTCCAGCAGGGTCGGCAGGTCACGGCGGCGGGCGAGCGCGGCGACCTGGTCCCCGTGGACGTCCGGCGCCTCGACGTACCCGCCCAGACGGACCAGGAGACCGGCGGCCACCAGGTCCCCGACCATCCGCGCCGTCACCGCCGGCCGACACGCCGGCAACGGATCCCCCAACGCCCGCGTCAGCCGCTCCGCCGCCGCGAACGCGTCCCGCAGCACCAGGCCCGCGCGGACACCCTCCCCGTCCACCGCCTCGACCACCGCCGCCGACCAACACCCCGCCGGGGCATCCGCCGGCGGAACCGCGCCCGTCACCACCGCCCACCGCCACGCCGCCACCGACACCCGCAGCCGGCCCGCCACCTCGAACTCGTCATACACCCGCTCGACCATGCGAAACGCACCCCAAACGCACACCGATGGGCCCGACCGTCGGACCGCGCCGGAAACATGCCAAACCACCACAGAACGTGTCAATGAGGCTTGTTTCGCGTCGAGTTGAGGGCAGGCCGTACACATCGCGCCCGCGTACACGAGGCCGCGGTTCACCCGTCCGGGTGAACCGCGACGCCGGCGGCGCGCGGCCGACTCCCGCCCGGCGGGGGCCCGCCCGGTCCGGCCGTCGTGACGGCTACGCGAGTGAGTCGACCCGCGTCACGCTCGACTCCAAATTCGAACATGCTGTCTAATTGGAGGTGACACCTCCGCGCCACCAGGAGCACCCCATGACCACCCCCGCACCCCCCGCCAGACCCCAGCCCGCCACGTGGGCGCCGAGCCAGACCGGCCCGTGCGCGCGCTGCCACGGCCAGACCTGCCGCTACGGGGTGGGAGCCTCACCGCTGTGCGCGACGTGCAAGGTCGAGCGGGCGGCACAGTACTCCGGGAAGTGACCGTGCCCACCCCACCACCGGCCGGCGGGAGCCCCCGCCTCGACATGCTCCGCTTTCTGGAAAGAGTGCAGGTCAAAGACCTCCAGCGCACGCGGGATTGGATAGCGGCGGAGGAGCGCGTGATCGCCACCGAGGGCGCCCGCAGGCCTCCGCCGCCACCCCCGGAATGGCTGATAGAGCACGGCATCGGCACCGGCCGGCCAGCCGTCCGCGTCCACGTCGGCGGCTGCTGGGACACCCGCACCCGCTGCAAGCCGGCGTCGGTCGACGCCGCCCGGCGGGCCCTCGCGGAGGGCGTCTCCGCGTGCCCGCAATGCCGACCGGACAGCGCCTTGGGCTTCGTCGACTGACCCCCGCCCGCCCCATCCAGGTGAGATCCCGCCCCGCACGCACCGCGCACGGTCGAGGACACCACCGCGGCGGCCCTACCGTGGCAGGAGCGGTGGGGGCCCACCCCGAGCGGCCCCTACCGCCCCCGGCAGGGGTGCCTGCCCCACCCCCACGGTGCAGGCACCCCACCCCGCCCGGGGCTACCCGACCGGCGCCGACGCGCGCGCCCGGAGCCACCCCTCCACCTCGCTGAGCCGGCTCTCCCACCCGAACTCCCGCAGCATCGCGGCGACCGACGGGCCCACCGCTTCCGCCTCCTCCGGGTCCTCCGACACCAGGACTCCCCACCCCACATGCGCGGAGTGCGCCAGCTCCGTGGTCTCCACGATCGGCTCGGCTCCCGCCTCGCGGCGGCGGAGCGCGGTGGCCACCAGCAGCTCGACGGTCCCCGCGAGATCCGCGCTCCGGGCGAGCGTCAGCCACGCCCTGGTGGTCATCACCGTGACCGTGTGCGGATGCAGCCGCCCGAACTCCGCGTGGAGGGACACCTCCATCCGCGACGCGTGCACGATCGCCTCGGCGACGTCGCCGGCCGCGTGCGCGTCCCGCACCGCCGTCCACCGCGCCCGGTACGTCTCCGGCGGCGGAGGCCCCCACGGGGTAGCCGGCCGCCCGACCGGCGGCGCCGGCGCGGCGGCGGGCGCGGGGGGCTGTACCGGGCGCGGGGGGACCGCCGGCCGGGGCGGCGGCGGAACCGGGGCGGGGTGCGAGCCGACGTCGTGCACCGCTCCGCCGGGGGTGATGATCATGCACCACGGGGCGGGTGCCTCGGGGTCCGTCGCGCGGGCGCGCACAGGCCGGCCGGCCATCGCGGCGAGCACGGTAAGCCGTTCCCGACCGGCCGCACGCAATTCTCCCAAAGCGTCCCCGGAGGCGATTTCCTCGCCGTCGACCGTGAGCACCAGGCCCTCGCCGCCGGCGTGGATCACGAGCGAGTAGACCGGGATAGCGGGCACCGCCGAAAGGTCCTGCATTTCTAAACTCCCTTGGGGAAATACGGGGGCGCCCACCCGAGGTACTTGGAGCCCCATTTGGATTCGATTTCCGACGCCGGCACGATATCGACATAGCCGATGCGTCGAATGTCATTGCTGATGATCATGCCGTCTCCGAGATATACGGAGACATGCCCGAAAGGCCCGTTCGTATCCCAGTACATGAGCGCACCGAGGGGAATGTCTCGCGATCCGGCGTGTTTCATGTGGGTAGGCATCGTGCGCCAATGCGTGATGGCGTCGACCACACCAGACGCATGCCAACCGTGCACGATGGAGGAAAAGGCCAGGCATTTTTGCCACCAGCGCTTTTCATTCAGGGCCGGCTGTGTCTTGGCCCATGCGATGGCGTCTTGTGTGGAGCGCGGATTTTTGACCTCGGGAGGCCATCCCGCCGCCGCATCGTGGAAAGGCGCGCCGACAGTCCCGTCGGGGGCGTCGCAGCGTCCGGGCATGTCAGGGGCCGGAGAGAGGGACGGTGCCCAGCTCGGGGCACCCCCACCAATTCCCAGGCGAGACAAATTGATGCCCGCCTGGCGGGCGATTGTCTCGGCCTGTACCCGGCGGGGTGCGTACAGCTCCGGATGGCCACTCAGCTGCACCGCCTGAGCGGCCTGCCCCGGATCCATCAATTGCCACCCGGAAATATCCACCAGGCCCGGCGGTTTACCCGAATTTCCGCCGAAAAACAGGCCCGCGGAGTGCACCGGATCACGTACTTCCGCCGGGGTGCCCCACCCCTGCGAAGGGCGCTGCTGAAAAAGTCCCAGCGA
>NZ_JBEZIB010000090.1:0-5060 GCF_040650855.1 Streptomyces sp. NPDC048606 | reverse complement strand
CACGTGTACCGGTCGTACTCGGTCTTTCGCCCGGTGCGGCGAGAGCGCGTGCCAGGCGTCGCGGGGCAGGCAGGAGTTTGACGACAGGCCCTAGGCCGGGCGGTCGGCGGCGAGCAGGGTCCGCGCGTCGGTCAGGAATGCCGCCAGGCCGAGGTCGAAGGCGGCGTCCGCGCGGTTCGGGCCGACGGCCGCCAGCGCGTCCGCGAGGAGCGGGGTGTCGGGCGTCGGCTCCCACATGGCCTCGGGGGCGGCCAGGTCCAGGGCGGAGCCGAGGACCAGGTTCTCCAGGGCCGTGAGCAGCGGCATCACCGTCCGCCGGGTGAAGCCGGCCGCGAGCAGCACCCCGACGGCGCGCTCGTACTGCGCGAGCACCCGCGGGGCCCGCACCGGTGTGGTCATCAACAGCGGGATGGCCCTCGGGTGGGCGGCGAACGCGGCCCGGTAGGAACGCGCCCACTCCTCCAACGCCCGGTCCCACGGCTCCAGGGCGAGTGCCTCGCCGGCGATCCGGTCGCACACGAGCTCCCGTACGAGCTCCACCACGCCCGCCCGGCCGTCCACGTGGTGGTACACGGACCCGGTCTGCACCCCGAGCGCCCGGGCGATCTGCGGAACGCTGAACTCGCCCTGCTCCGACACCAGTCGCAGGGCGGTGAGGGCGATCCGCTCCCGGTCCAGGAGGGGTGTCCGCGGCCGTCCCATCGATCTCTCCCACCGTCAGGTCTTCCCGTACGCCAGAACCGGAGGCTACATTGCCTCAAATCGAAAGCCTTTAGGTTTCCGCTTCCGTCGACGTCGACGTCGACACCGATGCCGACACCGATGCCGACCCGTACCGACAAACGCCACCGCGGGTGAACCCGCCCGGCATGATCGCCCTCATGGCGCCGATGTTCCCCGCGGCCGTCGTCCTCTTCCTCGCGGGCCTCCTCCTCGCGCACCGGCCGAGGTTCCGCCACCGGCCGAGGTCCCGCCGCCCCGAGGTCCACGCCCGGTCCGCCGCCCACCCCGTCCACCCCGAAGGAGCGCACCAGCCGTGCCCGCTGCCGACACCGTCCTCACCGGAGCCCGCGTCCACACCCTCGACCCCGACCGCCCCGCGGCCGAGGCCGTGGCCCTCCTCGACGGGCTGATCGTCGCCGTCGGGGAGGAGCACGACGTACGCGACCTGATCGGTCCCGCCACCGAACGGATCGACCTCGCCGGCGCCACCCTCACCCCCGGCCTCACCGACGCCCACAGCCACCCCGTCTGGGGCATCGAGATGGCCTCCGGCACCGACCTCTCGCACGTCCGCGACCTCGACCAACTGCGCGCCGCCCTGCGCACGGCCGACCGCACCCGGGGCTGGGTCCTCGGACACGGCCTCGACCACAACGCCTTCGGCGGCCGACCCGTCGACCGCGCCCTCGTCGAGGACGCCCTGGCCGGCGCCCCCGCCTTCCTGCGCCTCTACGACGGCCACTCCGCGCTCGCCTCCGGCCCCGCCCTCGACGCGGCCGGGATCGTCGGCCCCCGCGCCTTCGCCCAGCGCTCCGAGATCGTCTGCGACCGGGCGGGCCGCCCCACCGGCCACCTCGTCGAGCACGCCGCGATGGACCTCGTCGGCGCCCTGGTACCGGGGCCCTCCCGCGCGGAGCGCCGCGCACGCCTCCTCGCGCTCCTCGACGCCATGGCCGCCACCGGACTGACCGGCGCCCACGTCATGGACCTCGGCAACGGCGACGTCCCCGCGCTGCTGTCGACCGTCGAGTACGAGGGGCACCTGCCGCTGCGGCTGAACCTGGCCCCGTGGTGCATGCCCGGCGCGGGAGCGGCCGAACTGGAGGAGCTGATCGAACTCCAGGGCCTCGCCGGCCGGCACTGGCGGATCGGAGGCGTCAAGTTCTTCATGGACGGCACCGTCGAGGGCGGCACGGCCTGGCTGGAACACGCAGACTGCCACGGCCAGGGCACCGAGGCCTTCTGGCCCGATCCCCGGGCCTACGCGCGGGCCGTCGCCACCCTGGACGCGGCCGGGGTGCGCACGGCCACCCACGCCATCGGCGACGCGGCCGTCCGCCACGTCCTGGACACCGTGGCCGGGCTGGGCCCCGGCGCCCGGATGCGGCACCGGATCGAGCACATCGAGACCGTCCCCGACGACCAGCTGGAGCGGTTCGCGCGGATCGGCGTCATCGCCTCGATGCAGCCGCCGCACGCCGCGTACACCCGCGCCGACCACACCGACGAGTGGTCGCGCCGGCTCGGCGAGGAGCGGGCCGGACGGGCCTGGCGCTGCCGGGACCTGCGCGACGCGGGCGCGGTCCTCGCGCTGGGCTCCGACTGGCCGATCGCCGACCACGACGCCCGCCGTGTCCTGGCCGCCGCCCGCGGCCCGCTCGGGGCGGCCTCGGCGGGACCGGCGCTGACCGGGCTGATGGCCCTGGAGGGCATGACCTCGCACGCCGCGCTCGCGGCGGGGGAGGAGGACGTCGCCGGCCGGATCGCGGTGGGCCGGCGGGCGGACCTGACGGCCTTCGCGGTGGATCCGCTGACGGCGGGGACGGACGAGTTGGCCGAGGCCCCGATCCGCCTGACCGTGTCGGGCGGCCGGATCACCCACCGGGCCGGGTAGCCGGGGGAGGGAGAGCGTGCCTCGGGGTGCCCGTCGGGCCCCGGGGCCGGGCCTCAGGCCCTGCGGAAGCGGCCGCGCAGCGCGACGGTGGCCGGGTGCGGGCCCACGTGCACGGGGTGGCGGGGCAGGCGGTGCGGCAGGGAGCCGTACCAGGCGCGCGAGACGAAGTAGCCGAAGGCCAGGCAGATCATGCCGCCCACGGCGTCCAGCCAGAAGTGGTTGGCGGTGGCCACGATGACCACGAGGGTCGCCGTCGGGTAGAGCAGGCCCAGGATCCGGGCCCAGGGCGCGGAGGCGACGGCGTAGATCGTCAGTCCGCACCAGAGCGACCACCCTATGTGCATGGACGGCATGGCGGCGTACTGGTTCGACATCTGCTTGAGGTTCCCCGAGGCCATGGAGCCCCAGGTGTGGTGGACCAGCACGGTGTCGACGAACCCGCCGCCGTTCATCAGGCGGGGCGGCGCGAGCGGGTAGAAGTAGTAGCCGACGAGGGCGACGCCCGTCGTGGCGAACAGGACGAGGCGGGTGGCGGCGTAACGCCCCGGATGGAAGCGGTAGATCCACACCAGCACGCCGATGGTGACGATGAAGTGGAGCGTGGCGTAGTAGTAGTTCATGCCGACGATCAGCCACGTCACCGAGTTCACGGAGTGGTTGACGGACCGTTCCACCGCGATGCCCAGGCCGCGCTCGATGCTCCAGATCCAGTCGGCGTTCGCGAGGGCGACGGCCTTCTGCTCGGGCACGGCGTTGCGGATGAGCGAGTAGACCCAGTAGCTGACGGCGATCAGCAGGATCTCGAACCAGATCCGCGGCCGGCGCGGCACGCGCAGTCGCGTGAGGAGGGCACCCTCGGTGCTCGGACGGGCCTCGCTCTCGGTCACGGGGGGTGACGCGATGTCCGTCCGGGTTTCCAGTGTCTTCACGCTCGCTTCACCCATGGGGAGAGAGTTTGCCAGATGCGCCCTCGCCTTCGATCATCCCTCGGGACGGTCTTCGGCGCCCGGGGTCCGCCCTGCGGACTACCCGTACCGACCTTGACAGTCCTCAGGTCGGACCCCTGCGGCCCGGCCCCGAGGCCGTGGACCCGCGCACCACGAGTTCCGGGAGGAACACGAACTCGCTGTGCGGGGCCGGCGTACCGCCGATCTCCTCCAGGAGCGTGCGCACGGCGGCCTGCCCCATGGCCTGGACCGGCTGGCGGATCGTGGTCAGCGGCGGGTCGGTGAACGCTATGAGCGGGGAGTCGTCGAAGCCGACCACCGAGACGTCCTGCGGCACCCGCAGGCCCTGCTGCCGGGCGGCGCGGATCGCGCCGAGCGCCATCATGTCGCTCGCGCACACGATCGCGGTGCAGCCCCGGGCGATGAGCGCGGTCGCCGCGGCCTGACCGCCCTCCAGGGTGTAGAGGGAGTGCTGGACGAGCTCCTCGGCCTCGGCCCCGTCGAGTCCGAGGCGCTCGCTCATCCCCAGCAGGAAGCCCTCGATCTTGCGCAGTACGGGCACGAACCGCTTCGGACCGACCGCCAGGCCGATACGGGTGTGCCCGAGCGCGCTCAGGTGGGTCACCGCCAGCTGCATCGCCGCCCGGTCGTCGGGGGAGACGAAGGGCGCCCGCACCTGGTCGGAGAAGCCGTTGATCAGGACGTACGGGACGCCCTGCGCGCGCAGCTGGTCGTAGCGGCCCATGTCGGCGGTGGTGTCGGCGTGGAGCCCCGAGACGAAGATGATCCCGGAGACGCCCCGGTCGACGAGCATCTCCGTCAGCTCGTCCTCGGTGGAGCCGCCGGGCGTCTGGGTGGCCAGCACGGGGGTGTACCCCTGCCGGGTCAGCGCCTGCCCGATGACCTGGGCGAGCGCCGGGAAGATGGGGTTGTCCAGCTCGGGGGTTATCAGTCCGACCAGGCCGGCGCTGCGCCGGCGCAGCCGCACGGGCCGCTCGTAGCCGAGCACGTCGAGCGCGGCCAGCACGGATTCGCGGGTGCCGGCGGCCACACCGGGCTTGCCGTTGAGCACGCGGCTGACTGTGGCTTCGCTGACCCCCGCCTGGGCTGCGATGTCGGCTAGCCGTGCGGTCACGGGATTGGACTGTACCGGTAGCCGGCTCACAAAGCCCACCACGTGCACGAATCCGCGGGAAGCCGGACGGTGCGGCCGTCCGTCTCGACCGGGGCGCTGGACAGGACCGGCCGGCCGGGCGAGGGGAGCTCCAGCGGTTCGGGTCGGGTGTTGAGGGTGCAGGCGAAGCCGGGTCGGGTGAAGAGCAGGACGCCTTCGGGTGCCGGCTGCCAGGTCAGCGGGCCGGCCTCGGGGGCGCCGAGGCCGGCGGTGGCCCGGCGCAGTTCCAGGGCGGCGCGGTAGAGCTCCAGGGTGGAATGCGGGTCCCCGGTCTGCGCGGCCACGCTCAACCCCGCCCACTCCGCCGGCTGCGGCAACCAAC
>NZ_JBEZIB010000089.1:0-5919 GCF_040650855.1 Streptomyces sp. NPDC048606 | reverse complement strand
GGCCCCCGGGCGCCCCCTCCCCACGTCGCCCCGCCCGCGCGCCGCCCCCGCGCCGGGGGGGCGGTCACCCCCCTTGGGGGGGTTCCCGGCCCGCCGGTCTGATGCGGTGAAGCGAGGGGCGGCAGGGCCGCTAGAAGTAGTGCTTGCGTCCGCCGACCGCGTGTCCCATGGCGCCGATGATCCACAGGATCGCCCCGACGACCAGGAGGATGACGCCTATCGTCCACAGGATGCTGATGCCGGTGACGAATCCGATGACGAGAAGGATGATGCCCAAGATGATCACGGTGTCCTCCTGATGCGGTGGGGCCCCCTGCCGACTCGGTTCTCTTCCGGCGTCTGCCCCGGATCACCGCTCGCACGCATGGCGGCGCGCATCCGATCGAAACAACCCTACGGAGGCCGCCGACCCCACACCGTGAGCATGCCGGGGGCCAGCTCGGCCAACTCCGGGGAGGCGAGGTAGGCCAGGGCTTCGTCGAGCGTGGCCGGGTCCAGCCCGCCGACCCCCAGCAGGTCCGCCCGCATGCGCCGCAGCGTCTCGATCCAGAAGGCGGCCAGGTGCCCGCCCGCCGTCAGGGGAGGGCACACCAGCTCGGCGGCGACGTCGTGCAGGCCCTCGGCGCGCAGGACGCGCGGCAGGGCGAGGCCCGCGCCGGTGTCCGTGCCGATCGTCGCCGCGAGGGTGCGCCACATGGCGTCGATCGTGGTCCGGTACGCCGACCCGGTGTCGGCCGGATCGGGGACGTCGAGGGCGTCGCTCAGGACCAGGTACCCGCCCGGGGCCAGCCGCTCCACGAGGCGGCCGACGAGCGCCCGCCGCTCGGGCAGGTGCATGAGGACGAACCGGGCGTGGACCAGGTCGAAGGTGCCCAGCTCCGTCTCGTCCTCCAGCCCCGTCGGACCGGTCGGGCCGGTCAGGTCCACCAGGTCCCTCAGGTCGGCCCGCAGGACGCGCAGCCCCGGTCCCGCGAGCGGTTCCAGCCGGCTCGTGTCCCGGTCCAGGGCCACCACCTCGCCGACCCCGACCTCGTGCGCGAGCCAGCGGGCCACCGTCCCGGTCCCGGCCCCCACCTCCAGGCACCGCAGGCCCGGGCCGACCCCGAGGGCGGTCAGCCGCCTCCGGGTGAAGGGGTCGTAGACGACCGCGGCGTGGTCGATGCGGGCGCCCTCCCCGGACTCCTCGGGGCGGAAGAGCGCCTCCCCGTACCGACCGCCGCCGTCCGCGTCGACGGGCCCGCGTTCCTCGGAAGCTGCTGCCACCGCCGGCTCCTCCCACCCGGGCGGCCCGGTGCCGGCCAGGGCCTCCAGGGTCGCCCCGGGCCAGGCGCCGCCCCCTCATTGCGCCGGTCGGGGGCGCGCCCGCCGGCCGCCGGGCCGCCCCGGCCGCTCACCAGGTCACGTGCAGCGCGGGCGGCGAGCGGTGGATCAGGGTGGGCCGCATCGACGGCGCCGGGTACCGCTCGTCCAGGCGCAGACCGGGCAGGGCACGGGTGAACAACTCCAGCGTCAGGCCCAACTGGGCACGGGCCAGTCGCGACCCCGGACAGTTGTGCGTGCCGTGCCCGAAGGCGAGGTGGCGCCGGTCCGGGGGGCGCCGGATGTCGAAGCGGTCGGCCCGCGCGTCGCGCCGTTCGTCCCGGTTGGCGGATCCGTACGCCACGAGCACGGCGGCCCCCTCCGGCAGCCGCGTGCCCGCGAGCGTCACCGGCCGGGTCGTGATCCGACGGAAGGCCTGGATCGAGGTGTCGAAGCGGGCGCACTCCTCCACCGCGGCCGGGGTCAACCCCGGGTCGGCGCACAGGAGCCGCCACTGTTCCCGGTCCGTGAGCAGGTGCAGCAGGGCGGTGGAGAGCAGGGCGCTCGTCGTCAGGAAGCCGGCGATCAGCAGGTTCTGCAGGTTGGCCACCAGCTCGTGGCGCTGTTCGAGGGTGAGGTCGCCGGTGCCGGGTGCCAGGGCGGCCACCAGGTCCGAACACAGGTCCTCGCGCGGATGGGCCCGCCGGTCGCGGACGTAGCCGTCCAGCAGGTGCTGGAGCGTCACGACGTCCTCGGCGGCGGCCACCTGCTCCGGCGGTGACAACGGCCGGAAGAACAACTCCTCGGCCCGGTAACCGCCGTGCACCGCCAGAGGGACGTCGGCCGCGTCCAGCCCGATCAGCCGACCGATGACCAGTCCGGGCAGGCGGCGGGCGTACGCCCCCACGAGCTCGGCCGAGTCGCCGGAGGCGAAGGCGTCCACCAGGTCGCGCGCCCGCTCCCGCGCGTACGGCAGCACCGCCGCCACCCGGCCGGCGGACAGCCCCCGGTTCAGCGGGACCCGCAGGCGGTGGTGGGCGGAGCCGTCCGAGGAGACCACGGTCGGACGCGGCCCGAAGCCGCGCGGAAGGACCCCGAGCGCCTCCTCCGACAGCGGGACGTCGGGCAGCAGGGAGTTCGCCGAGGAGAAGTCCTCGGCGCGTCGCAGGACCTCCCGTACGTCCGCGTCGCGCGCCACCAGCCAGGCGTCGACCTCCGGCACCCAGGTCAGCCCGTCGGCCCGGCGGGCGCGGGCGTAGAGCGGGTAGGGGTCGCGGTAGAACGCGTCCCGCGACTCCTGCTCGTGCCCTGCTGACACGGGATCCTCCGTCTCGGGGTTCGGCGCCCGCCGCCGCTCCCCGGCGGCGCGCGGTCAGTTCCCGGTGCGACCGGCATCCTGCCGGACCCGGGGCCCGACCGGAAGGGCGCCGGGGGCGGGCGCCCGGCGGAGCGGTGCGGCCCGCCCGTCCGTCCGACGGGCCGGGCGAACGCAGGACCGAAGCATCAAGATCGTTGCGCGGGCGGTGGGGTGTCGTTGTCCGAGACGTGTTGATCACCCACGAGAGTCACTTAAGCCCCACGGACCCCACAGACCCCACGGCGCGGAGCGGGCGCGTGGCGAGCGCCCCGGCCGGCGCCCTCGTCGCGGAACTGACCCGGGCCCTGTTCCGGGAAGGCCCCCAGGGCCCCGGAGCCGGACCGGCCGCGACGGCCGGGACGGCGGGCACCGCGTACGGGACCGAGGCCGCCGCGCACCGGTCCGAGGACGGCACCCAGCACCGGGCCACGCACCGGTCCGAGGACGCGGCCGACGTCCTGGTCGGCGGGGTGCACGGCCCGTGGCGGCGCGCCCTCACCCGCCCGGTCTTCCGCCGCACCGAGGGCCTGGACCCGCGGCGGCGCCACGAACTCGCCTACGCGCGGCTGCGCGCCCTGGGCGCCGAGGCCCCGACCACCCTGGCCGGCGACCCCCGGGCGCTCGCCGCCCTGCACGAGTGGACGTCCGTGGTCGACGGCGCGGCGGCCACCGTCGCCGGCATCCACTACAACCTCTTCCTCGGCAGCCTCCTGGACGACACGATCTCCGCCCCGCGCGACCTCGGCCCCTACCTGCGGATGGAGCGGACCGGCACCTTCCTGTGCACCGAGCGGGCACACGGCAACGACGCCGCAGCCCTGGAGACCACCGCCCACCACGACCCGGTCCGCGACGGTTTCGTCCTGCACACCCCCGGCCCCGGCGCCCGCAAGTACATGCCCAACACCGGGCCCGCCGGGGGGCCCAAGTCCGCCCTGGTCGCGGCCCGCCTGATCCTCGACGGCCGCGACGAGGGCGTCTTCCTGTTCCTCACCCCCCTCACCGGCCCGGACGGCCCGCTGCCGGGCGTGCGCGTCGAGGCGCTGCCCGATCGCACGGGCACCCCGGTCGACCACTGCGTGACCTCCTTCGACCGGCTGTGGCTGCCGCGCACGGCCCTGGTGCAGGGACCGCACGGACGCCTCGACCCGGACGGGGTGCTGCGCAGCGAGGTGGGCAGCGCCCGCCGCCGGTTCCTGCACGCGATCGGCCGGGTCACCGTCGGCAAGCTGTGCATGAGCGCGGCCACCCTCGGCGGCAGCCGCGCGGCGCTCGCCACCGCCGTCCGCTACGCCGGACTGCGGCACGTCTCCGGGCCGGCGGCGGGCCGCCGGGTGCCGCTGAGCGCGCACCGCAGCCACCGCGACCGGCTGCTGTCGTGCACGGCCCGGGCCTACGCCATGACCTTCCTGCACCGCGCCGTCACCGAGCGGTGGTGTGCGCACCCGCCCCGGGAGCGCGCCGAGGCGGAACGGAACGCGGCCATCGCCAAGGGGTGGATCACCTGGCAGGCCCGGGACATCGCCGTCGAGGCCCGCGAACGCTGCGGGGCGCGCGGCCTGTTCCCCGTCAACGGCCTGGCCGACTACCCGCCCGACATCGAGGGCGCCATCACCGCCGAGGGCGACAACCTCGCCGTGTGGTGCAAGGCCGGCGCCGAAATGATCTTCGAGTACGCCCTGCCGGAACCCCCACCACCCGCCGACGGAGGCGAGCGGCTCACCGACCCGGCCTTCCTGCGGCCCCTGCTGACCGCCGTCGAGCACGAGGCCCAGCGCCGGGCCCGGCGAGACCTGCGCGCCGGAGACCCCGAGGACGCCCTGGGCCGCTGGAACAACGCCGCGCCCGCCGCCCTGGAACTCGTCGCGGCCCGCGCCCACACCCTCGCCTCGGACGCCTTCACGGCCGCCGTGGAACGCACGGCCGACCCCGCGGCCCGGCGGGTGCTGGACGACCTCCGCGCCCTCTTCCAACTCCAGGCGCTGCGCCCCGCGACGGGACCCCTGCTGGCGGCCGGCCGGCTCACGGCGGCGCAGGTGCTCGCCTTCCCGGACGAGCTGCGGGCCCTGGGCGACCGCCTGGCCCCGCACCTCGCGGCGCTGACGGAGGCCTTCGCCGTGCCGGAGGAGCACCTCGCGGCCCTTCCCCTGCTGTCCGCCGCCGACCAGGGGGTCCGCGTACCCGACCCCACCGCCGGCGACTGACCGGCCGCGGCCGGTGGGCCGCCGGGGTCCGGACGGAGGAACGCGCCGGCCCGGCCGGGCCGGCGCGCGGCCCGACGGGCGGGGCCGGGCCAGGATCGGGCCATGGGTTTCGTCCTCCCGGTGTTCTTCGCCCTGTTCGCCGCCTTCAGCAACGCCCTGGCCACCGTCCTGCAGCGCAGGGCGGCGCTGACCGTGCCGCAGAGCGAGGGATTTCGCCCCGGTCTGATCCTCGACCTCCTGCGCCGCCCGGTGTGGGTGGTCGGGATCCTGGCCGTGATCGCGGCCGGGGTGGGGCAGGCCGTCGCCCTGGCCACCGGCGCGCTCACGCTCGTGCAACCCCTGTTCGTCCTGGAGTTGCCGCTGGCCCTGCTGATCGCCTCGCTGCTGACCCGCGACCGGCTGCCCGCGGCGGTGTGGCTCGCCGTCGCCGGCGTGGTGGCCGGACTGGCCGTCGCCCTCGTCGCGGCCTCCCCTTCCGGGAACCGCACGCACGTGCCCCCCGACCGGTGGGCGCCGGCCCTCGCGGGCTGCGCCCTCGCCGTCGTCGTCCTCGCCGCCACGGGCCTGCGACGCCCGCCGGGCCGGGCCCGCGCCGGATGCCTGGGCGCCGCCACCGCCGTCTGTTACGCCCTGACCGCCGCCCTGATGAAGTCCTCCGTGTCCGTCCTCGGCACGCGGGGGCTGCTCGCGTTCCTGACGCGCTGGGAGACGTACGCGTTCGCCGCGAGCGGGGTCTGCGCCCTGCTGCTGCTCGAACACGCCATGCAGGGCGGCCCGTTGGTGGCCTCCCAACCCGCGCTGACCCTGGGCGACGCGAGCGTCAGCGTCGCGCTGGGCGTGCTGCTGTACGAGGAACGGCTCCGGGCGGGCTGGTGGCTGCTGCCCCAATTGCTCGGCATCGGCCTGATCTGCGCCGGGGTGTTCGCCCTGGCCCGCTCCCGACCCGCCGACCCGCCTGGGGGGCCCTAGGGCCTGTCGTCAAACTCCTGTCGTCGCCCGGAGGGCGGCCCTGCGGCGTCTGGTGCGTGCTCTCGGCGTGCCGGGCGGAAGCACGTGTAC
>NZ_JBEZIB010000088.1:0-6068 GCF_040650855.1 Streptomyces sp. NPDC048606 | reverse complement strand
GCCGGCCGCCGGCCGCCTCCGCCGCCGCCCGCCCGCCGGCCGCCGCCCGCCGGCCGCCCGCCCGCCGGCCGCCGCCCGCCGGCCGCCCGCCCGCCGGCCGCCGGCCGCCTCCGCCGCCGCCCGCCCGCCGGCCGCCGCCCGCCGGCCTCCGCCGTCGCCGGCGTCCGCCCGCAGGCGTCCGCCCGCCGCCGCTGGCCTCCTCCGCCGCCGACCCTGTCGATTTCCCACGGGAAATCGACCTCCGCCCCGCTCGGCATGCCGATTCGAGATTGATTTGACAGGGTCCTGACAGCTCCGATTTCCCATGGGAAATCGGGCAATTGGTGTATACGGCTGCCG
This sequence comes from Streptomyces sp. NPDC048606, assembly GCF_040650855.1. Lineage (NCBI taxonomy): Bacteria > Bacillati > Actinomycetota > Actinomycetes > Kitasatosporales > Streptomycetaceae > Streptomyces > Streptomyces sp. NPDC048606. The sequence goes on along the minus strand of NZ_JBEZIB010000088.1, from coordinate 5,729 downwards.
CTGACCGTCCATCGTTTCCTCTCGTCTGGCTAGACATGACAAAGCGCCCACCGTCGCAACGGTGAGCGCTTTGTCATGTCTGTGGCGCAGATCAGGAGGAGAGCTTGGCGAGCGCCTCCCACATCACTGCATCCGGCGTCGACCCGGTCCGCTGAGCAACTCCCCGAATCGCCTCGGAGTAGCGCGCCACGGCATCGGCGGGCATCCGCCACTCAACCTGCGGCGCGGGAGCGGACTGTTCGCCCTCCGGCTCCTTCTCCGAGACCGACGGAGGGGGAGCGGCGGCGGCTGGCGCGGGCGGGTTGATCATCCGCTCCAGTTCTGCACGCTGTTGCTCCACGGTCATCTCTTCGACTCCGGGGAGGGCGCCGAGCTGACGTGCCAGACGGATGGTCAGCCCTTCCCCGCCCTGGGCCCTGCTGATCACCTCGGCTTGCAGCTCCGAGTGGATCTTGAGCATGTTCTTTCGATGCGTGATCCACGGCGCCGACCAGCCCTCAGCCGCAGCAGCCGCCTTCGCGTGGGGGTATGTCGCCACGATCGAGAGGACCGACCGTGCCTCTTCGATCGGATTCAGATCCCGGCGTGCTGTGTTCTCGTCATGTGCCGCGCGGAGCACTGCGGCCGGACGCGTTGCGATCGAGTCGTCCGTGACGACCAGTAGGTCACTGCGGCCGAACTGCCTTGCCGCCGCCAACCGCCGGTTTCCGTTGATGATGACCAGCGTCGCCGCGCTGGCGGCTGACACCTCGGTGTCCTCCGGCCACAGTCGCAGGTACGCCGCCCGCGTGATCGCCAGACAGCTCTGCAACTGCCGCTCGGCGATACCCGCTAGGTCGTCGAGCGCCCCCAGGTCTGCCCGCGGATTCCGGGGACTGGGGATGCACCGGTCCAGGGGTACCCAGACCGCCGCTGGCCGACCGGCTGCGGGTGTCGGTTGGACCGTCTGCTTCTCGGGAGAAACATCCGTCCCAACCGCCGTCCTGCTGAACGACTCCATGATGGACGTGCGCCGACCGGAGGCCATTAAGACACCACTTCCTTTGCGGCGGCCGTGCGCATTCCGTGTTCAAGGGCGAACCGGAAAAAATCCTCGCGCGCTTGGAGCTCGACGCGGTTGTTGTGATACTGCGTGACCACCTTGGTCGCGTTGGTGTGCACGCGATACCGCCTGATGACGGTACGAGCGACCGGCCACCCGTGCCCCTCACAGAACGCGCGGGTGCCCTCCACGTAGGCGATGCCCTCCGCCGGCGGCCAGTTGTTGATGACGACGACGAACGGAACATTCCGCGGCTTGAGCACCCACTCGATGGTCTGCCAGGTCGGCTCGAACGAGTCAGGCTCAGTGAGGATCGGAACCACTACGTCGTCAGCCTGGTCCAGGAGCGCCGAGAGAAGCGTGCCGTACTTCTCGTCACCGAGGGGGTCCTTACCCGCGGCGTACTCCTCCGGCGTGATCTCCGCCCATCCCGGGGTGTCTACCCAGATATGGTCGTACGGCAGGCTCTTCAGCAGCGCGACGTTGGCGACGTCGCCGGAGATGTCGAGCACATCAAACGGCTGATCGGCCAGCCGAGCCGCGCGCCAGAGGGACGTACCCTGGGGGTCAGCGGAGGCCACCGCCACGGACGGCCTACCGTCGGGGCGAGCACCTGCCGTGTCGGCGCACACCGCGCCCATGTTCAAACTGATCAAACTCTTGCCTACGCCGCCTTTGCGGTTCGCAAGCAGATGCACTTGTGCCACTGAGGGCTCTCCGTTCACTTCGCTGGGCTGCCCAGCTACTTCGGGATGTACCGCCGCCGAGTCTGTCACAGCGGGCCGGGTGGAGCAGACATCAACTGACTAGAGCCGCCTGATGACGTAGGCCGACCCCTATCGGGAGCCGGCCTTGGTGTTGTGTGCTGCTCCTGGTGCTCGACGTCGAGCACCAGGAGCAGGGTCTACAGCGCGCCAGAGGAGAGGGCTGTCACGAGTGCGCCGAGGGCGTAGGCCGGGACGATGAGTGCGGGGCCGCCAGTGCACTTGGAGTCGCGGATGCCAGCCCACTCCGGTACACGAGCCACTTCAACACATTCGTTGTTCGCGCCGGAGGACGAGCCCTTGCGCCACGTAACGGCGGCGCGGTTGAGATCTGAGAGGGTCGGGCGGTCGATGCCCATGATCGGTACTCCTGTCTGTAGGGTGCCTGCGCCTCAGGCTGGTGTACGGACTGCGCGGCCCATGCAGACCAGCCACGGGGATTCCGGGGACGGCTGGACAATGCCCAACTCGGCGTACCCCCACCCTTCGTAAAGTTTCTGCACCTTTCCGTCGCCCGCCGCCGGGTTGACCATCAAAGTCACGTGCGGTTCCGGACGGGTCTCCAGAAGGGCATCGTGCATTCGGCGGGATACTCCGGTACCCCGGAAATCGGGGATCACCCCGATCTCCTTGATGGCTACCGCGTCACGCGTGGCATAGCGGGGAGGGGGAGTGCTGGTCATCCTCCGCCACCACCGGTCCCCAGGGCCGATGCCGTTGCCGTACGCGTACCCCACCGCGGATCCAGTGCTACGGACGTGAGCGATAGCAACGCCAAACCCCGTCTCGACGCCGTGACGATCGAGCCGGTCAAGGAACACGTCGAGGCGGTAGTTGGGGTGGTCGAGCAAGGGCGCCCGAACCTCCTGGTAGAGCGCTCCAATCACTTCCCGCAGTGCCGGGGTGAGGCTGGTGTGTAGGGTGATCGAGATCTCATTCACCGGACGGACTCCCTCGGGCTAGCGGTGTCGAGGTGGCCTCGCCACCGGTCCAAATGCGCACGGTCGGAGGACAGGGCACGGAGACGCGTTCCGAAAGCCTGGGTCATCCCAGCGATCCGTGGGTGTCCGAACACGACCTCGCCCGGGATCCTGCGGACCGTCACTAGGGCCTGGTCCACTTCGCCCTGCTCCAGTTGGGCACGTGCTACCCGAGCGGTCGTGATCGCCCGGGATCGCTGCATCGAGGGGCGGAGGCGGGCGAGGCAGCGATGACCAGCTGCTTCCGCCCGTGCCCAGTCTCTGGCAGTTGAGTAGGCAGAGCATTCCAGACTGTCGATCTCGGCGGCGTCGTAGAAGGCCAGGAGCCATGGGGGCCGGCCAGGGTCGTCGTCTCGGCGTGCGCGCGCAAGCGTGGAGCGGGCGCGGTCGAAGGTCCTTGCAGCCTGCTTGACGTCGCCACCGGCCGCGAGGATTGCGCCCTGTCGTGCCTGGCCCAGGGAGGCGATCATCGGGTCACGTGTGATGCCGAGGCGACGGGCTACGGCGTTGGCTGCGTCAGCTTCTCCCGGGCGTCCCATGTGCCGGTACATCGCGCCGGCGTGTGACCAAATTCTGAAGACGATCGCCTGGTCGCCGGACATGGCGGCGATCGCCTGAGCGTCCCGCAGATAGCGCTCTGCAGCCTCGTACCGTTGCCCATCAATCGCTGCCCACATCGCTGACGACTGGAACGCGGCGGCGGTAGCGTACAGGGCGGCCCGCACGGCTTGGGATGCCGACCCGGACTGTTGGAGAGCGAGTGCGCGGCCTGCGAAGTGTGCTGCCGCGGCCTCCACGCTCACCTGTCCACCGACCCTGTGATCGGAGGCGATGATCTCGCCGAAGCTTTGCCGGATGCGGGCTACGTCGGCCATGCCGATTCGTGAGGGTCCAGAGGCGGCGAAAGCTGGAGCGATGCCGGGGGCGGTGAGTGCGATGGTGGCTGCTGTCAGGACGCTGCGACGGGTGGGTTCCACTAGTGGCTCCGGTGCAGATGGTGAAGAGGCGGCGGAGCGCCTACCCCGAGGAAAGAACCCTAGGTCGATAGCGGATTTTCCCGACACCAGCTCAAGGGCCTTCAGTTGTGCCCCGTTGGGGCATCTGACCCGGCCGGACTTCCAAGATCGAATATTGGACGCCTCTAAGCCCCCCATTCGCCCGGTCAGTTCGCTGACGCCCTTGTTGACCAGGTCGGCGGCCTCTCTGGCGGATAGACCCTGTGCGGTGAGCCAGGCACAGAACTGGTCATTTCGCTGTGCGTGCATGGGCCAACACTAGGGCCTTCCGCCCGGATTCCGTCGGTAAAGGAAGCGTCAAATCGCCCTATGGGGTGCGGTGATGAAAACCCTTGATCGCCCTCCCTCACGGTGACCTCTGCGCGGTTCACTGACGATCAGCAGACCCCCGTGCTCCGGAGGTACATCGTGAGAGACAGTCAGCTCGACAACGAGTTCAACGCCCTCTACGCCACCCTGGCCGGCCTGCCGCCGGCGGCGCGGTGGGAGCGGATCATGCGGGAGATCGACCTAGCCGGCTCTCCACCCCCGGATGTCCTGGGGCTGCTGGCTGACCGCCTGCTGACGCTCGGTATCCCGCTGGTGGTGGGGGTCGAGGCGGTGCCGGTGCCGTCGCGGCCGGCGGCGGGCGTGATCGGGCTGGAGATGTGGGAGCGCGCGACGTCGGCGGTGACGGCGGAGCCGGCCTCCGAAGTGGGCCGTATCCGGGTGATCGACCGGTCCATGCGCGCGATGCGCGCCGCGCTCGTCGAGGTGGCGGACCGTACCGGGGACGTGTGGAGCTGGCCGGAGGAGTCGCGGTGAGCCGGCCGGTGTGTGTGGTGCTGGCGACGTCGGCGCTCGGCGCCTGGTGCGTGGTCGTCGCGGACATGATCGCGCGGGGGTGGGCGTGATGGTGCCTGGGGCGGCGCGGTGGGTGGCTGCTGCGCATCCGGAGCCGGCGCGGGTGTGGGCGGAGTGGGCGGAGAGGCGGGCGGCGCTGGTGCCGGCGGGCCGGCGCTGGGACGCGGTGGTGCTGCCGGTGACGCTGTATCAGCAGGTTGCGGAGGCGGCGCCGGCCGTGCTGGCCGGGGTGCCGGTGGTGGCCGACCGCCGGACGGAGTTGTACTACGTCCTGGTGCCTCCGGGCCGGGGTGCGGCGGTGGTGGCCGGGGTGCCCGGGGTGTCCGCGCGGGGTGTGGGTGCGTGGGTGGCGGTGAGGGACCCCGGGGTAGGGCGGGTGCGGGGGGCGCGGGTGGGGGTGTGGGTGCAGCCGCCGGGGCGCGGGGGCCGGCTCGCGGACCCGGTCGAGCTGCGTCGGGCGCTGGTGGCGGTGTGCCTCGGGCCGGCGTCCGCGCCGGCGGCGGGGGCCAGGCGGTGACCGGCCTGGGTGGGGGTCTGGTGTGGGTGCCGCCGGAGGGCCGGCTCGACGAATCCGCGGCGGCGTCCACGTGGGTCTGCGCCCCCTGTCAGGAGGTGCGGGCGTATGACCCGTGGGACGTCGAGACGGCTATGCGTGCGGGTATGACGGCCGGTCTGGCGTGTGTGGCGTGGGGGATCAGTCCGCCGTACGCCGACGCGGCGGCGGCGCTCACGGCCGGCCTGGTGGCCCATGCCCGCCGGGTGCTGGTCGGGCCGCGCCTCGTGATGACGCTCGCGCTTGATGGCGCCGAGCTGGTGGTGATGGTGCTCGCGCCGAGGGGTCGGTGCGTGGGCGTGCTCGACCCGCGCACGCATCCGGCCGTGGCACGGATAGCGGATGACGCGGACCACTACCGGGTGCCGGCGGGGCCGGTGGTGTGGGCGAGTGCGGGTGTGCCGGTGGAGGCGCTGGCCGCCTGAGGGGCGGTGGCGGGGTGTGGGTGGTGGTGGCCGGGGGTGTCTCACCCCCGGCCACCCGCGTTTACAGCCTGACAAATCATGTCATCTGACGGTGTATCAGATTGGT
>NZ_JBEZIB010000087.1:0-6078 GCF_040650855.1 Streptomyces sp. NPDC048606 | reverse complement strand
CCCCGCCCCGCCGGCTCCTCCTCGCCGTCCGCCGGCAGACCGGCCAGGATCAGCCGCCAGTCCGGGGCGGCCGGCTCATCCGGGCCACGCCCAGGATCAGTCATCTGTCACTCCCTCAGGTACGCGGAGGCGGAGGCGGGTACCGGCGCGACGCCGGCCGGGGCCGCGCCACACGCGGTGGAGGCAGCACGGCCCGCCGCGCACCCAGAGGCGGCGCCGGCGGCTGTGTCCGGGGCGCACCGGTGGTCGGGCGCACCGTGCGCGCCGGCGCCGAGGGGCTCGACGTCGAGCCAGCCGGCGCCGGCGTCGAGCCGGCCGACGTCGCCGGCGTCGAGCCGCCGCCACCAGCACGGCCGCGCCGCCCTGGCCCCGGCACCACCGGCACCGGCCCCGGCGTCGGGGCCGGCGAGCCGGCTCCCGTGCCAGCGCCCGTGACCGGCGCGCCCGCCCGCCCGCCGCCCGCCCGCCCGGCACTGCGAGCCGCGCCCACAGTGACCCGCGGCCCCACACCCCCGGACCCTGGACCACGCCCGGGGCCAGAGGACGGCCGGCCCGGCCGGGCTCCACCAGGCCCACCGGCAGGGGGCGGTGGAGGCGGCGCCGGCCGCCGCACCACCGACCGCGCCGCCGGGGTCGGTGGGCGGTGCCGGCGCTCCACCGCGTCCCCGAGCCGGCCCGCCAGACGGCCCGGCGTACGCAGCAGCCGGCCCGCATGCCGGCTCACCCTCCGCGTCGCCAGCGCGCCCAGCAGGGCGCCCGCCGACCCTCCGCCGCCGGCACTGCCCGCGCCGACGATGCCGGACAGAATCGACCGGTACTTGAAGGCGGCGACAGCGCCGGCCAGGCTCAGCGCCGAGGAACCGACCCACCCATACGTGGGCATGGCAACCGCCGTGATCATTTGGAGCATCATCACGGCTCCTGCTGTCAGGGTCACGATGGCGCCCTGAAGCACGCTGCCCACCAAGAGGTCAGCCCAGCGGACACCCCAGTTACGCGCCCTCCCTGGAATTACCCAAAGGGCCGCGAAAATCGGCCCGACGATCAGCAGGAACAGCGCCCCCATGAGCGCCGTAATACTTCCGAATAGAAGCACAATGAGGAGAATGCCAAAAAGCAGAGCGACCGGAACGGCCACCAAAAGAACGCCAGCACGCTCCAGCGGGCGATGCCCTTGACGCCAACTCTGCGACTCGGCTCCCACCGAATCCCCGTCCACTTCCTTATTGAGAAACTCTTTCCTCTTTTCGCTGTCCGTGCCAAAATCCAGAACGTCTTTACCATATTTTTCACAGATCTCCAGAGACCCAAATTCGGCAAGACACCATGGCGTCGCAACGAATACTCGCCAAACCGAATCACTGGAACGGCGCACGACCCGATCTTTTACGTCGCCCCGATACGTGGAGGGGGTCCCGAGTGAAAATGGTGTCTTCTCGATGCCACCTCCGACCGCACCGATCCCGCCCTCGGTGGCACTCATAGCAATTTCAGTGCCGATCAGTCGCCCTTGGTCCACGCCGCTTACCCAGGTCTGTGGGGTCTGTAGGAGCGTGGCGGCGGCTACAGCCGAGACGAGCACCCACGCCAAATCGGTGAAGCCGCTGCCGTCGCCCCGCTGAGATTTGAAGAACGCGACGAGTGCGCCGACCGCGAGAGCGGACGGGAAAATTCCCGCCATGACTGCACCTGCGCTCCCACTGATTGCCTGCGTCAGGGGGCCCTGAATATCAGGCATTTCAGTGAGGGCGAATGTCCACCGCGCCAGGGTCGTGACACCATTACCCACCGCGACGAGAATCACCATCAGGACGTCTGCGATGACATGCAGTGCAGGGTCGAGGAAATCGTAGTCCCCGTAGTCCTTATCGAGGCGCCATGTGAGCATGTCCGGGTAGGTCTCGGACATCGTCTTCCCAGACGATGGAATCGACGGCTCCGGCAATAGGCCGGATGCCCCATCCGGATCAATCGTGTCAGCGTGCGCGGCTCCGGCCAACGTGCTCCATGTCGTGGCCACTGCCAGGAATACCAACGCCAGTACGCGGGCCCTCATCGGCTACCCCTACGCGAGAGGGCGGCCACCGCCGGATCGGCAGCGTGGGTCAGGTCGCTGTCGAAGACGTCCTCTCGCTGATCCACCGCCCATCCGGCACCGTCCGGCACCACCCGCAGCGCCGTGCGAGCCGTCGTCGTGGACTTGCCCGGCCACGTGACCGTGTGGGACACCATCACCGCCCAGCCCTCGGGGTGTGCGGTGAGCGCATGCACTCGCGTCGGCGGCCGGTCCAGGAGCACGGGGCCTACCTGCGCCCCCGACTCCCGCGTCGTCTTCGACTTGGGGTTCGTGCTGTGACAGTCCGACCGTCGCGCGATGGTCGTAAGCTCACACACCCGTTCCCAGTCGCGGCCCACAGCAGCGGTCATGTAGGCGCGGGCGACGTCAACGGCGCCCGCTGCCGGATCCGAAGCCGCGGTGGTCTTGTCGTCCCCGGAACCACCACAGCCGGCGGCGACGAACACCAAGAGCATCGCGGCGGCCAACCCGCGAGCGGTGCGGCGGGCGGTCACGCGTGCACCTCGGTGTCGACCGGGGTCGGGCGGGCGGCGCGGGGGCTGGTGTCGAGGAGATCGAGAATCTCTTGTGTGGGGATGTCCCACTGGACTTGAGCGGCTCGCAGCCTCCTGTCTCGGATGATGCAGTGGCCGTGTCGTACCTCGCCGTCGGGCTCAAGGCCGATGTCCCGCAACCGGTCGCGGGTGTGGGAGCCGGGCGGTAGGCCCAGCAGTTCACCGGCCGCGTCCTGCTGCGCGGCAGACGTGAGCTGGAACGCCACGACGGTGGCGAGTTGCTCCACAACACCGGGCATGGACGCGAGGCCGTCCGCGTCTTGGGTGTCGAGATGCATGTGGGTGCCCAGGGCCCTTCCCACGCGCGCCAGATAGTCCAGAAAATGGCGACCTTGGGGGGTTCCGGTCATCACGTGCACCTCCGGCACCGCAACCAGTTTCGGCATGGTGCGCAGGTCGGGGCGGCCGGATGTGAGGATGCCGTAGGCGAGCACCGCGTGCATGACCGCGACGGAGAGGGCTTGGACCGTGGTCCATGTCTCGCGTGCCTCGCCCGCCCGTGGCAGTGACAGGCCCGGGAGCTGCACGACCCATACCCCGGGGGTGGGCGCGAGTGCGGGTGCTCCCTCCGGCCGGCCCATGATCAGCGCACCGTGGGGTGTCTGCGCCAGTTCGCCCAGAGCCTCACCTGTCGCGCGGGCGAGACCGTCAGCGGAACTTCTCAGGTGCTCGATCACTCGCCACGTGGCTGGATCCGGCCTGTCCAACACGGCGTTGGTGGCCGCTTGGATCACGGTTTCCGCGCCGGCCGCACGCAGGTGCGCCGGCGTCACCAGCCCCAGCAGGGCAGGTACTTCCGCCCGTGCCGCATCCCGGCCGGCTTCTGCAAGGAGGGTGATCAGGTCGGCCGTGCCGGCCATCGACCGTGTGAGCTGGACCAGGTGGGCCGGCAGTCCGTACCGGGCGGCGACGTCGACGACGCCGCCGAGGTCACCCTTGAAATCCAATGCCATGCACCAGCCGCCGGCGAAGGCGGCGTCCAGGATGCTGACCATCATCGCCGTGGTCTTGCCCTTGCCGGACCTGCCGATGTAGGCCACGGTCGTCGAGTCACGGCGGTCGACGGCCGGCGTCAGGCGTACCACCCCAGGCGTGCTTCCGGTCAAGTATCCGACGATCGGGCCGCTGTCGTCGCCGACCCTCGCACCGCCCCACCACCAGGCCCCGGCCAGGCTCGTCGTGTCCCTCACGTGTCCGAGGTCCGGCACCCTCAGGCGATCACCGGGCAACGTCTCCAACCAGAACGGGCGCTGCTCGTCCACGCCCACGTGAAGGGTGATGCCCATGTCCCCGTAGTGGGCAATCGTCGCGTCGATGCGGGCCCTGAGGTCCTCCAGCCCGACCGTGCTGATAACGACGAGTCGGGGGTGGTCTTCCACGAGACTGACTTCCTCGCGCTCCAGGGTGGCGCGCAGATCCGCCATCGCCTCCCCGGCATCCCTGATCACCCGGCCCGGGTCACCGATGGCGTGGCTGGTCGCGGATCGGGTCTGCTCCCTCACCATCCGGGCGGCCTCATCCGTGCGCGCAATTGCCGCCCGCTTGGGCATGACCCTCAGCCTCACGGAGGCCTCCGGCGAGACCGCGACCAGCCGGCCCGCCATGTCCTCCTCGACGGCCTGGTGGTCGTCGTCGCCCGGCGGCAGGTAGGTCACCTCCGCCAGGGTCCGCAACCACTCACCGGGCCCCGGGACCGTGGACACCTCCGGGAATCCCGTCATGACCAGCACCGACACCCAAGCCGCGGTGCCCCCTTGGGCGTCGACCATCCGCAGGTGATCCGGATACGGCAACACCTTGCCTTGGGTGAGCGCTGCCAGCGCCGCGCCCGCCACCACCGGACCCCCCACCGGCGCCGGCGCTCCCCGGTGCTGCTCCCGGGCGATCATCCAGGTGATCAGCTCCACCGGGGCCTGCGCGCACCGCCACGGCGAGGCCTCCAACCGCCGACCCAGCCGGCGGGCGGCGGCATGCAGGCCGGCCAGCTCCCGTGGAGGCACTCCGCGCGCGGCCACGCCCGCAACCTCCGTGACACGCCGGCCCGCCGGCACGTCGCGCGCCCCGAGCCGTACGCCCAGCAGCACGTGACGGACCGGCAGGGCAATCTGATCCAGGCGCGCAGCCCGGTCCTCCACCCAGTCCTGCCACCGCCCCGAGCCATACATCCGCGCGCCCTCGTCGCGGTAGCTGTCCGCCGAGTACGGCGCCCACAGCACCCGCAGGTGCACGTCCATGCCGGCCAGCGTCGACGTGAGCGCCACCTCGGCCCGCTGCTGCTCCGAATCCCGCTCCGACTCCCCCATCAGATCGCTGTTGCTGGTCTCGCAGACCCACCACGCCCACGCGTCAGTGTCCGTGACCACCAGCCCATCGGCCAGAGCCGCGTACCGGGGCGGCGGCGCCGACCGCTCGCCGGCCACACCCAGCAACTCCGCGATCTTCTCCAACACCCTCATGCGCTCCCCTTCGTGGCCGGGCGCCGCCCGGAGATCTTGACCATGTGGTCCGGGCCGTACAGGCGGACCACGTACCCCAGCTCGACCGCCGGCCCGGCCGTACCGGGGTCGGCCGGCACCGTGCCCAGCAGCCGGCCGGCCGTGCGCGGGCCAACGATCCGAGTCAGCACCGGTGCCTGGCGCGCCCACCTCTCCGCGCGCGGGATCCACTCCGACCGGTGCACCTGCGCCCGGCCGCCGCGCACCACCGGGCGGTGCCCCCATACCTGGTACTGGCCGGCGATCACCCAGCACGCCAGCACCGACCGGCGATCACACCGCCGCGCCGGCTGCGCCCCCAGCACCGTCACCAAAAGGGGTGGGAGCAGATAGACCGTGAGCCAGTCCGGGGAAGGAAACCCAAATAAGGCAATTCCGATCCCGTCCCACAGGCCGAATGCAAGGGCCCCCAGGAGCATGGTCCGTCGGGCGATTCCCTGCCCCAGGTCGACCCCGAACAGCTCGTGCTGTCTGGCCTCCAGGGCGAAATGCCTGGTGTACGTAGTACCCTCGCGCATCAGCTCGTGATCACCTTCGCGATGTCCGTCACCATTGTCTTTGCCTGATCCGGCAGCCAAATGAAAACGGCGCAGAATCCGGCGCTCCCCAAGAACGCCATTTTCTTACTGAAGTCTTCCGACCACGACAGCTTGAACGCTTTCACCACCATCACAGCGATGAAGAGGTTTCCGACGATTTTCACGATGGCGTTTTTGACCCCGGACCCGTCGGTCAGCGCCAGCAGAAGGACATCATGCACGGCTTTTCTCCTGTCTCCTCTTTCTAGAAATTCAGGGCAGGCTCAGGCGAGGTCATAACCCGAAATACCGGCCACCTGCCAGCGCCCCGCCCGCGCCGATTCCACGCGCGTGAGCTGCACGCGATAGGCCTGCGTGATCTCGCCCCCGCTCACCGCCCACACGACCCGCGCCACGCCCACCCGGTCCGCACC
>NZ_JBEZIB010000086.1:0-6102 GCF_040650855.1 Streptomyces sp. NPDC048606 | reverse complement strand
GGTGCGGACCGGGTGGGCGTGGCGCGGGTCGTGTGGGCGGTGAGCGGGGGCGAGATCACGCAGGCCTATCGCGTGCAGCTCACGCGCGTGGAATCCGCGCGGGCGGGGCGCTGGCAGGTGGCCGGGATTTCTGGTGATGACCTCACCTGAGCCTGCCCTGAATTTCTAGAAAGAGGAGACAGGAGAAAAGCCGTGCATGATGTCCTTCTGCTGGCGCTGACCGACGGATCCGGGGTCAAAAACGCCATCGTGAAAATCGTCGGAAACCTCTTCATTGCCGTGATGGTGGTGAAAGCATTCAAGCTGTCGTGGTCGGAAGACTTCAGTAAAAAAATGGCGTTCTTGGGGAGCGCCGGATTCTGCGCCGTTTTCATTTGGCTGCCGGATCAGGCAAAGACCATGGTGACGGACATCGCGAAGGTGATCACAAGCTGATGCGGGAAGGGACGACATACACCCGACATTTCATGTTGGAGGCGCGACAGCATGAGCTTTTCGGGGTGGACCTAGGGCACGGGATTTCGCGCCGGACCATGCTCTTGGGAGCACTCGCCTTCGGCACGTGGGACGGGGTGGGATTCGTCTTATTCGGCCTTCCGTCTCTGGACTGGCTCACCGCCTACCTGCTTCCACCGCTCCTGGTGACGGTGCTGGGGGCGCAGCCCTCACGCCGGTGTGATCGGCGTTCGGTTCTGGCCGGATGGGTGATCGCCGGCCAGTACCTTGCGTCGGGGCATCGACCGGTGGTTCGAGGGGGTCGGGGGCAGGCGGACCGGTCGCAGTGGATCCCGCGCCGTGCGCGGTGGGAGCGACAGACGCCGGCGCTGGTTCGCCTCCTGGGGCCGGTCATGACGGATCGGGTGCTCGGACCGAAGGGCGCCGGTGACGTGCCGGGTGCCGGTGGCGTGGTGGAGATGGCGTTGACGGCTCGTCTGTACGGGCCGGACCACATGGTGAGGATCGCGACCGGGCGGCGCCCGGCGCTCAGGAAGGGGCGCGGGGCATGAGGGTGTTGGAGAGGATCTCGGAGCTGGTCGGCGTCGCCGGTGACCGATCGGCGTCGCCACCCCGATACGAGGCGCTGGCCGACGGAGTACTCATCACCTCCACCGACGCGTGGGCGTGGTACGTGACCGAGACCAGCAACTCGGACCTGATGGGCGAGGCGGAGCGCGACGCTGAGCAGGCGCGCGCGGAAGTGGCGCTCACGTCGATTCTGGCGGGGATGGACGTCCACCTGAAGGTGCTGTGGGCGCCGTACTCGGCGGATGACTACCGAGCCGAGGGCGCCGACATGTACGTGTCCGGCCGGTGGGAGGAGTGGATCGAGGACCGGGCGAAGCGGCTGGATCAGATCAGTCTGCCGATCCGTCACACCCTGATCGGGATCAGGCTGGGCGCACGGCAGGTTCCGGCGGGCCGGAAGTTGACGGAGGCGGTCGGGGTCGCGGCGCGGGGGGTGCCCACACGGGAGCTGGCTCACTGGCATGCCGCCGCCCGCCGTCTGGGCCGACGGCTGGAGGCCTCCCCCTGGCGGTGCGCGCAGGCACCGGTGGAGATGCTGGCGTGGATGATCGCCCGGGAGCAGCATCGAGGAGCTGCGGCGCCCACGGGCGGAAGCGTGGTGTCGGGTGCCACGCTGGCCGCGCTCACCCAGGGCCGGGTGCTCCCGTACGCCGATCACCTGAGGATGACGGACGCTCACGGGGGCACCGCGGCTTGGGTGTCCGTGCTGGTCATGACCGGATTCCCGGAGCAGATGGTGACGCCGGGGCCCGGTGAGTGGCTGCGCACGCTGGCCGAGGTCGCGTACCTTCCGCCCGACGCGGCCGGGGACCCGGAGGACGTCGCCGACGTCGCCGCCCGGCTGACGGCGGTCAGCCCCGAAGCCTCCGTGCGCCTCAAAGTCCTTCCGAAGCGGGTGGCGATCGGGCGGACGGACGAAGCGGCCCGAATGGTGCGGGAGCAGACCCGATCGGCCACGTCACACGCGGTGGGAGACCCCGGCCGGGTGATCACCGACGCCGGCCACGCCATGGCAGACCTCCGCGCGAATCTGGAGCGCGAGGAGATGTCGCTGGTGGAGGACCACCCCAGGGTGGTGGTGTCCAGCACCCTGGGCCTGGAGGACCTGAGGGCGCGCGTGGACGCGACGATCGCACACTACGGCGATCTCGGAATCACCGTTCAGCCCGGCGTCGACGAGCAGCGCGCACTGTGGCTGGAGGCCCTCCCCGGTGATCGGCTCAGGGTGCCCGACCTCGGGCACGTGCGCGACACGCGCGCACTCGCCGGGGCGTGGTGGTGGGGCGGGGCACGGGTGGGCGACACCTCCGGCCCGGTGATCGGATACTTGACCGGGAGCACCCCCGGAGTCGTGCGCCTGTCTCCTCTGCCGAACGGCCGTGACGCCACGACGGTGGCCTTCCTCGGACGCTCAGGGCGCGGCAAGTCCACCGCCGGAATGATCATGGCGCTGGAGGCCGCGATGTCCGGCGCGTGGGTGCTCGCGCTCGACTTCAAGGGAGATCTCGCAGGCCTGGCCCATGCGGCGGAGCGATACGGCCTGCCATCCCGCCTGGTGCAGATGAACCGCGCGCACGCCGGCAGCGCCGACCTGCTGTCCCTCCTCGGCACGGCCGGCCGTGATGCCGCCCGCGCCGAAGTGCCCTCCCAGCTCTCACTGGTCACCCCCGCCCACCTGCGCGCCGCCGGCGCGGAAGTGGCTTTGCAAGCGGCGACGAACGCGGTGATCGACAGCAGCTCTGCACCCGCGACGTGGCAGGTCGTCCAGCACCTGCGGGACAGCGCCGATCCGCTCGCCCGCGCCACCGGCGAGGCACTGGCCGAGCTCTCGCTCACTCCGCACGGGTCCCTTTTCATGGGCCGCCCGGAAGCCGGCGCGGCCTCACCACTGACCACGCGGCCGGGCCTCTCCGTTGTTCAGCTCCCCGGTTTGACCCTGCCCCGGGCCGGCGAGGACCGCGAGCGGTGGACCTCCGTTCAGGCCCTGTCCGTCGCAGTGATGCACTCCTGCCTCGCCTTCGGGATCACGACGGCGGGCCGACCCGATCTGCGCACTCTGGCAAAGATGATCTTGGTGCCGGAAGTGCACGTGCTCACCGGTACCAGCGAGGGACGCCATTTTCTCGATTACATGGCAAGGGTGGCCCGCGCCCTCTCTGTCTGGCTGGGGCTCGACACCCAGGACGCCACCGGCCTGCTGATGCTCCCCGGCGTCATCGAGCAACTCGCCGTGGTGGTCGGCTTCCAGTTGACCAGCGCACCCCAACAAGACGCCCTTGCGGAGCTGCTGGGGCTGCCCGTAGGGCCGGAGAGTCGCGAGCGCATCAGGGCACTTGCCGACGGGGACGGCGATCAAATCCGGCACGGCCACTCCATCATCAGAGACCCCCGCTTCGGCGCCGCTCAGGTCCAATGGGACATCCCCACCGCCGAGCTGGCCGACATTCTCGACACGGCCCCCCGCGCCGCGCAGCCGGCCGACGTCGAGCCGGAGGTCCACGCATGAGGCGACGACACACGATCGGGGCTCTCCTCCTCGTGCTCTTCGCCACCGGATGCGGCAGCCGCGAAGGGAGCGAGAACGAGCCCACCGCGGCTGCCGATCCGGCGGCCCCGGCAGTCGAGCAGGCGCGCGCCTACATGACGGCCGCCCTCGCACGTGACTGGCCGGCAGCCTGTGGGCTGATGACCTCCGAACGAGGAAGCGTCTGCCGGAGCATGCACCCGACCAGGGAGACAAGGGACCCGGGTAGTGCGGAGGTCGGGCCGGTGCTGCTGGACCGTCCTCCGACCCGCGTGCATGCCCTCAGCGCACATCCGGAGGGGTGGGCCGTGATGGTCTCCCACACTGTTGCGTGGCCGGGCAAGGCAGTCACGACGTCGCGCACGGCCCTTCGCATGGTTCCCGAGGGCGAGTCATGGCGGGTGGAGCAGCGCGAGGACGTCTTCGACAGTGACTTGACGTACGCCCCCGATCCGGCGGTGGCCGCGCTCTCCCGTCGGAGCGCCCAGTGATCCGACTGCGCACGCTTGCCGTGCCGATCCTTGCAGCGGTCACCACTTGGACTTCGGTGGCGGGAGTCGCCTCCGCCGACACGATCGATCCGGACGGAGCGAGCGGGCTACTTCCTAGCCCCTCCATTCCAAGCTCCGGGAAAACTATGTTCGAGACCTACCCGGACATGCTCACGTGGCGATTGGATAAAGAGTACGGCGATTTCGATTTTCTTGATCCGGCGCTACACCTGATCGCAGACGTGCTGATGGTCATTTTGGTGGCTGTCGGATCCGGAGTCACCACTCTGGCGCGCTGGGCATTCGCACTCACAGACATGCCGAATGTGCAGGAACCGCTGACCCGTGCCATTGGTGGTAGTGCGGGTGCGGTCATGGTGGGAATTTTCCCGTCCGCGCTCGCAATCGGTGCGCTGGTGGCATTCTTCAAGTCCCAACGGGGAGACGGGGAAGGCTACTCGCATTTGGCGTGGGTTCTGGTCTCGGCGGTAGCTGCGGCCACCCTCCTTCAGACCCCCAAGACCTGGGTTGAAGGTGTTGACCAGGGAAGACTACTCGGCACCGAGGTTGCCATGAGCGCGACCGAAGCAGGGATTGGCTCCGCCGGCGGCGGTATCGAGAAAATCCCGTTCTCCCTGGAAAACCCGTCAACCTATCAAGGCGACGCGAAAGACAGAGTCGTACGCAGATCCAGTGACGCCGTTTGGCGTGTGTACGTCGGGACGCCTTGGTGTCTCGCAGAATTCGGCTCCCTCGAAATCTGCGAAAAGTATGGACGCCGAGTGTTGGATTTCGGCACAGATTCAGAAAAGAGGAAGGAATTCCTTCAGGAGGAATTGACCAAAGAGGCCGTCGGTGAAGAATCCATGAAATGGAAGCAAGGGCATCGGCCGATGGAGCGTGCCGGCGTTCTCCTCGTGGCCGTTCCCGTGGCGCTCCTGTTTGGAATTCTGCTTATCGTGCTTCTGCTGGGGAGTATCACAGCCTTGATGGGAGCCCTTTTCCTCCTCATCGTCGGCCCATTCTTCGCGGCACTTTGGGTGATTCCAGGACGACCCCGACAGTGGGGCATTCGATGGGCTGACGCCCTGATCGGGACCGTACTTCAGAGCGCGATCGTCACGCTGACGGCTGGCGCGGTGATGACCCTTCAGATGATCACGGCAATGGCGATGCCCACCTATGGGTGGGTCGGATCCTCGGCGCTGTCGCTCGCGGGCGCCGCCGCCGCCTTCAAGTACCGGTCGATTCTGTCCAGCATCGTCGGCGCGGGCAGTGCCGGCGGCGGAGGGTCGGCGGGCGCGCTACTGGGCGCGTTGGCCACGCGGAGTGTGAGCCGGCATGCGGGCCGGCTGGTGCGTACGCCGGGCCGTCTGGCGGGCCGGCTCGGGGACGCGATCGAGCGCCGGCACCGCCCACCGACCCCGGCGGCGCGGCCGGTGGTGCGGCGGCCGGCGCCGCCTCCACCGCCCCCTGCCGGTGGGCCTGGTGGAGCCCGGCCGGGCCGGCCATCCTCCGGCCCCGGGCGTGGTCCAGGGTCCGGCGGAGTAGGGCCGCGGGTCACTGTGGGCGCGGCTCGCAACGCCGGTCGGGCGGCCGGCGGGCGGTCGGGCGCGCCGATCACGGGCGCTGGCACGGGAGCCGGCTCGCCGGCCCCGGCCCCGACGTCGACGCCGGTGGTGCCGGGGCCCGGGCGGCGCGGCCGTGCGGGCGCCGGCTCGACGACGACTTCGGCCAGCTCGACGTCGAGCAGCTCGGCGCCGTCCGGCTCGACGTCGAGCAGCTCGGCGCCGGCGCGCACGGTGCGCCCGACCACCGGTGCGCCCCGGACGCAGCCGCCGGCGCCGCCTCTGGGCGCGCGGCGGGCGGCGCTGCCTCCACCGCGTGTGGCGCGGCCCCGGCCGGCGTCGCGCCGGTACCCGCCTCCGCCTCCGCGTACCTGAGGGAGTGACAGATGACTGACGGCCCTGGGCGTGGCCCGGATGAGCCGGCCGCCCCGGACTGGCGGCTGATCCTGGCCGGTCTGCCGGCGGACGGCGAGGAGGAGCCGGCGGGGCGGGG
>NZ_JBEZIB010000085.1:0-6107 GCF_040650855.1 Streptomyces sp. NPDC048606 | reverse complement strand
GCCGGCGCCGTCGCCCGTCGCATCGTCCCGTACCTGCCGGCCGGAACCAAGGTGGAGCAGGGCGAACGCATCGGCCTGATCCGCTTCGGCTCCCGTGTCGACATCTA
The DNA here is from genome assembly GCF_040650855.1 of Streptomyces sp. NPDC048606. Lineage (NCBI taxonomy): Bacteria > Bacillati > Actinomycetota > Actinomycetes > Kitasatosporales > Streptomycetaceae > Streptomyces > Streptomyces sp. NPDC048606. The sequence goes on along the minus strand of NZ_JBEZIB010000085.1, from coordinate 6,000 downwards.
CCTCCCCGAGGGCGTCGAGGTCGCGGTCGAGGTCGGTCAGACCACCACCGCGGGCGTCACCCGGATCGACCGCGACGACGCGTGATCCACCCCGGGGCGCTGAAGGGGCCGCTCCCCTTCGGCGTCCCGGAGTCCGCGGCCGTGGGTCATCGCGGCCGCCGGACGGCGTCGGACAGGCGCCCCAACAGGGCTCCCTGGCCGGACTGGAGGACGTGCGCCGCCTCCAGCGGGATCCAGAAGCATTCGAAGCGGGTCGGTTCCCGCTCGCCGTCGTGTTCCTCCCGGCTCGCCCACCGCTCGGGGGCGGGCCCGGTGAGTTCCAGGTGGTACACGTGCCGGTGCTGGATCTCGAAGCGGTACGGGCTGATGTCGTACTCGGTCTCGCCGAGCTTGCGCACGATCCCGAAGCCCGGCAGGCCGGTCTCCTCGCGCGCCTCGCGCAGCACGGCGGCCTCCGGGGTCTCACCGGGGCGGATCCCGCCCGCGGGGACCTGGATGCCGACCTCCTCGTAGGAGTGGTCGACGTGCCGGAACACCAGGAGCCGGCCGTCGCGGACGACGTAGGCGAGGACCTTCTCCCGCGTGACCTTCTGGACCGTCTCGACCTTCTGGACCTTCTCGACCGTCTTGGACTTCTCGGGCACGGAAGCGACCTCCCCTTGATGTCGGGAGGGGAGTCTAGAACCCAACTCGGCCTCGGTGCTGTGTGGTTCAGCGGTACGCCCGTCCCCGCGCGGGTGGCGTTCCGTGCGCCGATCGGATGAGGTGTGCGGTGGGGTGCGGACGCGCCGGGCGGGTTTGCCGGCACGATCCCGCCCATGGCATCACGGGCAGGCTCCGTAGAGAGCGCGCCGGCGGCGCGGGTCGTCCTGCTGACGCTCTCGGCCGGTCAGTTCCTGATGGCGCTCGACAGCTCGGTCATGAACGTCTCGATCGCGACCGTCGCCGAGGACGTGGGGACCACCGTCTCCGGCATCCAGGGCGCGATCACCGCCTACACGCTCGTCATGGCGATGTTCATGATCCCCGGCGGCAAGGTCGGGGCGCTGATCGGCCGCAAACGCGCCTTCCTGCTCGGCTGCTGCATCTACGGCGCGGGCTCCCTCACCACGGCGCTCGCACCGAACCTCCCGGTGCTGCTGCTCGGCTGGGCCCTCCTCGAAGGCATCGGGGCCGCGCTCATCCTGCCCGCGATCGTGGCGCTGGTGGCCGGCAACTTCCCCGCCGAACGCCGACCCGCCGCCTACGGACTCGTCGCGGCGGCCGGAGCCGTGGCCATCGCGGTGGGGCCGCTCGTCGGCGGCGTCGCGACGACGTACTTCTCCTGGCGGTGGGTCTTCGCCGGGGAGGTGCTGGTCGTGCTCGCCATCCTCCTGCTCGCCCGCCGCATCGCCGACGCCCCGCCCGCCGAACGCAGCCCCGTCGACCTCGTCGGCGTCGTGCTCTCCGCGCTCGGACTCGGGCTCTTCGTCTACGGCGTCCTCCGCTCCGACCAGTGGGGCTGGTTCCAGCCGAAGCCCGACGCGCCCTCGTGGCTCGGGATCTCGATGGTCGTCTGGCTGATCTTGGCCGGCCTGCTGCTGATCTGGTTCTTCCTGCGCTGGGAGGCGTACCTCGCGGAGCGGCGCCGGGAGCCGCTCGTCGACCCCGAGCTGCTGCGCAACCGGCAGCTCACCGGCGGGCTGACCATGTTCTTCTTCCAGTACCTGGTGCAGATGGGCGTGTTCTTCGTCGTCCCGCTCTACCTGTCGGTCGCCCTCGGCCTGTCCGCGCTCCAGACCGGCGCCCGCCTGCTGCCGCTGTCCGTGACCCTGCTGGCGGCCGCCGTCCTGATCCCCCGCCTCCTCCCGGAGGTCTCGCCGCGACGGGTGGTGCGGCTCGGGGTGCTCGCCCTGCTCGCGGGGGCGGTGGCGCTCATGGCGGCCCTCGACGTCGGCGCCGGCGCGGAGGTCGTCACCGTCCCGCTGCTGCTGATCGGTCTCGGCATGGGAGCGCTGGCTTCGCAGCTCGGGGCGGTCACCGTGTCCGCCGTACCGGAGGAGAAGAGCGGTGAGGTCGGCGGCGTCCAGAACGCCGTCACCAACCTCGGCGCCTCGATCGGTACGGCACTCGCCGGATCCATCATGATCGCCGCACTGGCCGGCTCCTTCCTGGCCGGCATCGAGCGGAATCCGGCGGTCCCGGACAGCGTCAAGAGCCAGGCGACCACGAACCTCCAGAGCGGGGCGCCGTTCCTGTCGGACGCGCAGCTGGAGGTGGCCCTCGACGAAGCCGGCACGAGCGAGGAGGTGACCCGCGCCGCGCTGGACGCGAACGCCGCGGCGCGACTCGACGGCCTTCAGGCGGCCCTGGCCATCCTCGCCCTCACGGCCCTGCTGGCGATGTTCTTCACCCACCGCATCCCGACCACCCAGCCAGGATCGACCGAGCCCCCGGGCCGATGAAGTCATGTGGCGTGGCGTGACGTGACGTGGCCTTGCCGGCCCGTCCGGGCGAACGGCACCTCACCCGATGCCGGTGACGACCGAGGCCAACGACAGGAGCAGCGCGCCCAGGGCCCCCGCCCAGCCGTAGAGCCTCACCTCGCGGCGGCCGTCGTGCCGGCGGACGTGGTTCACGGTGGCGGCGGCGAAGGCCAGGCCACCGGCGACGAACCACGGCCCCCACAGGTAGAGGTACCAGCGGGTCAGTCCGGCCAGGTCGGGTGCCACCGCGCGCGCCCCCGCCTCGACCAGCACCCCGTGGAGCACGAACTGGCACCCGTGCCAGACGAGCAGCACGGCCGCGCCCCCGCCGCAGAACACCAGGAACCGGCCGGCCCACGTGCCGCGACGGCGCGTCAGGCCGATGCCGATCAGCGCGCCGAGGAGCTTCAGGAGCCCGGTCAGCCACAGGACGGCCAGGAACCATGTCACCCGGTCGTGCGCGAGCTTCACCAGCGCCGGCGCCACCGTGGACCGCACGCCGAAGGTGCCGCCCAACGCCCAGGCGAAGCTGGGCAGCGCGAACAGGACCCCCCAGGCCGCGGCGGCGAACCCGAGCCACCGACGCGGATGGGGACGGGGCTCCCGGGGCGGGGCGGGACGTACTGCTTCGCTCGGTGCTGCGTAGTCGGTGGTCACCACTCCACGGTCGTCGAACCCCGACGACGCAACGTCGTCCGGGCGAACGATCACCCTCCCCCGCGTGGGGGAGCGGCGGTCACAAGAGCCTGTACCTATACATCCCGTTTGTCCAAGATTTCCTCAAGGTCGGCGCCCTCCTGACGGGGCGTCCCCGCGACCCGGCCGCGATGCGCCTACCTTGTCGCCGTATGACACCTCGTGCTGCGGGTTCGGTCCCGATCGGGCGGCGCCGGTTGGTTCGGACGGGGCTGGCGGGCGCGGCGGCGGTGGCCGCCGGAGCCGTCTCGGGGCCCGCCGCGCCCTCCCTCACCACAGGTGCCGCCGGGGCGGGGGCCAGGAGGCCCGACAGTCCCCAGTCGGCGCTGCGGGCGCTGGGGGCGGGGAACGCGCGCTGGCGGACCTACCACGAATCCCATCCGGACCGGACGCGGACGGTGCGGCGGACCCTGGTGTCCGGCCAGCACCCCTTCGCGGTGGTGTTGGGCTGCGTGGACTCCAGGGTCCCGCCGGAGTTGGTCTTCGACCAGGGCCTCGGGGACCTCCTGACGGTCCGCTCGGCGGGCTCGGTGCTGGACGAGGCGATCCTGGCGAGCATCACGTTCGGGGTCCTGGAGTTGGCCATCCCGCTCGTGGTCGTCCTCGGCCACCAGTCGTGCGGAGCCGTCAACGCCGCCGTGCACTCGGCGCAGGCCGGCGAACGGCTGCCCGGGCACATGCAGTACCTGGCCGACCAGATCCGTCCGGCGATCGACCGCACCCTGAGCGGCGCGGCGCGCGTGGACGCCGCCGTCACCGCGAACGTACGGCTGGTCCGGGACCGCCTGGCCGCCGAGCCCGACCTCGCGCCGAGGATCGCGGCGGGCACCCTGGACGTGGTCGCGGCCCGGTACGAACTGACCGACCAACGGGTCCGCCGGATCCTCTGAGGGGCCGAGCGAGAGCCGCTGTCATCCGCGCCGAGTACGCTCGGCTCCATGTCCGATTCCGTCCCTGACCCCCGTATGCGGTTTCTCATCGACCAGCTCCGACCAGGGCCGGTGAGACGGGTGAGGGTGACCGGGTTCGACGGGGCGGATGTCCTGGTGCGGGTCGTGGGTGCGGAGGGGGTGGAAGCCGAGGTCGGTCGGATTCCACGCCATGAGGCATCCATACGTCGGACCGAGGATCCGTCTGAACTGTTCGAGGTGGGCCAGGAGATCGATGCCGAGGAGATCGCGCGTCGCGACGGAGACCCGCTCGGCTTTTCGGCCAAGGCGTGTGAGAACCCGGCCTTGCGCTCCTTCCTTGTCGCGCTCGCACCAGGACAGGTCGTGACCGGGACGGTCGCCGCGGTCCGCAACTTCGGGGTGTTCGTCCACGTCGATGGCGAACCGGACGGCCTGTGCACGGGGTTCGTTCGGGTTCCGGACCTCACCTGGGGCTGGATAGAGCACCCATCCGAGGCGGTCGAGCCCGGTCAACGGGTCACCGCTGAGGTGATCATCGCGGAGACGCGTTCCGGACAGGTGACGCTCTCCCTGAAGGCCCTGCAGGAAGATCCGCTCATCCGGTTCGCGGAGCGGGTGGGGCGAGGGCGGGGACAGGGGCAGGGCGATGGCCGGGTCTTCACCGGGGTGATCACCAAGATCGTTCCATTCGGTGTGTTCGTAGAGGTCGCTCCCGGCGTTCTGGGATTCCTGCACCTCAAGGAACTGACGGACGAGCCGGTCGACACCCCCGAGCAGCTGGTCGAGGAAGGCGAAGCGATCGCGGTGAAGATGGCCGACCTCAACGTCGAACGTCACACGCTACGACTGGCCCGCGCAGGAGACTGAGCCGCGGTCGGAACGCGCCGCAGGCGCGCCCCCTCAGCCGTTCCCCGGCGGGGTGAGGGTGGTGCGCAGCAGGTCCAGCAGGAGGGTGGCCGCGGGGCTCATCGGGCCGTCGGCGCGCCAGGCCAGGGCGACCCTGCCGCGGAGCCCCGGCTCGGTGATGGCCAGCGTCCGCAGGCCGAAGGCCGACGCCGCGTCCGGGGGGAGGGCCGGAACGACCGCCACGCCCAGGCCCCGGGCGGCGAGTTGGGCCAGGAACCGCGGAGCGGCCGCCTCGAAGGCGATGCGGGGCTGGAAACCCGCCCGGACGCACGCGCGGTCGAGGACCCCGCGGATGCCCGTGCCGCGCGGCAGGCTGATCAGCGGGTGCTCCCGCAGCTCGGCCAACGCGATGCTGGTGCGCTCCGCCGGCGCGAGCGTGGTGTCGTCCGAGGCGACGGCCGCCACCAGGGGTTCGTCGACGAGGACCCGGACGGCGATCCCGGGCGGGGGCTCCTCGTCCGCGAGGCCGATCAGGGCGAGGTCGAGGTCCCCTCGGCGCAGCGCCGCGAGCATCCGTTCCGAGTTGTCCTCGGACAGGGTGATCTCCACCCGGGGGTGGTCCCGGTGGAAGCTGGCCAGGACGCCCGCCAGGTCGAACCGGTGGGCCGCCTCGGCCGCGCCCGAGACGAGGCCGAGGGTGACGTGCCCGCGCAGCAGCCCGGTGAACTCGTCGGCGGTCTGGCGTACGGCTTCGACGGCGGTGATCGCGGCCCGCGCGTACGGCAGGACGGCCTCGCCGACCTCGGTCAGGGTCACGGATCCGCCGGAGCGGTCGAGCAGCGAGTGCCCGAGCTCCCTTTCGAGCTGACGGACCTGGGCGCTCACGCCGGGCTGCGCCAGGCGCAGCCGGGCGGCGGCGCGGGTGAAGTTGGCTTCCTCCGCGACGGTGACGAAGTACCGCAGCTGCCGAATGTCCATAACGGGGAATGCTAAGGGCTGTCCCGTAAACGAGCTCTGTGAGCGGGACTCGGTTCAGGCATGTAGCTTCGTCGTCGGAGGTTTCGCTCGTGCTGTTCAGGCCC
>NZ_JBEZIB010000084.1:0-6208 GCF_040650855.1 Streptomyces sp. NPDC048606 | reverse complement strand
TTGATCAACCGCCATCTGATCACCAGTACATGGGAGCAACTGCTCTTCACCGGTAGCTCGGCCGGTCTGATGGCCCACATTCAGCACCTGATCGAACGTAGCGAGCCGGCCGGGTCAACCCTCGGCGCGCTCCCTCTGGACCTTCTGCATTTGGCGGGCCATGTCGACCTGCGCGCGGATCATCGTGTCGAACAGGACCTCCGGATCGCCGTCGGGGCCGGCGCTCGCGGCCAGCAGCAACCGCCGACAGTCCCGCCGGGCCAGCCAGCCATCCCCTCGCGAGCACACCCGGGACTGACCGGGACACCGCCACCTCCCGCCCCCGGATCGTCTCTTTTCCTCCACTCTGACACGGCGGGTTCGGGGCGAAGCAGGATCCCGCTCATCAAGACGAGCGATACCCTCGCCGAGAACCCCACACGTCCGCACTCATGCCTGGACCCCTTCTTTTCATCCATGGATCAGGCACCAAGGAGGCGTCACCCGGTGACGCCTCCTTGGTGACGGGCAGGTACCCGTGGTGAGAAGCCGGGGCCTCAGGCTTGGACGCAGGCGTTGCCGAACGCCGGGTTGATAACCGAGACGATCCCGACGCTGCTGCTACAGATGTTCACGGGGACCTGGACGGGGATCTGGATCTGCCCGCCGCTGAGGAGACCCGGCTCGGTCGCGTATGCGACGGCGCCGTGTGTGGCGCCCGCACGGCGGGTGGTTCCGGCGGCATGGGGGATGGGAAGGTTCTCGGCCGTGTGCTTGTCTTCGGCGACGTTGAGGCGGCCGGTCATCTGGTCGTACACGACGACGTTCCCGTCGGACTCGTTGCGTACCGAGGCGATGGGCACGTTGGCCCCGGCGGTGAGTCCGACCCAGCGGGCGATGTTGGTACCCCGGATCAGCATGTAGCCGGTGCCTGTCTCGTTCAGGCCGGTGAAGATTGCCATGGGGTCCTGGTCGGCGAACAGCGTGAGGGCGTCGTTGACGATGCCCGCGTCGCCCCAGGCGACGATCGAGCCGGAGGGCGTTCCCACGGTGAGGCCCATGTTCCGCAGCTGGGTGGCGGTGCCGGCGACGTCCGCCCTGCTGCTCTGGTTGGCGACGGTGTGAGTCCCCGAGGACGCGCCGGCCGGCACGCTGGACGCGTTGGCCGGGCCGAGGACGGTCAACGGGACCACCGCCGCAAGGAGCGCGGCGGTTGCCACGGGGAGGTAGTGGCGCAGAGCCGCCGTGACAGCGCTCCGCCCACGCCCGTTCTTGATCATCTCTACCCCTTCTCGTGGGACGGCGTCCGCAGCTCCAGCGATACCGCCCTGTTTCCGCACGGCAACGGTTGTACCTGCTACCCACATCAGATCGCCCCTGGCCACACGAGCCCACATCGCCACGCGAGAACGCCCACGGAACCACCTGATCGCCCCCTCAGCTGCTCAGGCCACCGGAAGCGCCTCTGCATCCACGGACCTCGTGGCTTGCAGTTGCGCCCCACAGGGCAATTCGTCGCTGGTCCTATGTGGACTGTGCCGCGAAGCCCCATACTGTCGCCGCGGCGATTGCCGTGTACCCGATGAGCCCGGTCAGCGCGATGGTGCGGTGCCAGTGCTCCGCCCGTGCCGGGTTGCCGCCGCGGACGGTCCAGCGCCAGGCAGCGACGGTGGCCACGACCGCGATCAGGACAAAGGCGAGGGTGAGGAGGTGTAGCCAGTCGAGGAGGGTGAGTCCCACGGTGCTGGTGATCACTGTGTTGACCTGCTGCATGTTCAGCATGATCACGAATAGTCCGCCGCCGAGCATGGCCAGGCGGCTTTGGAGGGAGTCCAGTCGTTCTCCCATGCCCAGTTCGTCGGCGTGTGCCGGTAGGAGGAAGGTGGCGGTGACGACAAGCACCATGAGATACAGCGGCCCGGTGAGCTTCCAGAAGATGGTGGGGTCGTCGCGTGCCAGGTCGACCTGCACGCGGATTCTGCTGTACGTGCTTGTGGTGCCTCGGGGCAGGGTGGCGTCACCGAAGTTCGTGGAGAAGACACGCTGGGAGGGTGCCAGCCGGAAGCCGGTGATACGCCATCCGGCCGGCCGGATCTCCGTGTTGTAGGAGGAGTTGGCGTTGTCCGGCACCATCCGGAGATCCCGGTCGTCGGTCGCCGCCGTGACCAGCACCTCGATTCGCTGCCGGTCGAAGGGGAAGGCGCGGACGTCCCAGTCCTGCCGGAAACTCCCCTGCAGCAGCATCAGGTCCCGGAACCTGCCCCCTTCGGAGGTCAGGACGGGATCGCCCTTCTCCGGGTCGCTGGCGTTGGTGAAGGCGGCCGTGGGCAGAGGGTCGAGTTTGCGATCCGGGCAGACCGACCACAGGTACATCCGTGCGGAGAAGACACGCTTCGCGGGATCGAGATCGTACAGATCCGCGAGGTACGCCCCGATATCACAGCTGGCTACCGATGACACCGCTGACCGCGGGGCTTCTGCGTCGGAACTGAAGGCAATCTCCCCACACAAGGAGGCCACCGCGATGACAACGGCTGCGACGGCGAACCGCACCAAGCCCCGGACCGTCTGGAATGTAGTGCCCAACCTCAGCTCCTTACACATCAGGAAGGGGGGCCCGACCTGTGAGGGCCGAACCGTGTCCGCGCTCATGCACTCCTGCGAGTGCGGTCGCTCCGGTTGGCACAGGAGCGATCTTTAAGGTGGGTGGCACGGAACGATAAGACCAAAGACCAACAATCGGAAAGAATCGGCGTAGGAGTGACATCTCCAGGAAAGGTTTGACCTTCCACACTCAGCGTCACACCCTAATTGCCTGGCGACTATGTTCCGCCATGAAGCCGGTATGTAGCGGAAGTGACCGTTGATGATTCCGCCATCTGCGCGTGCGGATAGCAGCAGTGAGATTCGGTCTCGTCGCTCCGGGCCCGCAGTACGGATCGGCCGAGGCGGCATAAACCGAGAGGCGCCCGTGAATGCCGGCCGCTTTAGGATAATTCGCCACTCACATCAAAAGGAGAGTACCGCCCATGACCGTTGCCGACAGCTCTGAGTTGCTGCAGGAGCGGACTCAGTCCAGCCTGGGCACGGCCGCCGCCCGCAACCTTGCCAGCACCACCAAGTCCGCTCCCCAGATGCAGGAGATCACCTCCCGGTGGCTGCTGCGGAGCCTGCCGTGGGTGGAGACCAAGGGCGGCACCTATCGGGTGAACCGCCGTCTGAGCTACACGGTCGGTGACGGGCACATCCAGTTCGTGCAGAACGGCGCCTTGGTCCAGGTCATCCCCCGTGAGCTCGGCGAACTGGCCACGCTGCGAGGCTATGACAATGACGAAGTGCTAGTCGAACTCGCTGGCCGGTGCGTTCAGCGCGACTTCCGCGCTGGCGAGGTGCTCGTCGAGCGTGGCGACCCCGCGGACAGGGTTCACATGATCGCCCACGGGCGCATCGCTCAAATCTCCGTGGGCAAGTACGGCGACGAGGTCTCCATCGCCACCCTTGCCGACGGCGACCGCTTCGGCGAGAACGCCTTGGTCGACGGCGAGGCCGGCTGGGACTACACCGCCACCGCCGAGACCCCGGGCACCCTCCTCACCCTCTCCCGCGCCGACTTCGCCGGCGTCGCGGAAACAGCCCCCGACCTGCGCGCCCACGTCGAGGGGTTGAACCACAGGTCGCGCCAGCGGCAGAACCACCATGGCGAGGCCGAGATCGCCATGTCGGCGGGCCACACCGGCGAGTACGAACTCCCCACCGCCTTCGTGGACTACGAGCTCAGGCCGCGCGAGTACGAGCTCTCCGTCGCGCAGACCGTCCTGCGGGTCCACACCAGGGTTGCCGACCTCTACAACGGGCCGCACAACCAGACCGAGGAACAGCTCAGGCTGACCATCGAGGCGTTGCGCGAGCGCCAGGAGCACGAGCTGATCAACAACCGGGAGTTCGGCCTGCTGTACAACGCCGACTTCAAGCAGCGGATCCAGACCCACTCCGGCCCGCCCACCCCGGACGACCTCGACGAGCTGCTCTGCCGCCGCCGCGGCACCAAGTTCCTCTTCGCGCACCCCAAGACGATCGCGGCCATCGGGCGGGAGTTCAACGCGCGCGGGCTCTACCCGGACCACGTCGACGTCGGCGGTCAGCAGGTCCCGGCCTGGCGGGGCGTACCGATCCTGCCCTGCAACAAGATTCCGATCAGCAAGGAGAACACCAGCTCCATCCTCGCCATGCGCACCGGCGAGGACAACCAGGGCGTCATCGGTCTGCGCCAGACCGGACTGCCCGAGGAGTACGAGCCGGGCCTGTCGGTGCGCTTCATGGGAATCAACGAGCAGGCGATCATCTCCTACCTGGTCACCACCTACTATTCCGCCGCCATCCTGGTGCCCGACGCCCTCGGCGTGCTGGAGAACGTACAGATCGCCCGCAGGCGCGACTAGAGGACCTGCCCACCGGCCGCGACACCCGGCACACCCGGGGCCCGGCCGAGCACGCCCGGGATCCGGGCCACCTCACCCACCTCACCAAGGAGCCGCGGATGCCCGATTCCGGGCCTTCCCCTCTGCAGTCGGGCCTGCCCTCCGCCGCCGCGCACTTCGGTGCGCACATCCTCGCCCAGATCCTGGCCCTGGGCCGGCCCCCGGCCGACGCCCCGGTCACGGAAGCCGCCGCGACCGAAGCCGTTCCGGCGGCGGCCGTGGCCACGACGCCCGTCGTCACGGCCCTGGCCGTCACCCGGCCCGTCCTGCCGTCCGCGCCCGTCCTGCCCTTCGGCACACACACCCCCGCCGTGCCCGCGGCGGGGGAGGGAGAGGGTACCGTACGGCAGGCTGGCGAGGCGCTGGAGCGGATCATCCGCGGGCCCAGCGGCCTGGGCACGGCTGCCCTGCACCTCGCCCCGCACGGGGAACCAGCGGCGCCCGCCGTACCGGTGGAGGCCCTGCACATCCCCGGCCTTTACTACCACCCCGTCGCCGAACCCGACCCGGCGCGGGTCGCCGAGCTGAGCCGCAGGATCAAGGCCTGGGCTCTGGACGAGATCCAACTCTACCCGGCCGACTGGGAGGGCGAGTTCGACGGCTTCTCCACCGGCCGCTACATGGTCGCCTGCCACCCTGACGCCCCGACGATCGAGCACCTGATGATCGCCGCCCGGCTGATGGTCGCCGAGAACGCCGTCGACGACATGTATTGCGAGGACCATGGGGGTACGCCCATCGGCCTGGGCGGCCGCCTGCTGCTGGCCCACACCGCGCTCGACCCCCTGCACACCACCAGGGAGTACCACCCCCAGTGGGCGGAGTCGCTCCGGGAGGACGCCCCGAGGCGCTCCTACCGCTCCGCCATGGAGTACTTCGTCCAGCAGTCCACGCCCTCCCAGGCCGACCGCTTCCGGCACGACATGGCCCGGCTGCACCTTGGGTATCTCGCCGAGGCCGCCTGGGCGCAGACGGACCACATGCCCGAGGTGTGGGAGTACCTCGTGATGCGGCAGTTCAACAACTTCCGGCCGTGTCCCACCATCACGGACACAGTCGGCGGCTACGAACTGCCCGCGGACCTGCACGCCCAGCCCGCGATGCAGCGGGTCCTGGCACTCGCCGGCAACGTCAGCACCATCGTCAACGACCTCTACTCGTACACCAAGGAACTCGCCACCCCCGGGCGCCACTTGAACCTGCCCGTGGTAATCGCCGAACGCGAGGGGGTCTCCGACCGGGACGGCTACCTCAAGGCGATCGAGGTCCACAACGAGCTCATGCACGCCTTCGAGGCCGAGACCGCCGCCCTGGCCGCCGCCTGCCCCGTCCCGAGCGTGTCGCGCTTCCTGCGCGGGGTGGCCGTGTGGGTCGACGGCAACCACTACTGGCACCAGACCAACACCTACCGCTACAGCCTGCCCGACTTCTGGTGATTATTCACCTCCGTGAACTGTCCTGACGCCAGCCGCTGCGGCTCACGTGCACGCCGCTCCGTCTCCAGCGATGAGTCCGGCGAATCCGCTTGGCGGAAGGCGCCACCTCCGCCTTCGGAAGCATTCAAAGAAAGGACGTCCTTGTGACCACCACCACTGCATCCAGCGCCTTCATGCCACCGACCCCGTACCAGGGTGACATCGCCCGCTACTGGAACGCCGAGGCCCGGCCCGTGAACCTCCGCCTCGGCGACGTCGACGGCCTCTACCACCACCACTACGGCATCGGCGACGTCGACCACGCCGCCCTCGGCG
>NZ_JBEZIB010000083.1:0-7091 GCF_040650855.1 Streptomyces sp. NPDC048606 | reverse complement strand
CGGGGGCCCCGCACTGCGTGATCGCCCGTTTCGAGCAGACCGCCCTGCGCCACCCCAGCCTCCCGGCCGTCGAACAGCACGCCGAAGTCACCGACTACGCGCGGCTGCGCCACCGGATGCGGGAGATCTCCAACGGCCTGGACCGCCTGGGGGTGCGGCCCGGCGACCGGGTGTCCGTCCGGGGCCGGGCGTCCGCAGAACTGGTGGCCGCTGTCCTCGGCGTCCTGCACGCGGGCGCCGTCCTGCTGCTCCTCGACGAAGCGCTGCCCCCGGCACGCGCCGAGGCGTTCACCGAGCAGGTCGCGCCGCGCGTACGGCTGGCCGCGTCCACGGCACCTCCCGGGCCCGGCGAGGTACCAGTCGGCGACCTCACCGCCGCTCCCGAGCACCCTCCGCACCAGCCTTCAGCCGCCCACCATGACGAGGCCTACGTCTTCTTCACCTCCGGCTCCACCGGCGCCCCCAAAGGCATCCTCGGTGGCCACCGCGGCCTCGCCCACTTCGTCGACTGGGAGATCAGCGCCCTGGGCGTCGGCCCCGGCGACCGCGTCGCCCAGCTGACCAGCCCCTCCTTCGACGTCGTGCTGCGCGACTTGTTCCTGCCGCTGTGCTCGGGGGCGACCGTGGTCCTGCCGGACGTCCCCGGCAACCTTCACGGCCGCTCGGTGCTGCCCTGGCTGGCCCGCACCCGGGTCACCGTGCTGCACACGGTGCCCTCCCTGGTCCGCGGCTGGCTGCGCACCGGCGGCCTCGCCGATCCGCTCGCGCTGCGCGCCACCTGCTTCGCCGGCGAGCCGCTGGACGCCCGGCTCGCCGAACAGTGGCGGTCCGCGGCGGCACCCGCGGGCGAGATCTGGAACTTCTACGGCCCGACCGAGACGACCCTGGCCAAGCTGGCTCACCGGGTCACGGGCGCTGAGGAACCCGGCGTTCTGCCCGTGGGCCGCCCGCTACCGGGCTGTGAGGTAACGCTCGTCGACGCCGACGGGACCCCGGTGCCGGACGGCGAGGCCGGCGAGGCCGTGCTGCGCGCGCCGTTCCGCAGCCACGGCTACCTGGACGGCGCCGGCCGGCCCACCGGAGGGTTCCGGCAGGTTCCCGGCGGCAGGCCCGGCGAGTGGCTCTACCACACCGGCGACCTGGCCTCCCGCACGGCCGACGGCCGCTACGTGGTGCGCGGCCGGATCGACGACCAGGTCAAGATCCGCGGCTTGCGGGTGGAGCCCGCCGAGGTAGCCGCTCACGTCCGCGCCGCCGTAGCGCCACACGGTGCCGGGGACGCGTTCGTCACGGCGGTTGCCCGGGAGGGGACGCCGGAAAAACAGCTCGTCGCGTTCGTCGACGGGGATCTGCCGCCCGCCGCGCTCACCGCCGCGGTCGCCGTGCTGCGCGAGCAGCTGCCGCTGGCCATGGTGCCCTCCGTGATCCATTCGGTGCCCGTCCTCCCCCTCACCGCGAACGGCAAGGTCGACCGTGCCCGGCTGCGCGAACTGGGCCGGCAGGCAGCCGCCGAGCACCACGGCCCCCTCTCGTCCGGGCCACCGGACTCCGCCTTGGACGGCAACCCCGTCCTGGACGCGGTACGCGCGGCAATGGCAACCGCGCTCGGGCGGGCCTCCGTCACCCCGGACTGTGACTTCTTCGCCCTGGGCGGCGATTCGCTGGCCGTTGCCGAACTGCTCGCGGTCCTCTCCGACGAGCTCGGCGTCAAGGACCTCGGCCACACCGACGTGCTGCGCGCGCCCACCCCGGCCGCGCTGGCAGCGCGGGCCGGCGCGTCGGCCACCACAGCCGACGGTGCACGCCTGGACTTCGGCAGCATCCCGCACGAGCCCGTCCTCGGGAAGTCGTATCCGCTGTCGCCGCAGCAGCGCCGGTTCGCCGCGTTCTACCTCGCCGGGCCGCCGCGCAACTGGTCCAACGTCCAGCTGCGGCTGCCGCTGCCCGACGCCATCTGCGAACGGGACCTGCATGCCGCCCTGCGGCTGCTGGTAGCCCGGCATCCGGGCCTGCGTACCCGGTTCACCACCACGGCGGGCACCACCCTCCAGCAGGTACTGGCCCCGGCGGATGTCCCGCTGCCCCTGCCGGTGAGCGACGTCGAGCCGGAGGTCCTCGCGGCCGAGCTGATCGCCGTACCCGTGCCGCTCTCCACGGGCTTTCCCTGGTCGGCCGTACTGGCACGCGGCATCGGAACCAGCGAACTGATCATGACGCTCAACCACATGATCACGGACGGCAGTTCCCAGGGCCTGCTGCGAACGGACCTGCGGGCAATCCTGGCCCACCTCTCGGACGGCGAGGAACTCCCTCCAGCGCCGGCCGGCCCAGCCTACGTCGAGTACGCGCGCCACCAGAATTCCGCCGAGGAGGCCAATGCCGCCCGACTGCGAGATTTCTGGCGGGGCGAGCTGGCCGGACTCACTCCCACCACGCTGCCACGGCACCCCGGTACGTGGCCAAAGGACGCGCGGGGCGCCTACGCAGCCCTGCGACTGACGCACTCGCCGGTCACCGCCGCCGGCGCACTGAGCTGCACACCCTTCGCGCTGCTGCTGGCGGCCTTCACTCAGGAACTGGCGGACCACCTGCAGCGCGACGACCTCGCCGTGCACATCCCCTCGACCGGGCGCCCGCACCCCGCCGTGCTCCGCGTCGTCGGCAACTTCCACAACATCGTCCCGGTACGCCTGACCCGCACCGCGACGCTCGCCGCAACGGCGCGGGCCACCCAGGCCGCCCTCGCCCGCTCGCTCGACCACCAGGGGTTGCAACTCGACACCCTGGTAGCCGACCTGGGCATGGACCCGGCAGCGGAGCCCTACCCCCTCAGCAGCATCCTGTTCAACGCCGTCCCCGGCCGCAGCCCGCTGCTGCCCGACAGCGCCGACCACGCTGCAGGCGCACTGCCGTACGACGTGCGGTACGACCTGATGGGCGTGGTCCGCGGACAGGACGACGCCTGGGTGCTGGAGCTGCACTACCGAGCCTCACTGCTGGACTCCAAGACCGCACAGCGGCTCCTGAACTCCATGGCCGGCCTCCTGGCCGGAGCCGGCCCTCTGCGAACACGACCCTGAACCTTCTGAACCAAGGCATCTCTCTTGTCACACCATGACGCAGACCTGATCGGTATCGGCTTCGGGCCGGGCAACCTGGCTCTGGCAATCGCGCTGAAGGAACGCCACCCGCACCTGAAGGCCGTCTTCCTCGAATCTCGCCCCGGCCCCGCCTGGCAGCCCGGCATGCTGCTCGACGGATCCGACATCCAGAACAACCCCATCCGTGACCTGATATCCCCAGTCAACCCGCGCAGCCGGTTCACGTTCATCAACTACCTCCACGAAACAGGCCGGTTCTTCGCCTACCTCAACCTCGGCGCGCAATACCCGCTGCGCAAGGAGTACGCCGGATACGTACGGTGGGTCGCCGAGCAGGTCGGCGCCGACGTCCGCTACGACGCGCGCGTCACCGAGGTCTTGCGCGACGGCCGTAACCCCGCCACCGCGGTCGTCCGGCTGGCCGACGGCTCCGAACTGCGCGCGCCCGCCGTGGTGGCGGCTCCGGGCCGCGCCCCGAACGTCCCGGAGCCCTTCACCTCCATCGCACATCCGCGCGTGCGTCACTTCACGGAGTACCTGGACGCGCTGTCCGAGGTCGCGGGGCACCGCGAACCGCGGGTGGTCGTGGTCGGCGGCAGCCAGAGCGCCGTGGAACTCGTCCTCGACCTGCGCTCCCAGCTGCCCCACGGCCAGGTCACGGGCCTCGTCCGGTCCTTCGGATACCGACAGAAGGACACCAGCCCCTTCATGGACGAGGTCTACCTCCCGGAGTTCACCGACTACTACTACGAGGCCTCCGAGGACGCCAAGAAGGCCCTCAACCGGGACCTTCGGTACACCAACTACTCCGCCGCCGACATCGATGTCATCCACACGTTGTACCTGAAGATGCACGAGGACCGGCTCGACGGCGCCGAGCGCGTCGACGTGCGGCGCTGCACCGACATCGAGGGCTGCGCCGCGGACGGCGAGCGGGTGACCCTCTCCCTACGCGAGCGGTACACGGGCGATACGGAAGAGCTCCAGGCCGACCTGGTCGTCCTCGCCACCGGCTTCAGGGACCTCGGCTCGCCCAAGGAAGGTGGAGAGTTCCTGCCCGCCCTGCTGAACGGTATCGCGGCCGGGGTACGGGCCACCGCATCGGGGCGGGCCGACGTCGGCCGTGACTACCGACTCCCCGCAGCGGACCCCGACGCGCCGTTCCCGCTGGTGTACCTCAACGGCCTGTGCGAGACCTCGCACGGCATGGGCGACGCCGGCTCCTTCAGCCTCCTCGCCCTGCGCGCGCGGGACATCGCCTCCTCGCTACACAGCCACCTCACCGGCCCGGACTGCCGCGCCCCGGGCGCCGGCACCGCCAACACCACCGCCGCCTGATCCGATGGAGGAAACGCACCACATGCACGGCAACGCGGAGCTGCTGGAGTTCCAGGAACGCCACGAGTCCAACGCCCGCACCTACCCCCGCAACCTCCCGCTCGCCATCCGGCGCGCGTCCGGCAGCCATGTGTTGGACATGGAGGGCAAGTCCTACATCGACTTCCTCAGCGGCGCGGGCGTACTCGCCCTCGGCCACGGCCATCCCCAGGTCCTCGACGCGATCGTGGAGCAGCTCCCGCTGCTCACCCACGGCCTGGACATCCCGACCCCGGTGAAGGCAGAGTTCACCCGCCGCCATCTGGAGATGCTGCCCGAGGGCATGCGCGACCGGATGCGGATGCACTTCTGCGGCCCCACCGGCGCCGACGCCGTGGAGGCGGCGGTCAAGCTGTGCAAGACGGCGACGGGCCGCAGCGAGGTCATCGCCTACCAGGGCGGCTACCACGGCTGCACGGCCGGCGCCATGGCGCTGACCAGCCTGGTCGCACCGAAGCGCCGTATCGGCAACCTGATGCCCGGTGTCCACTTCATGCCGTACTCCTACTGCGCGCAGTGCCCGCTGAAGCTGTCCTCGGACACCTGCGACGTCAACTGCGTCGCCATGCTGGAGTCTTCGCTGGAGGACAGCCACGCGGGCTTCACCACCCCTGCAGCGGTGATCGTGGAGCTGGTCCAGGGCGAGGGCGGGTCCGTCCCCGCACACCCGGAGTTCGTACGCCGGCTGCGCGAGGCGACCCGGGCCGCCGGGGTGCCGCTGATCGTGGACGAGATCCAGACCGGCGCCGGCCGTACCGGCACCTGGTTCGCGTTCGAGCAGTACGGCATCGAGCCGGACGTCATCCTGCTGTCCAAGGCGGTCGGCGGCGGTCTGCCCGTCTCGCTGATGATCTACGACGAGGCACTGGACGTCTGGGAGCCCGGCTCCCACATCGGCACCTTCCGCGGCAACCAGCTGGCCTTCGCCGCTGGCCTCGCCGTGATGGACGTCTTCGAGAAGGAGGACGTCCTGGCCAATGTCCGCGAACGCTCGGCCCAGGCCTTCGCCGCCCTCGCCCCATTGGCAGAGGAGCTGCCCAGCGTGCTCGACGTGCGGGGCAAGGGCCTGATGATCGGCGTGGAGCTGGCCGGCACCCACGAGGTGAGTGCCGCCGACCTGGCCCGGGAGATCCAGCAAGCGTGCTTCGACGCGGGCCTGCTGATCGAACGCGGCGGCCGTGACGACCGGGTGCTGCGGCTGCTGCCCCCGCTGAACATCGCCGAGGAGACGTTCGCCCGGGGCCTCTACATCCTCGCGACAGCCATCCGCGAGACGACCGACCGCCGCCTTACCGCCGCGTCTCGGACCTGAGGAGCGACCATGCACGCACTGTCGAAACGCTCCCGCGTCTTCCGGCCCCAGCCGATGTTCGAGATCCTGTCCGCCGCGCAGGACCTGGAACGGAGCGGCGTCCCGGTGATCCATCTGGAGATCGGCGACACCAAGGGCTTCGTCAATCCGCACGTCGTCCGCGCACTGCGGGCCGCCACCGAGAGCCCTCAGCTCGGCTACGTCGCCTCGGGCGGCACCCCGTCGCTGCGGCAGGCCTTCGCCCGCCGGTACGCACAGGAGAAGGGTGTCGCCTTCACCGAGCGCAACGTCGTCGTAGCCCCGGCGAATGCGCTGATCAGCCAGTACCTCGGGGTGACCTGTGACCCGGGCGATGCAGTGCTGATCCCCGACCCCGGCTTCCCCACCTACTTCCTGGGGGCGGAGTTCAACGGCCTGCGCGTGATCACCTACCCGCTGGACCCGACCGACGGCTGGAACCCGGACCCGCAGGGGATCGAGCGGCTGGTCCGCGACAACCCCGGCATCCACTGCCTGGTGGTCAACTCCCCGTCCAACCCGCTGGGCACCGTCATGGAGCCCGGCAGGCTGGACGCGTTGCTGGACCTGGCGGACCGGCACGGGCTGCACTGCCTGTTCGACGAGACCTACAAGAACCTGGTCTTCGACGGGCAGACGCCCGCGCCCCGCCATCGCCCCGGTGTCACCTATCTGTACTCGCTGTCGAAAGACGCCGCCGCGCCGGGCCTGCGGGTGGGCTGCGCGGTCAGCGAGAACACCGAGCTGATCGGCAAGCTGGTCGACTACAGCTCGCTGTTCTTCTCCTGCGGCCCCGGCCTGATGCAGGAGGCGGCGCTCGCCTACGTCTCACGGGACGACAGTACGGACTTCGCACGCGGCGTCCGCGAGGAGATCGCGGCACGGGTCGAGAAGGCGGACAGGATCCTCGGCGACGTCAACGGCCTGTCGTACGTCCGTCCCTCGGCCGCCTTTTACCTCTTCCTCGACATCTCCTCGACCGGCATGGACGCACGCGAGTTCGCCTACCGGGCGCTGCGCGAGCGACAGGTCTGCGTCTGCCCCGGCGACTCCTTCGGCCGGCAAGGCGCGGCATGTGTCCGCGTCACCCTCGCGGGCGATCCGGCCGAACTCGATGAGGGGCTGCGCCGGCTGGCGGAGTTCGTGCACGCGAACCAGCAGCTGGCCAGCAGAGGGGCATGAAACCGTACGGGGCCGGCAACCGCCCGCCGCGAGATGACCTCGTGGCGGGCCATTCGCCGGAACTCCCCGCGTCGTACGTGGCCCGCAAGTCCCATCGAGGC
>NZ_JBEZIB010000082.1:0-7358 GCF_040650855.1 Streptomyces sp. NPDC048606 | reverse complement strand
GGCCTGAACAGCACGAGCGAAACCTCCGACGACGAAGCTACATGCCTGAACCGAGTCCCGCTCACAGAGCTCGTTTACGGGACAGCCCTTAGCTGACGGGCCACACACTTGGGCTGCCCGCTCGTACGTAGTCGGCGTATTCGTCCATGCCGAGGCCACGGTTCATCCATCTGCTCCGGACTGCCCCGGTCAACGACTCTGCCAGCTCGAGCGCCCCCAGCGGCTCGGAAGCGATCCCGAGTTCACAGAAGGGCATATCCTCGTCGTCCTCATGCGGGTAGAGGAACGGTGGAAGCTCGTAGAGATTCCGCTGTCCCTGGTAGCCGTCGGCCCGATCCACGCCGCCGTACAGCGTGATCACGTATCCCTGCTCTCGCGGCCAGATCTCCACCCATGCGACGCCTCGCTCGCCATTGTGTTCCTTCGGTCCGAGGAACTGCTCGATCTCTACTCCACGACGCAGTGCCCCGACGGCGAACGCTTCAACCAGATAACGCATGCCACCACCGTAAACGGGAGGTCTGACAGCAAGGAAGCCGACGATGTCGCCGTCGATCAGACCGCCCGTGATCATCATGGAGTGACTCAAGTTGAATACGGGGCGGGCTGCGCCGCCACTGCCGGCGTGGGCGCGTTCGAGGCGCACGTCGCGGAGCTTGCCGGGCTCATAGCACCGCTCTTCTCGCGGCGTGACCTGCGGGCGAACGCGGCGGCGTATGTGCAGGGGCTGCTGTGCCCGGAAGTGTCTGGCAACTGCTGGGCCATCGCGCAGGCGGCCGGGCACGATCGGCCCTACCGGCTCCAGCACCTACTGTCTGGGGCGGTGTGGGATGAGGACGCGGTGCGCGATCAGCTGCGCGGCTTCGTTGCCGGGCACCTGGGCGACGGCGGGGTGCTGCGACGTCGTCGTGGCCTTCGATGGCGGAACCTACATCGACATCGGGAGCCTGAGCGGCTGCACACAGTGGTCGTTGTCCCCGCTGCTCCGGACCCTTCCCGACGGAAGCGAATTCGTGCTCTCGGCGGAGACCACACCCGCAGAGCTCCACTTCACCGATGCCCAGGACCCCTCCGGAACCTGGACAGTCCGCGACCGTACCAGGAAGGAGGAGGATAAGCCGCGTAAGACCGAGGAGATCTCGAATCAGGTCCACTACGACCTCTCGGACACCGAGCACTGCGGTTAACTGATCGTTTCAGAATGAGCTTGCTGTTTAACGTCCGGCCGCTTCGGCATCGGAGGCCATAGACGTCTGCAAGACGCGCAGCCACCGTTGGCAGACGTCACTGGCGACTGGTTCGAACAGCTCGGGGGTCGAGATTTCGACGAGGAACTGGGTCAGCAAGTTCCGGTGTGCTTCCTCGACGTCCACCTGTTCCTCGAAGTGGAGGGCGTGTCCCCAGTCGACGAGCTGACCTGGGGTGGCGAGTCCTGCAGTGACCTTCTCAACAGCGGATACGGCGTGGGCGCGGCGGAAGGTGACAGTTGATGTCGGTTCGCTGTGCCGAACGCCTCTGATGAGCTCGGAAAGCTCACCGTTCCAGCGCACGAGGTCTTCGAGGGGCAGGCTTTCGTTCGCGTCCATGCTGCCCATCCTGCTTGATGGTGTCGGGACCGGATCTATGTGGACGCCCGTCAGCTGGGAACTGGCGTGACACGTCGGGTTTCGTGCCGATTTGGTGGTGTGCGGGGCAGGTGTAGGGCTCGCCGGTCGCGAGGACGCGTCCGACGTCGTAGCGGGTGGCGGGCCGCTGGTTCTTCAAGCCGAGTGGGTTTCGGTGTACGGGGCGGCGTGCCCGTCTTCGTGTGTAGGTTCCTGAACCCACCGACGTCGAGGTGATCTGGGATCCACCTCCGGAACCCTGGTCATGGACCGCCCGGGTCACCCCCACCGGCGAAACGAAACCGAACCGCCACCGCCGGACGGCAGGGGCCGAACGGCACGCTGAGGGCGGCTCAGCTTCCTTTCGAAGCCCGACGGCGCTTCCTCTGCTCGGCCCTCCAGACGACGATGCGCTGCGCGTGCCTCTCGGCGAGAGCGCGGATCTCGTCCGCGTGGCGGCCCCGCGCGGCATCACGGTCCCACAGGACCCGCAGCGCGCCGACGCGGGCGGCGGCACGTACCGCGGGCAGCGGGTCGTCCACCAGTCGCAGCACGGTGAGCAGGGGCTCAGGCTCGAAGGAGTCCTTCAGCAGCTCCACCGCCAGTGCCCGCCTCTCGGCCGCCTCGCCCGGTGCGGCAAGGGCGACGAGGCTTCCCTCCGGAATCCGGCTCCGCCGGCTCCGCAGGGCACCGCGCGCGGCCCTGGACGTTTCCTTCGCCGGGTCGGACAGGAAGGGCAAGGCTTCCTCCCAGCCGATGGCGTGCCGGTTCGAGAGGTGGGTCAGGGCCGCGCCCCGCACCCACCCGTGCGGATGGCCGAGCAGCGTACGCATGACGGCGGGGTCGTCACGCAGGCCCCGCAGTACGACTGCCGCGACGCGCGGGTCGGGATCGCCTGCGTACCGGGCCAGCGCGTCGGCGCCCAGGACGCCCAGCCGTCGCAACCCGCCGAGCGCCCGGGCGCGTACGGCCCCGTCGGCGTGCCGGGTCAGCGTGTGGAGCAGCGCGCTGTCCCGGGGGTCCCGGCCTTCGGCCAGGCCGCTCACCGCGGCGGGCGTCACCGCCTCCGGGTCGGCGCACCACGCACGGTACCGGGCGTGCGGGTCCCCGCCGGCGGCGCGCAGCTCACGGCACGCGACGGCCCGCACCCAGGAGGAGGGGTCGGCCAGGTACCGCACGAGGCCCTCGGAGCGTCCGCCGGCACGCAGCCGCCCAACGGCCGCGCCTCGTACGTCACTGTCGTGCGAGGTGAGCAGCTCGCTGAGGACCGCGTCCGCACCGGGCAGCTCCAGGGCCGCCCGGGCGGCGAGCCGCCGGACCCTCCGGTCGCGATGTCCGACGGCGAGTGCCGCCAGGTCGCTTACGGACGGCAGCCGGGCGGAGAGCGCGTACCTGAGGGCGCGGAGCCGCACCTGGGACCCCTCGCACCTGGCAAGGAAGTCGAGGAATCGTTTCCGTGCCGCCGTGTGCCGCCCTGACGCGAGCGCGGCGCGGATCGCTTCGAAGCGTTCCGCGTTCGACCGGTCAGCGGTCAGGGCGATCCCGTACAAGGCGTCCGCGTCCAGTGCCCCGGCCTCCGCCCCGGCCCGTATGCCCGCCGTCCTGGCGTCGGACCCCTGCCAGCCTTCGCAGGCCAGCAACTCCCGTACGGCAGCCTCCCGGACGCCGCCCGCCCGCGCGAGCACCGCGACGCGCGCCCAATGCCCATGTCTGCGGATGCCGACGCGCAGCGCCAGTACGACCAGGGAACGCACGGAGTCGGCACCGGCCGCCGTGAGGGCCGTCGCGAAGGCGGTACGGGCCCGCTCCCGCACGCCCTGGTCGTTGTCCGCGCAGCGCAGCAGGAGCAGCGGTAGCGGCGCCGCCGCACCCCCGGCGTCCAGTGCCGCCGCCCGGACCCGCGGGTCGGCATGGCACAGGCACAGCGCGAGCTCGGACTCGGAGGGCGGGCCTTCCCGGAGCGGGCCGTCCCCGGCCCAGTAGGGGGCGGTGTCCCAGTCCGCGATCTCACGTCGGTCGAACCAGTGGAAGCCCACCCGGAGCGTTTCCGAGAACTTCCACCCGGCCACCCGGCTCAGGGTCCCGTTGAAGACATCCGCGTCGAGCCGTACCCAGTCCTCCGCCCGCCCGGCCCCCACGGCTGCGGCCACGTCCTTCCCGTGCAGCAGCCGCTCACCCGCGCTGAGGAACTGGGTGGGGGTGAGCAACAGCGATCCATTCGTCATGAGCGGCACTGTAATCTCCGCCTCAGCCCCTCCACCTGGGAATATGACGACGCAGAGGACGTGGACCTCACCGACCTGGACTTCGTGGAGTGGCGAGGCGGCGGCCCCGAGGCGTGGGATCCCTCTTCCTGAAGCCCGCCCGCCCGATCCGCGGCGATGTCGGAAAGTTGCTGGTGCCGTATCAGGCAACGTTCGCCTCGCTGGTGGGGCACGGAAGAGTAAATCGGTGGGGTGATGCCGGGGAATCTGAAACGATCGCCGGATGGGTGCATTGGATGCAGTGGCAGGCAGGGTTGCCGGCGGGGCCACCGTGACGTTCCGCCCCAGCGGCTCCTCGATGGTCCCGCTGATACGCAGCCGGCAGCAGGTGGTCGTTGCTCCGGTCGACCCGTCGAAGTTGGAAATCGGGGACATCGTCCTCGCTCGTGTCGCAGGGACGGTGTACCTGCACTTGGTGTCGTCCGTGGACACCGCCAGGAAGCGGGTGCAGATCAGTAACAACCGTGGCCTCGTCAACGGCTGGACCAGCCACGATCGTGTCTTTGGTATCTGTGTGACAGTCGATGGCGTCACCAGGTCAAAGGTCGCAGGCAAAACACTCGCAGCCGACTCCAACGACTCTTCCTGAACCTGACACTCCAGCGGCATCGGGCCGCCAAGCCATCCAGGTGGCAGAACGAGTGCGCGTTCGCTTGATCGATGACAACGAGGGCCGATGGCTACTGCGGATAGTCCGCAGAGGCACAGCTCTGTGGTGACCTGGCGGCGCGCAGATGGTGCTGCTGTCCGTTCAGGGCATGCCGGTCGCGAAGATCGCCGAGGTGTCGTTCACCCGTGACGATCGGGTCCGCGACGTGCTCCACAACTTCAACGCCGACGGCTTCGACTCGCTCTACCGGGTTGTACCGGAAGGGGGCTGGAGAGGTGTCTGCACGGTTGTACTGGGCGGGGGACCGCGGGTGTGACCGCAGGTGGGACCCCCGATTCCGGTGATCTTCCATTCGTGCAGTTCAGGGCCCGTGGGCAAGCCCTGTTCGGAAATCGATACCTCTCTTTCCTCGCGATAGCCGAGGGGAGAGGTCTGTCCGTGTGCCGGGGGCTGGCGGCGGCGCGGTGGGGCGCCTCGTTTCGGCCCGGGTGGTGAGGTGGTTCTGTCTTTCGGGACTCACCGGTGAGTTCACCGGCTCGATCACCGGTCCACTTACCGGCTGGTGGACTCATCGAGGAACTCACCACTGGACTCACCGGTCGGTGAGTTCACTGCCCGGTGAGTTCACCGGCTGGGCTCGCCGCTGGGTGATGTCGTTGAGGAACTCACCGCTGGGTTCACCGGTCCAGTCACCAGTGGGTGGACCGGTGAGGTTCGTTGCGGAGGCCTTCTGGGTCGTTCTGTCGGCAGGACGGTCGCCGGTGTCGTCGGGCGCGCAGGCGTCCGCATCGGTGTTCGTCTCGCAGACGCTCGACTTCCGAGGGGCGTTCGGTTCGGTCGCGGCTGGGGCCTGCTGGCGTGGGAAGCGGAGGGGGAAGCGCGGGGGGAACCGCGTTTTCTGTTGATCTTGTGTTTGTACAGGTCAGGGCCGGTGAGTGAGGTCGTTTCTGCTCAGACATTTATCTGTGGAGGGGGGTGGAGGGTTGTGGTTGTGGGGTCGGGTGTGGGTTGTGGAGGGGGTGTTGGGGTCTGGGATCTGTGGCTGGGCTGGGCTGGGCTGGGCTGGGCTGGGTGTTGGTGGGTTGCTGTACGGGTTCGGCAAGGAAAGGCTTGCCGGTTCGTGGATCACGGGGGCAGTCGGCCGATTGCCTCCGGCCTGGTGGGGCGGGCTTTCAGCTGGTCACGTCACGACCTCACCCCCTGCGGCGGCCAGTGGAGGGCGTAGTACTTGAGGCGTTCGTCCTCCCCGACCGGTTCCATGCCGGCTGCCGCCATCACGCGTTGCGAGGCTAGGTTGGCCCGGTCCGTGTCGCCGACGACCTGGGTGACCCCGTGTGTGCGGGCGAACTCCAGCAGGGCGCGCAGGGCCTCCGTCGCGTAGCCCCGACCCTGGGCGGAGGGGGCGAGGCCGTATCCGATGGTGACCGTGCCGTTCTCGTCCGGCGGCCCGTGGAAGCCGAGGCCGCCGATGGCCTCGCCGTCCTCCCGGCGGCGGATCTCGTAGGGGCCGAAGGGCTGCGGGTCGTCCCGTAGGGCGCAGGTGTCGAGGTGGCGTCGGGCCCCCGCGATATCGGCCGCGGTGGGATAGTCAGGGGCCCATCGTTCGTGCTCCCGCGGTTTGCCCCGCGCCAGGGATTCCGCTTCTGGGACGCTGAGCGGGTGAAGCACGAGCCGCTGGGTGACGAGATCTTCCATGGGGCTGGAGTACCACTGCCCGCACCGCCGCCGCAACGGGGTTCTTCCCTCGGTGGATACGCGCGCCGATCAGATGAGTTCGGTCCGGACGGCACCGACACGTGTGACGAAGGACAGGGCGTCGATCGCCTCCCTGGCCGCCGCGAGGGCCTCTTCGGCGGTGTCGGCGTGCGCCCGCGCCCACGCGAGCCGGGAGAAGCTGTTCTGCAGGCCCGCCAGCTCGGCGCCCGAAGCGGCGAGGATGTGCAGCTTGACGTGCTCGGGGCGCACGGCGTCGGCGCCGGACACCTCGACGAGGGTGCCCTCGGCAGGGGAGCCGGCGAACCAGATGGCTTCCGTCCGCCGCGCCCGGTCCGGGGTCGCCCAGGGTCTGCCGGATCTCCGGGAGCACCTTCTCGCCGAGGACCTGGCGCAGCTGCGATTCGATGAGGTCGACGCCCGTCGCATCCGTCACCATGTTCCACAACTCGTCGCCGCCGGTGCGCAGATGCGTCTCGATGATGCGCGGTCCGCGCTCGGTGAGGATGACCTCGGTGTGGGTGGGCCCGAACTCGACGCCCAGCGCCTCCAGGCTCACGACCACCTGCCGCTCGATCGCCGCCGCCTGCTCCGCGTCCAGCGGGGCGGGCATCACGTGTCCCAGTTCGACCAGGCTGACCGGGTCGGAGTACTTGCGGGTGATGGTGGCCACGACGTGCTCGCCCTGCTCGGAGAAGGCCTCCACGCTGAACTGGGGCCCGACGAGGAGCTCCTCGACGATGGCCCGGGTGCCCGCGCCCGCCGTGCCGGCCCGCTCCAGGGCGGCCTCGGCCTGCGCCGGCCCTCCTGGCCGCCGACCCGGCCCAGGCGGACGTCAGGCCGCCGTAGCCGGGGTGCGCCGCCTCCGAGTCTCCGAGTCCGCCGCCGGCGGCGGGCGGCCGGGGCGTTCCCTGATGGGCCGTCTGCTGCGGCCGCTTGCTGCCGGGTTGCTGGGTTGCCGTGGGGATGGTGGCCGGGCTGGGTAGCGTGACGGGTATGCGTACGGTTTCTTGTCCGGTGTGTGGGGGCGTGCCGGTTCCGGCCGGGTTTTTCGCGGGCGTCGTACGGGCCCGTACGACCCGCGAGGGGGTGACGCCGAGCGCACCGAGCCGTGCCTGCTGCTTGGGGTTCAGCCGCGCCCAGCTCCGTCGTTGGGTGGCGAGTCAC
>NZ_JBEZIB010000081.1:0-7899 GCF_040650855.1 Streptomyces sp. NPDC048606 | reverse complement strand
GAGACACGCCCCCCAGTCATGGGACCAGCACGAACACCACCGGCTGACGGACCGTCACTGCCAACCCCCACTGACACCAAACCGACACATCGCACATGGTCGACGACCCGAACGGCACCTACGGCGCCTGGATCGCCGAGCTCGGCCTGTCCGAGGCGATCGAGCGGGGGATCCTCGCCGGATTCGAGATCGACGTCCTGGAAATCCGCGACCCCTCCCCCGCCCTCGGCGAGACAGAGGAAGCACAGCGAGGCCGGCGCCTGGCGCTCCTGCAGACCGCGCTCCTGGAGCACGCCGCGGCATACAACCTGCGCACCGTCATGACCTTCCACCAGAAGGTGCAGGAAGCCGCCGCGTTCGCGGAGAAGCTGCCCAAGACCGCGGCCGAGCTGTACGCCACCGACGCCACCGACGCCGATCTGGCGGCCGCGGAGCAGCTCCCCGCGTCGTCGATCGACGCGGAGTTCTACGAGCTGGAGGCCGGCCGTCACGTCCCGCCGGACCGGGTGTGGGCGGCGTGGCTGTGCGGGGACCACCTCGTCACCGAACGCCGCGAGACCCTGCGGCAGTTCGCCAACGGCATCGACGCCACCGGCCACCGCGTGCACCGGGCGTTCCTCGCCTCCGTGCGGGTCTTGGGCGAGGGCGTGGACATCACCGGCGAGCGGGGGGTGGAGGCGATCTGCTTCGCCGACACCCGCGGCTCCCAGGTCGAGATCGTCCAGAACATCGGCCGGGCCCTCCGGCTCAACAAGGACAGGTCCACGAAGATCGCCCGCATCATCGTGCCGGTCTTCCTGGAGCCGAACGAGGATCCGACCGACATGGTCGCCTCCGCCTCGTATGCCGGCTTGGTGGCCGTACTCCAGGGCCTGCGCTCGCATGACGAGCGCCTCGTCGAGCAGCTCGCCTCCCGCGCCCTCACCAGCGGCAAACGCAAAACCCACCTGCGGCGCGACGAGGACGGACAGATCGTCGGCACCGGCAGCGAGGGCGAGGACCAGGAGGACGGCGCCGACGCCGCGGCCGAGTCGGCACTGCTGCACTTCTCCAGCCCGCGCGACCCGGCCACGATCGCCGCGTTCCTGCGCACCCGGGTCTACCGGCCGGAGTCCCTGGTCTGGCTGGAGGGCTACCAGGCACTGCTGCGGTGGCGGACCGAGAACGAGATCACCGGCGTCCACGCCGTCCCGTACGACGTCGAGGTCGAGGTCGGCGTCACCAAGACGTTCCCCCTCGGCCGCTGGGTGCACCAGCAGCGCAAGGCCCTGCGCGCCGGGGAACTCGAGGACCGGCGCAAGGTCCTCCTGGACGCCCCGGAGGCCGGGATGGTGTGGGAGCCCGGCGAGGAGGCGTGGGAGGCCAAGCTCGCCGCCCTGCGCTCGTACCGGCGGGCCACCGGACACCTCGCACCCCGACAGGACGCCATGTGGGGCGAGGACGACGAGATGGTGCCCATCGGACAGCACCTGGCCAACCTCCGCCGCAAGGGCGCGAAGAACGGCCTGGGCAAGGACCCGGACCGGGCGGCGGAGCGCGCGGCGCAGCTGACCGGGATCGACGAGGACTGGAACTGCCCCTGGCCACTCGACTGGCAACGCCACTACCGGATCCTGGCGGACCTGGCCGAAGCCGGCAGCATCCTGCCCCACATCGCGCCGGGCGTCGTCTACGACGGCGACGACATCGGACGATGGCTCCAGCAGCAAAAGCAGCCGGCCACCTGGGCACGGCTGCTGCCCGAGCAGCAGGAACGGCTGACCAGGGTGGGCGTGCAGCCCGACCAGACACCCCCTCCCGCCCCCGCAGCCAACCGCGGGACGAAGGGCCCGAGCAAGGCGCAGCAGGCGTTCCAACGGGGACTTGCGGCCCTTGCGCAGTGGATGGAACGGGAAGGCGCGGACCGACCGGTACCCCGCGCGCACGGCGAGGAGATCACCGTCGAAGGCGAGGCCGAGCCGACCGTCGTGAAACTGGGCGTATGGGTCTCCAACACCAAAAGCCGACGCCACAAACTCACCGCCGACCAACACGCCGCCCTCACGAAACTGGGCGTGGACTGGGCGTAGGCAGGAACTCCCGGCGCCGTCTCCTCCGGCTCACGGAGGAGACGATGGGTCCCTTCCGGAAGTGATCGAAGATGTTCTCGGATGGTGCGTGCCCGACCCTAGGAGCGGTCACCGGCGGCGAATCGATCCGCCTGACCACCCGAGCCCGGTGCGTCACCCCGACGCCACCTGATCGGACCAGAACCCGGGACGCACCTCCACAGCAACCGAGCGATCGGCCCTGCTGGTGAACCCGCCGCTCTCCCCGCGCCCCGCGCCGATGACGCCGCCACTCCGACAGGGAGAATGCAGCTGGTAGGGGCTTGAACGAAGCCCACCGGCGACGCTCTGATCGGTGCGTCAATGGCCTTGGTCAGGCTGTCTCCAGCCAGGACTGGGCCACTTGGTCTCTGACGGACAGGAACATTCCGAGGCAGCTGTACCAGTCGGCGTCGCTTCGGCCTGTCTGCCACCACTGGGGCAACGTGTGCTGGGGACCTGCGGGCGGCTCGGTGGTGCGGACGCACCCGGGTGGAATCGCGTCGATGGCGAGCGTGAAGCGCACGGCTGTGAAACCGGAGTCGACGCGGTAGAACAGACGCAAGTCGGTGGCATCCTGCGGTACCCAGGCAGGTAGCCAGCCGCGGGTCTGTTCACCTGCACGGACCGCGTCCGCGTAGGTTGCGTAGTGGACATCGCGGGATTCGTGTCGCGCGGTGGAGCCATGAACGAGCGCCGCGGTGAGAGCTGCCGCCGTGAGGAGCGCGGCCGTGACGACGACGAGTACGCGGGAAGGGCTATGCACCATGAAGTGGTCCTGTCAGTGGGTTGGCGCGCCAGAGGGAGGTTGCTGTCCGGTTTGCGGCGCGCGGCAGGTGGCATGCGTGGGCATGTCATGCATGTACGTCTCCCCAGCGCGCTCCGAGCTTTGAGGCTGCGTCGCCCGCGGGAGTTTCCTCGCCGTCGTAGTCGAACTCGTCACTGAAGACCAGCCTGCCCTGCTCTGTGACGCCTCGCGGCCGAGCCGTCGTCGGGGACGATGCGCTTGTGGTGGAGGTAGTCGACAACGTTGTCAGGTCGCCGGTCGGCGGGGTGCGGGGCTGCTGCCCGGCCTGGGCCACGGTGTAGCGGGCAGTACGGTGAGCGCTGCCGGCGGTGCGACGAGTCGTTTGACTCGCCGCTTGCGGGCATGAGAACTCATGAGCGGTCTCCATGGTTCTGGGGAGTGGGGAGGCGTCAGGCGCGGTTGTCGTCCGCGGCGTGACAGCTCCCCTCTCGGTGCGGGGAACGGCTTGTAAACCCCGACGGGAAACGGGGGTCGTCCGGTTCCGCCTCGAGGGCGGCTTGTTGTTGTCGAGGCCGGCCGGTCAGGGTGGTGGCCGGTATTTCCAGGAGGGGAGAAGTCCTCGTTGCATGCGCGCCGCCAAGGTTGTCCATCCGACCGAGACCACAGCGGTGCAGATGCCTGCGCCACCGCACGGGTCAGGCGCGGTGGGTCGGGCCGGCGGTCCGGGTGAGGCGTTCGCCGACTCGCGCTGCCGGTCGGAACTGATGACCGGTGGCGACCCTTGGCGGTGAGGGAGGAACGAGTGATTGCCAGCCTGGGTCGATCTCCACGGCGGCCTGGCGCTACCCGACTCGGTTCCGCGTTCGGTGAATGCCGACCAGCAAAACAGGTTTAGACCACCCTCGCCTCAAACCTGCTCACAAAATGACAATTTTTGCCCTACAGGATTGACTTCTCGCCGCAGTCCGCCGCGTAGAGTATGCGACTTGACCTCCACGACGGCCCGGTGTGCTGCTGTCTCGCCGCTCCAGAATCAAGGAGCTCAGGCCATGACGCACCGTCCTCACGCACGCAAGAAACGCCTCATCGCTCTGGCGCTTGCCGCCGCCGCCGCGGTGAGCTGGTCCGCTGCCGGCTTGCCCGGATGGGCGGCCGAGGAGACCAGTACCCGCGCGGCACAGGAACAGCCGCTCGTCCTGCCCGTCGCCTGCGACAGCCAGGACAGCCCGGACAAGGGGTGGTACCAGGCCGTCTACGTCCACAAGGCCGAGAAGCCGGCCCGGCCGGAAGCCGTACGGCACATCCGACAGGTCCTGTGGAACATCGACCAGATATTCGAAGCGAGCGCGCGGCGCTTCGGCCAGAAGGACAGCCGACGCCCTCGTCTCATACAGGACGCCTCCTGCCAGGCCGAGGTCATGACGCTGAGCCTGCCCGGCCTGCCGGCATCGGCGCCCAACTTCGCGGAAAGCCACAAGGCCGCCGACGCCGTCATCGCGCAGAAGGGTGCGGAGCTGGAGGGCCCGGAACGAGATCGCTTCGACAGGACCCGAACCCTGTACTTCTTCGACACGGACGTCAGGCTCTGCGGCGTCGCCTCGGAACCCAAGCCGGCCTCCAGGGCAGACCTGCACACGGGGACCGCCGCGGTCAACTGGCCCTGCGCCGGCGAGTTGGCCATGTCACACGAGGTGACCCACCTGTTCGGGGTCAGCCACTGTGACAAACGGCTGGATCAAGGCCGAGATCCCATGTGCCGCACCCAGGACACGACCCCGCGCTGCGACGACATCCTGGCCATCGCTGTCCTCGACTGCGCCAAGGACGAGTTCACCTACTTCTCCCCCCGCCCCGAACCCGGCAGTGCCCTCGCACAGCGCCCGAACGAGAACGTGGCCAACAGCCCCTACCTGATCACCGACAGCCCGGCACCCGCGGTCGACGTACGCCTGATCGGCACGCGCACGGGCGAGTGCCTGGGCGTGAGCACGGACCAGACGGCCGTCCATCAGAAATGCGATGACAGCGCATCGGTTTGGAGGCGTGGCATCGACGACGAGGGGTTCCTGACACTTCAGCATGCCGCCAGTGGGAAGTGTCTGGCCGCGCCCGCCAAGAGCCTGCAGGCCACCCGGACCACCGTACGGCTCGAAGCCTGCGCCAGGGCTCCACGTCAGCAATGGGCGATGAGGTCCTCGGACTCCGCGCCGTACGAGTACCAACTACTCAATCGCAGCACCGGACAGCGGGTGCAGGTACCCGGCAACGCCTCCAAACCCGGCCTGCCCATACAAACGACGACCGGTGGAACCGCCGCCGTCTTCCGTATGGCATCGGCCCAGCCCTCACCATGACCGAACACCCGAAGTCGCCGCCGCAGAAGAAGCCGGTGGAGCCGCCGCGTCCGCAGCCGGCGACGAAGCCGAAGTCGCTCACCGGGGTGTGGGAGCCGGGCGAGGAGGCATGGGAGACCAAGCTCGCCGCCCTGCGCTCGTACCGGAAGGCCACCGGACACCTCGCACCCCGACAGGACGCCGTGTGGGGCGAAGACGACGAGATGGTGCCCATCGGCCGGCACATGGCCAACCTCCGCAGAACCGGGGCGAAGAACGGCCTGGGCAAGGACCCCGACCGGGCCGCCGTGCGCGCGGCGCAGCTGAGCGGGATCGACGAGGACTGGGACTGCCCGTGGCCGCTGGACTGGCAGCGGCAGTACCGGGTCCTGGCGGACCTGGTCGACGCCGACCGCGTTCTGCCCCACATCGCGCCGGGCGTCGTCTTCGACGGCGACGACGTCGGCCGGTGGCTCCAACAACAGAAACAGCCGGCCCACTGGGCGCGGCTGCTGCCCGAGCAGCAGGAGCGGCTACCGCGCTGGGCGTGCAGCCCGACCAGAAGCCGTCTCCCGCCCCCGCGGCCAGCCGCGGGGCGAAGAAGACCGAGCAAGGCACAGCAGGCCTTCCAGCGGGGCCTTGCGGCCCTTGCGCAGTGGGTGGAGCGGGAGGGCGCGGACCGGCCGGTACCTCGCGCGCACGGCGAGGAGATCGCAGTCGACGGCGAGGCCGAGCCGGTGATCGTGAAGCTGGGCGTATGGGTCTCCAACACCAAGAGCCGACGCGACAAGCTCACCACCGACCAGCACGCCGCACTCGCGAAGCTGGGCGTGGAATGGGCGTGACAGGCTGTCCGGCTCGTCGTTGAGCTGGGAGGTCAGCGAAGTGGAGGCCCCGGGACGTCGTGACCCCCGGGGCCTTCGGCTTGCCCTCCGGCACCGGGACGGTGGTGCAACACGGGCTGCAACACGACCCCTTGACGGCTTTCTGGCCATGTTTGTGCAGGTCAGGGGTGCAACGCGCAGTCGTGTTGCAGCGTCGGTGTTGCACGGCCGAGCGGGTGTGTTGCAGTCTCAGGTCGGTTCGGCTGCCCGTGGGAACGCCCTCCGACGACATCAGCTGTCGGATAGCGTCCCACCATGTACATGCAGATCGACCCTCCCAAGGCGTGGGAGAGGCTGCGGGCCAGCCGTTCCGACCGACCGGGTAGAGCGAGCGGTGGGGCGCGGGCAAAGACGTACGCCACGGCGCTGGAGCAGGCGCAGCAGATGTTTCGGGCGGCTGAGGGCGTGGGTCCGCAGACTCGTCCCTTGCTGGTGTTCTATGGCCTGAGTCAGGCGGGTAGGGCGATCGCGGCCGCAGCCGTCGACCTCAAGGGCGAGGACTGGAACCTGGTCTCGCACGGCATCCATGCCTCGGGCTATCACCTGGACTTCGCCGACATCGAGATCCGCACGGATCCTGCGGGCACTGCTGGCAGCTTCGTGCGGCTCAGCCAGCTGCTGGGCTCACCGGTCTGGGGCAACGACACGGTCGTGCGGTTGGAGGAGGTCTGGGACACCCTCCCGGCCAACTTGGAGTATCCGCTGACCGCTCGTGAGCGGTTCACGCCCCTGTACGCGAGCACGGACATGATCAGAGGCATCGACTTCCACCCTCTGCTCACCGTCGAAGTCGGCGATATCTTGGACCGCGTAGTGGACGCTGGCAGCCGCACGGCTCTGGATGAGTTCCTGCAGCGCTACCCCGGCGCCGCCGGGTATGAGGACTTCGCCCGCCACCGGGCGGGAGACCACGCGGAGCCGGACTACGAGCGGAGCCACCCGAACGCTGGCTGGCTGTCCATGCACTGGAAGATGCCCCCGGAGGCCGGCAGCCGAAAGGAGCGTCTGGAACGCCTGTCCGCGATGACCCGGAAGTACGCCGGGCATCGCTACTTCTTCCCGACCGTCGCGGGCCTGCCGCGTGAGCTCCACCCGCTGATGGCGTGGTGGGCGGTGCTGTACGCGCTGTCGATGCTCGCCCGCTACCAGCCCGCCCAGTGGGCGAACCACATCAACGTGGACGGCAGCCGACACGCGGTGCCCATCGAGAAGATCCTGGAACGGGCCATGGAACACCTGCCCGTCCTGATCGCGGACACCATCGAGGAAGTCGCCACCTGGCCGTAGAGGCCGGGCAAGGCTCACTCCGTGCCCCACCGACCGGCGAACTCCTCCAAAGCGCGGCGTTGCTGTTCCTCGCGGGCGATCTGCCGGGCGAGGACGTCGCGGTCGATGTACGGATCGACGGCGACGAGGACCAGGCGCTGGAGTTCGTCCGGCTCTAGCGCTTCCACTTCCCACTGGACGGGGTGCTCGATGTCGAAGCCGTAGCGGCGGGCGAAGGCCGGCCATCTCGGGTCGTCGCGTTTGCCCTCGGTCGCCGGGAGCCCGTACGCGCGCGTCTGCTCGTACGTGAGGAGCACCCGGATCACGGAGCTCCAGCAGCCCGTGCGCTCCACCCAGTCGCGCTCGATGTCCTCGCCGGAGCAGTCGAAATCGCCGACCACGAGTAGACAGGCTCCGTGTTGCTCGTGGGCGACGCGGTGGCGGACGACGTCGGCGTAGGACTGGGAACTGAAGCCGCGGACAATAAGACGTCATCTCATTTGGGCTTCGTTGGTAGGCTGGCGGTCATGGTGGGGATCGTTGAACGGCTGGTGCCGGACGAGCTGTGGGTGCTGTTTCAG
>NZ_JBEZIB010000080.1:0-8450 GCF_040650855.1 Streptomyces sp. NPDC048606 | reverse complement strand
TCTGTGGTGTGCTCTGCCGATCTCCCACCGCTGCGCGTTGGGGAAGGGGTTGGGGCCGCTGCGCGGCCCCTCCTCAGTATGCAAGCTCCTTCGCTTCGCTCCAGAGCAAAGGCCGTACTCCGTACGGGGGTTCTACGCTGCGCTTCGAACCAAGGAGCTTGGTTCAGCCTTCGGCCGCACCAAGCGATCCTCGCGTTGCTCGGTTCTGAACACCTTTTATAGAGAAACAGGGCCAAAACCTGCTCTGACCTGCGGTTATCTAAAATCTTTGTTCCAGAAATCTGGAACAAAGCAACTCGTCCTGTTCCATCCGCATAGAACGTACCACTTAGTAACTTGATGGACAGTCAGCAACTTGTTTCGACTCGTTCCAGTAGACCAGAACAAAGCGGTAT
The DNA here is from genome assembly GCF_040650855.1 of Streptomyces sp. NPDC048606. NCBI lineage: Bacteria > Bacillati > Actinomycetota > Actinomycetes > Kitasatosporales > Streptomycetaceae > Streptomyces > Streptomyces sp. NPDC048606. The sequence goes on along the minus strand of NZ_JBEZIB010000080.1, from coordinate 8,055 downwards.
ACCTAGTGCTACCGTTTCCCTTGCTGATCTTCAGTCGGAAGAAGGTGCCATGGACCAACTGCCAATCGTTCGGCCCGGACAACGTGTTGTCGCACGCTCAGACGGAAGAGGGGGTCTGGTTCTGGGCGTTGAACGGATGACGGGGCGAGACTTCGCCGCAACTGAGGACGTCTCAGGCTACGTCCTTGACTCCCGGGTTCTAATGGATGTGCTGGGCGGGCTGAAAATGCCCGGTTCCTGGTTCCAGGTCTGGTGCAAGCTGGTTGCTGGACAGGACGCGACAAAGGATCGTCCTGGGCAGCGGAGGGAGGTACCGCGTGGGTACGTCAAGGTCAACCAGCGAGACCTCCAAGCGCGCTGTAACCTCGCTGCGACGTCGGTGAACGAGGCCTGCCAGTGGTACACCCACATTGGGTGGATGCGAGGCGTGAAGAGGTCTCTCGTACAGCTCAACCCCTGGCTCACGGTTGCTGGCACCTCGGCAGAGCAAGAGCTTTGGCAAGAGGAGTGGAATGCCTCAGGGGCGCCGGCCTGCACCATTCCGGAGCCTGACTACCCAACAGCATGGAGGGAGGCCAGAGCGGCCGCGAAGGCGGCGGACAAGGCCGCGAAGGCTCGCCCTGGAGTCGTGACACCTCTTCGTGCGGCAAGCCGGCGCCGGGCATCAGCGTGACCAGCGCAGCAATATCCACTATGACTCGCCTACCTGGATCGGGAGCTCTCCGTGACCTCGTACGTGCCTGTGCCTCCTACTGATGAACCCGTCATGCTGTCGCGGGACGTCTTGCTGCTGCTGGCGTTGGTGGACATGACCACCGCTGGGAGTCGAGTGCTGCGTGCGCTCCTGGCCCTTCATGACCCCGAAACAGGGGCGGCTGACATCAGTCAGAATGAGATGTGCGCGCTGCTGGGAGCCACGAAGCCCACCGTCAACCGCGGCTTCAAGGAACTCAAGGCGGCCGGCATCGCGTGGAGGATCGAAGGAACTCAGGGGAAGTACCAGCTGCACCCTGTACTCACGAACGGGAAGATGGCCTCACCTCAGGCAGTGCCCGAGTTGAAGGCGCAGGCCCCTGAAACGTTCACCGAAGCGCGTCGTCGTCGTTTCGCTCGTCAAGTGGCGAATCTGGGGCTGTCCGCCTAAGGGTGCTGTTGAAGTAGGGGGCTGTCGGAATACTCGACAGCCCCCTACTTCGTTTCCTGCGACCAGGACCTGTCAGGTGGGATCCGTGGTTGGTGGACGCCGTGCCCTCCTCCCCGGGTGGGGTCGACGCGCGGGTCTGTTCCAGGAAACTGGAACGGATCGGTGTACCTGGTGCTACCGGCATACCTCCCCTCCCACATGGGCGGCTACCTCTTTGTTCCAGAAAGCTGGAACAAAGAGGTATGCCTAGTGCTACCGAAGAGGCCTTGGCTGGTTAGCCCGAGGCCTTCCTTGCGTTACAGCCACCTAGAACAAAGCGGTTCACCTGGTGCTACCAGTCGTCAGAGGGGGGCACTCAGGATCGGATTGTCATGCCTTGCTCAATCACGCGTCGCTGTACACGTCGAGTTGGATATACATGCATAATGTTAGGCATGACTAAATCGCTGGTGGAGTGGTCGGCGGGCGTCGATGGGCAGCCCCCGATCGTGGTGACATCGGCCTGGAAAGGCGGCGACGGCAAGAGCACGCTTGCCCGCGAACTGGCCTACCAGCTCGACGCGGTTTTGGTTGACCTGGACTGGGACCTGGGCGGCAGCACGAAGAGCATGGGTTACCGGTACGAGAAGTACGCGCGATACCCGCTGGAAGATGCGTTCGGGAAGGGGAAGGTCCCGACACCAGTCCGAGGAACGAAGAAAGCTGATCTTGTGCCGTCGTGGCCGGGCTGGCAGGACATCCAGCCGGAGAGAGACGTTGTCTCAGATGCATTGGAGACGTGGGCGCGGGAGTGGCAGCGGCCTCTGGTGGTGGATACCCATCCGGGTGGCTGTGAGGCCACCTACGGGGCCCTGAACGCGGCGAACTGCATCGTAGTGCCCACAGTGCTCGTCAAGGAATCGCTGAACGCCCTGGAGGGCATGGTTCAGGAGCTTGTGGACTACCCGTTGCTCATCGTCCCGAACAAGGTGAGTTCGCCGCCGCCGGTCTTCAGGCGACGGCTCCGGCGAATCGTGGAAGATGCGCAGCTTGTCACGGGTCCCATCGTGCACAAGGCGCTCTGGCTAGAGAAGCGGACGCTGAATCGCGCGGTCTGCTCTGAGCCGGTGCCGAAGCAAGCATCCTCCTTCGTGGAATCGATCGATGAGCTGGTGGAGAGTGTGATCGCGTATGGCTGATGGTCAGGCCCCGGGCGCCCTGGATGCTTTGGAGGAAGAGGCCGCGTCGCGGAAGCGAGGCGTGCGGAATCCTGGCGGTTCGCGGACTGCGGGCCGGCGGGCTGCGGGTGGGCAAGGCAAGCAAACTGCACAGGAGCGCCAAGAGGAACGCGACCGTCGCCGTGCCGAGAGGGAGCGGGAGACTGTCCCCCCGGTTGCGGAGACTCCACCCGCAACAGCGGGACCCGCGGCGACCTCCGCCGAGTCTGCGGAAGTTGTGGGTGAAGCTCAGCCGGCCGCGTCTGGGGAGGCGACATCACGCAAGCAGCGAGTAACGCCGCTTCAGTGGATTCCCGACGCGGAGTGCAGGGAGTTTCTCCGTAAGGTGCGGCTGGCAGCTGCGGAGGCGGACATGACGGTCCCGGCGGCGGCGGTGGTCCGTCACGCGATGCGGGAGCTGGCGAAGACGGCGGACCCTGATGTGTTGGTGCGCCTGCTAGGCCCGTCGAAGGCGGATGGGACCCCTGGGCGTCCCGTGCAGTAGGGCTATTGGCGCGGGGTGCGTGCATGTTGTGCACGTACCCCGCGCTTTTGTTTTGACGTTATACATGCATAACGTCAAAAATTTTCAATCCGAGTCTCCCTGGTGCGCACCGTGTGCAGCCTCCCACCAGCTACGATGCCGAGACGTGCACCCAAGTGCATGAACAATTAGATAACGTTGCACAGTTTCACGTGCGAAACGTTATACATGTAGAACATCAAAACGTTCGCCCCGGGGGCAGTCCTGGCAGGGAGACCCCGGGGCGTGTGATCGGAGGAGACCACCGATGCACCACCAGAGTACGGCCCTCGGATGGCCGGCGATGCCGGCGCTCAGCAGCACGATTACGGGCATGCCCCTGTGGGCCGTGGCTGCGCTGACTGTCACCGCGCTTGCACTCTTTGCCCTGGTCACCGTGCGGGGTGTGCACCGTGCGCGTGGAGGTGTGCACACCCGCGTGCAGAAGCCGCCGCTTCGGGACGCTGTCCGGCTTGCCGGCCCGTACGCCCGGATCGGCGCAGCTGGCATGGCGCTGTCTCTGCACGGGCTGTACGGCTACGCCACGAGCATGGACGGTCTCCATCTGAGCCCGCTGTGGGCGCTGCCGGCTATCGCGATCTTCGACGGCGCCGAACTGGCCGCTTTCGTAGCCCTGTACCGAGCTGCGCTCACAGCCACAGAGTGGACGCGTGAGATGCGGCGGGCGCGCCGACTCGCCTGGTGCCTGGCCGGGGGATCCTCCGTGATGAACGCCCTGCACGCGCCCGGCGACAGCCTTCCGGCAATGATCTTCTTCGGCGCCGTCCCACTCGTCAGCTTGAAGCTGATCGAATTCGAGCTCGACGCTGTACTCCTCCGCAACGACGACGAGTCGGAGGACGCGGCAACCCCCGGACTGCTGCGACTGCTGACCCTTGCCCGCGAACGCGCGTGGGCGCACGCCTTCGCACGTCTCGGCTTCGACCCGACCGGCCGCGGCGGTGCCGCGATGCACGCGGAGGCCCGTCTCCAGACCGCCGCTGCACGGCTGGTGGACCTGGGGCGCACGCAGGTGGCGGAGGCCGACGCGAAGGGTCGTCAGGGTCGGGGCGCGGCGCGCGGGCTTGCACGGGCCACGGCGGCTCGGGAGGAGGCGCAGGAGCGGGCGGAGCGCGCCATTTTGATGGCGGGTCTGGCCGGCGACGAGGGGGCTCGGGTGGGGCTGGCTCGGTACATGGTGACGGGTGGTCTCGTAGGTGATCTCGCGGGGGTGGACCGTCGGTCGCCGGCGGCGGTGATGGGTCTGCTGGAGCAGGTGGCGGTCCTGCCGAGCGCGGAGGCGCTGGTGTCCGAGACGCGCGCGGCGAAGGCGGAGGCTCGCGCGGCGAAGGCGGCGGCGGATGCCGATGCTGCACAGGCGCGCGCGGAGGCGGCGCAGGTGGCGGTGGAGGCCGCACGGGCGCGGGTCGCGGAGGCGGAAGCCGCACGGCGGGTGCACGCGGATGCACTGGCGGACGTCGAGGCGACGGAGGCCCGTCGCGCGGAGCTGCGCGCGGACGTCGAGGCGCTGGTGGAGGAGCACCGCCGGGCGCGGGTGGCTGCACGGGATGCACAAGCGGAGGCGGCTACCGTGCGCGGGACGCTGGCGGAGCTGCGCACGGACGTCGACGCTGCGCGCCAGGAACAGGCGCTCGTGAGGGGTGCACTCGACGTTGCGCGGGCGGAGGTCGAGGAGGCCATTACGGCGCCGGCGGGGGAGGCGGCGCCTCGGTGGACGTCGCCGGCGAAGTTGGCCGGGTGGGAGCTGTACCGGGCGCGTGTGCAGGCGACCGGAGCGGAGCCGACTGATTCGGAGTTCGCGGATCTTCCGGGGGAGGAGCGGGACCCGTCGACGCTGCGCCGGTGGCGGACGGAGTTCCGGCGGGCGATCGCTCGGGAGGCGGCGGCGCTCCTGTCGGGAGCTGACGACGCGCACGCTCGTACGCCGGATCGTCAGCCGACGCTGGTCTAGCCAATGACGAAGGCCGGCCCCCGACGGGGCCGGCCTTGAGGTAGCGCCGTGGCCTGGTGCGGGACATTGAGCACCAGGCGCAGAAGCTCCTACAGGTTGCCGGCGGAGACGGCCGTCACGAGGGCGTCGAGGGCGTCAGCAGTCACGATGATGACCGGGCCCCTTCCGGCTTGCTTGGTGTCGCGGATTCCAGCCCAGGAACCGGCGGCGCCGACTTCGACGCATTCGTTGTTCGCCCCTGAGGCCGAGCTTTTGCGCCAGGTGACGCCCGCTTGGGTGAGGTCGGCGAGGGTCGGGCGTGTGGTGCTCATGACTGGTGCTCCTGTCGTGCGGTGATCAGTGCCTGCCGTGTCTCGGCGGGCGGGAAAGCCTGGTCTTGGAGGGCCTGGAAGACGCTGCGGTAGTGCTCAAGGTCAGAGGCCCCGTCGAGGTACAAACCGCTCCTGTGGAGTTCCAGGTAGACGAGCGCGACAGAGGCCAGAGGCCGCGGGTCGTCACGGCCGACGAAAACGAAGTGCCCGCCCGGCCCGGCTGGTGTCGCGCCCGTTGCCGCCGGGAGTATCCGGAGGTCCACGGTCGGGTGCTCGGATGCGGTGATCAGGTGGGTGATCTGTTCGACCATGGTCGAGGGCCCGCCGACGGCACGACGTAGCGTCAGTTCATCGAGCACCACGTGCAGGTGAAGCCGTTCGTGTACGCGTCGCTGCCGCTCGGTGCGTGTGGCGATGTGGGCGCTGATATCGGCGGCGGAGGCCGTGGGGTCTGCCGCGCGGTGGATGGCCTCCGCGTAGGAAGCAGTTTGAAGTAGCCCCGGCACGAGGGTGCTTGCCCATACCAATTCCGTGTCGGCGTACGCCTCCATGGCAATGAGCGGGTCGAGGATGCTGGGGCGGGTGGGGTGGTCGAGCCACCAGCCGGGTTGCGCCCGCACGAGATCTTCTAGTTCCGCATGTTCAGCGGGGGTAGCCTCGCAGGCCGTTGCGATGGAGCGCATGGTGGGGATCCGGAGCGCGCCGGCGTCTTGCCACGATTCGTACCTGTTGACCGTGCCGACGCTGACGCCCGCAGCTCTGGCCACCTCGATTTGAGTCAGTGCCGCACGCTTTCGGAGAGTTTGAAGGCCTCGCGCAATGCGCATTCGGCTCACAGGACCGGTTGATGCCTTCGTCATATGCCCTCACTTTCTTACCGGTTGTGCGCCACCTGCTGGTGCGCAGCGTAGTGGGCTGGGGGGATCAATCGCGCGGGGTCGCGATCACCATCAATCAGGCGAGTTTCAGCAGTTTGACTATCCGTCATTGAAATTCAATGGCAGCATATACGGCATGGCGGCGGCGCATCCGTGATGTGTCGCACATTTCCGCGCGTTCGCGCAGCTCAGCCGGAGGGGTGACCCCCATGCATGACGCAGTGAGCAACCAATTCGATCAGCTGTACGCCACCCTGGCCGGCCTTCCGCCGGTGGCGCGGTGGGACCGCATCATGTCCTCCCTTGACCGCCCAGGCGGCCCCCCACCCCCTGATGTGCTGGGGCTGCTGGCGGATCGGCTGCTGACGCTGGGCATCCCGTTGGTGGCGGCCGTCGAGGCGCTGCCGGTGGAGCTGCGTCCGGCGGCGGGCGTGGCCGGGCTGGAGGTGTGGGGCCGGGCGACGGCGGTGCTGTCGGCGGTGCCGGCCTCCGAGGTGGACCGGATCCGGGTGGTCGACCGGGCTATGCGCGCGATGCGCGCGGCGCTGGTCGAGGTGGCCGGCCGTACCGGGGACGTGTGGACGTGGCCGGAGGAGGGCCGGTGAGCCGGGGCGTGTGTGTGGTGCTGGCGACTTCGGCCCTGGGTGCCTGGTGTGTGGTCCTGGTGGACCTGGTGGCGCGGGGGTGGGCGTGATGGTGCCTGGGGCGGCGCGGTGGGTGGCTGCTGCGCATTCGGAGCCGGCGCGGGTGTGGGCGGAGTGGGCGGAGAGGCGGGCGGCGCTGGTGCCGGCGGGCCGGCGGTGGGATGCGGTGGTGCTGCCGGTGACGCTGTATCAGGAGGTGGCGGAGGTGGCGCCGGCCGTGCTGGCCGGGGTGCCGGTGGTGGCCGACCTCCGGACGGATGTGTACTACTGCCTGGTGCCGGCGGGGACGGGCGCGGCGGTGGCGGCCGGGGTGCCCGGGGTGTCCGCGCGGGGTGTGGGTGCGTGGGTGGCGGTGAGGGATCCCGGGGTGGGGCGGGTGCGGGGGGCGCGGGTGGGGGTGTGGGTGCAGCCCCCGGGGCGCGGGGCCCGGCTCGCGGAACCGGTCGAGCTGCGCCGGGCGCTGGTGGCGGTGTCCGCGCCGGCGGCGGGGGCCAGGCGGTGACCGGTCTGGGTGGGGGGCTGGTGTGGGTGCCGCCGGAGGGCCGGCCCGACGAATCCGCGGCGGGGTCTACGTGGGTCTGTTGGCCGGGGTGCCGGGCGGTGCGGGCCTATGACACGTGGGATGTCGAGTCGCCGGGGCGCGCGGGGGTGTCGGCCGGTCTGGCGTGTGTGGCGTGGGGGATGCGCCCGGAGTACGCGGACTCGGTGGCGGCGCTGGCCTCTGGTCTGGTGGAGCACGCGGGCCGGGTGATGGTCTCTCACCGCCTGGTGGTGACCGTGGCGTGGGACGTCGATGACCTGGTGGTGATGGCGCTGGCCCTGCGGGGGCGGTGCGTGGGTGTGCTGGATCCGCGTACGCATCCGGCGGTGGCGCGGATAGCGGATGACGCGGACTCCTACCGGATGGCGGCGGGGCCGGTGGTGTGGGCGAGTGCGGGCGTGCCGGTGGAGGCGCTGGCCGCCTGAGGGGTGCCGGTGGGGTGTGGGTGGTGGTGGCCGGGGGTGTCTCACCCCCGGCCACCCGCGTTTACAGCCTGACAAATCATGTCATCTGACGGTGTATCAGATTGGTGATGCGGGTGCTGGATCTTTGGGAATGGGCGCTGGCGAATCCGGGCCGGGCGGCGGTGGCCGCCGCCGTGGTCGGCCCGGTGGCCCTGGGCGCGATGTTCCAGGAGCGGGCCAAGGCGCGGCCCGGCGGGCCCGGCGGGGCGCAGCAGCCGGCGGTGGACGGCTCCGGTGCGTGGGTGGGCCGGCTGCTGACCGGGCGCGACCTGCGGCCCGGTGAGCCCCGGTCGTCCGCGACGTGGTGGCGGGTGGGTGTGCCGGTGGAGCGGGACACGGCCGTGCACGACCTCGCGGTCGACGCCTTCGCGACGACGCCTTC
>NZ_JBEZIB010000079.1:0-9072 GCF_040650855.1 Streptomyces sp. NPDC048606 | reverse complement strand
CCACGTCCGCAACGGGATGCCCGGATGATCGAAACGCCGCCCCTGGTGGACCAGCACTGCCACGGAGTGCTCCGTACGGAGCTGGGACTCGCCGGCGTTCAGGGGCGCCGGGTCAGGCGATGGACGCGGCGACGATCGCCGCCACGGCGAGGTTGCAGGCCGCGGTGACCCAGACGGCCGGGTGCGGCTCGGGGTCGACGACGATGGCCCCGAGCTTGCCCGGGGTCACCAGGTCCAGCACGAGGAAGGCCACCGCCATCAGGACGAGGCCGAGGACGCCGAAGGCCGCGGTGGACAGCAGGCCCTTGCCGAAGTCGTCGTACGTGGTCCAGATCGAGGTGAAGACGATGCCGCCGATGCCGAGGAGCGCCGAGCTGAGCATCAGGGCCGCGTTGCGGTTGCGCTCTTCCCAGATCTGCTTGGGGAGCTTCCCGGGCGTCAGCACGTCCACCAGGACGATGCCGAGGACGAGCAGCACGAGTCCGAGGGCTCCGTAGGCGCTGGTGCGGCCAAGTCCGTTGACGATGTCGCTCATTGAGAAGCCTGTCTCCGCGTGGGTGGGATAGGGATGGACCAGGACCGGCCAAAGGGGCCGTGGGGAGGCCGAATCTATCGCACGCCCTGGTCCGGGACCATGGGGAGGTCAGGAAATGGCAAAGGTCAGGGCTGCGCTGCCGGCGGAGGCCGGCGCGCTGACGGCGCTGGTGATGCGGTCCAAGGCGTCCTGGGGTTACGACGCGGCCTTCCTCGCGGCGTGCGCGCCGCAGCTGCGCGTCCGGGCGCAGGAGGTCGCGGCCCGGCGGATCGTGGTGGCCGAGGACGCGCGCGGTCGCCTCCTCGGGCTCGCCTCCCTGGAGGACGAGCCGGAGGACGAGCCGGAGGACGAGGGTGCGCGTCCGGGGTCGGGGGGCGGGCGGGTCGCACGGCTCGGGTCGCTGTTCGTGGAACCGGACGCGATGGCCCGGGGCGTGGGTCGTCTGCTGTACCTGGACGCGGTGCGCCGGGCCGTCGCGCTGGGGGTCGACCGGCTGCTGATCGACTCCGACCCGTACGCGGCGGGCTTCTACCGGGCGATGGGCGCGCGCGGCGCCGGGGGCTCCCCGCCCGGCCTGGTCCGCTTCGAGGTGGCCCCGGCTCCGTTGGCCGACTGGGCGCGGGCCTGGACGGGCGGGATGCCCGCCGTCCACGTGGGCAACGTCGGGGAGTTCAACGCCCAGTTCGCCGACCCCTCCCTGGACGCCGGGCAGCGGCCGGCGCACGACTACGCCTGCCTGGCCGCCTTCTACAGCCCCCGTCCGGCGGCCCTGTTGCTGCCCCGACCGGTGCCGGCCGGCTGGGCGCAGTTCGTCGGCCGCCGGCTGGGCTGGGATCCCGCGGTGGAGGTCTACGACGGCCTCGCGGGCCGGGGGCCGGGCCTGTCGGAGCGGATCGCGGCCCGGCCGGCGCTGGTCGGGCGGGTCACGGGGCGCGGGCTGCCCCTCGTGCCGTGGGGGCGCACCGAGGCCTTCGCCCGGCTGGCGGGCCCGCCCTGGCGGCCGGAGGAGCTGCGGTACGAGTCGAAGTCGGCGGCGCACGCCCTGTTCGCCCGGATCCTGGCGGGCGGCGGGCACCCCCGGATCGTGTTGCCGGGGCAGTGGCGGGCTCCCGGCCGGCGCTCCGCCGCGCGGATGCTGGCGGCGCGCACCCGGGCCGGTGCGGGCACCGTCCTCAAGTCGGAGTACGGGGTGGGGGGTTCGGGCACCAGCGTGTGGAGCGCGGCCGAGGTCCGGGCGGCGGGCGGGGCCCGCGCGGTGGTGCGCCGACTGCCGCGCGGCCCGCTGCTGGTGGAGGAGTACGTGGAGGGCCCGGCGGACGGGGCGGGCGGGCCCCGGGACCTGACGTACGACGGTTTCGTGGACGGGTCGGGCCGGCCGCACGAGGTGGGCGTGGCGGTGATGGAGGTGGCCGGCGGCGGGTACCGGGGGGCGACGGTGGGGCCGGGGGTGGTGCCCGAGGGGGCGGCGGGGGCGATGCGGGCCTTCGGGGCTGCGGTGGGCCGGGAGTTGGCCGGCGACGGGTACCGGGGGTGGTTCGACGTGGACTTCGTCGCCGATCCGCGGGGACGGTTCGCGCCGACCGAGACGAACCTGCGGCTGACGGGCCCGTCGGTCGCCTTCGTGGTGGCGGCCGGGCTGGACGCGCTGCGGGGCGCGGGACACCTCGTACGGATCGTGGACCGGGTGGAGTTGGGGGCACGGTTGGCGCCGGCGCAGCTGATGGAGTGGTGCGGGGACCTGGCGCGGGAGTGCGCGCGCTCGGGGGCGGTGTTCGTGCCGGCGATCCCCACGGGAGCGGACGACCCGGCGCCGTGGGTCGGGGTGCTGGTGGCCGCGCACGACGCCGGGGTGTTGGACGCGGCCGAGGAGCGGGTGCGCCGGAGCGCGCTCGCGGTGGGCGCGGGCTTCGAGGGACTGTCGGGTCCGAGGGGCTCGGGCTCGGGCTCGGGCTCGGGTCAGTCCTCCTCGACGCGCCCCTGATGCGACGGGGGGCGCCAGGTCAGGAAGCGGATGACGAGGAAGCCCGCGATCATGAGCGGGATGTTGAACAGGTAGACGAGGGCGGCCTGGTGGGGCCAGTCCGTCCTGGACGCCAGTCGGTAGAGGTTGTCCTGCGGCCACCAGGCGATCAGCAGGTAGGAGACGGCGAGGTGGGCGGTGGTGGTCAGCCCCTCCCCGCGCCCGTGGACCCGTAGCGTCCTCTTGCCCCACAGCAGGAAGGCCAGCCCGTAGACGAAGGCCCACGCCTCGCACACGTAGAGGCCGACGAACAGGTGGGCCCAGGGTCCGGGGACCCCGCTCAGGCCGGTGGAGCCCGGCCAGACGAAGCGGGTGGCGACGAGGACGACCACGACCGCCGGGATCATCAGCAGGCCGATCAGGCAGCCCCAGACCAGGGGGCCGGTGTCGCCCGGGGCGGCCCCGTACTTGGCGCCGGTCGACGGGTCGGCGGCCGGCGGGCGCGGGACCGCGCCCCGGTCCTCGCGGCCCCCGCGGTCGCGGGGCAGGGTGCGCAGCCGTACGAGCCGTCGGGGGATCGCGGGCGGCGGGATCCGGTCCGCCAGGTGCGCGCGCAGTCCCGCCAGGTCCTGGGAGGGGGCGACGCGCGCCCAGCCGGGGTTGTCGGGGGTGGGGGTGACGTAGGCGGCGAGCGTGGTGCGGGCGCCGGCGGGCAGGGGCAGGGGCCGGACGACGGCGCCGCCGAAGCCCGGATGGGCGCGGATCTCGCTCTCGACGGTGTACGGGTCGAGGCGGGTGCCGTCGTCCAGGGTGACGCGGTCGCGCAGCCGGCCGCCGAACTCCAGGAGGCCGTCGGGGCGCAGCCGGCCGAGGTCCCCGGTGGGCAGGGCGTCGCTGCCGTCGGGCGGGGCGAGGTGGAGCTGCCCGTCGTGGACGTGGACGCGGCAGCCGGGGAAGGGGGTGCCGAGCAGGGACAGCCGCTCGGGGTCGTCCAGCGGGCGGCCCGGCTGGGAGGGTTCGAAGAAGGTCCCGACGCCCGCCGTCTCGGTGAGGGCGTAGACGTTGAGGACGCGGGCCCCGACGCGCAGCCGGTCCTGGAGGGCGATCTGCTCGTCGAGGTAGAGCCGGTCCCCGGTGACGGCGAGCAGCCGCAGGGAGCGGAGCCGCTCGTCGGGGGCGCGGCGGGCGGGGGCGGCGTACGGGGGCCGTCCGGCGGGGGCGGTCAGGCGGGCGGCGCGGCCGGGGTCGGTGTGGACCACGGTGACCCCCTCGGCCCGGACGGTGTCCGCGAGGGCGGCCGGGTCCCGTTCGGCGGGGTCGGGCAGGACGAGGGCGCCGCCGGTGCACAGGGCGCGGGTCCAGCCGGCGGCGAAGGGGAGGGCGTCCGGCGGGCCGGTGAAGAGGTGGCGGTCATCGGGGGCGAGGCGGGCGACCTCGGTCCAGCCGTCGAGGGCGGCCAGCAGCAGCCGGTGTCCGACGGCGACGGGGCGCGGGTCGGCGGAGCCGGCGAGCAGGACGGCGGCGGGCGGATCACCGAACGGAACGGCGGGCGGATCGGCGGACGGACCGGTGGGGAGACCGCCGGACGGACCGCCGGGGGCCTCGCCCGGGCGCGCCGCGGGCACGGGAGAGGCGCCCGGGGCCCCGGCCGCCACGGGCCGCGGCGGGCCCGGCGGCGCGGGCGGGTCGTCGTCCGCCGCGTCGAGGAGGAGCACGGACGGCCCGTGCCCGTGCCCGTCGTCGAGGCCCGCCCGCCCGGGCCCGTCGGTGAGCAGGAGGTGCGGGGCGAGCGCGGCGAGTTGGCGGCGGCCGGTGTGGGCGTCGGCGGCGTCGACGATCGCGTAGGTCGCGCCCGCCTTGAGGACGGCGAGCAGGGCGACGACGAGCGCGTCGTGGCGTGCGGTGCCGATCGCGACGAGGGCCGGCGCGGGCCGCTCCCGTACGGCGAGCCCCTCCGCGGCGGCGATGCGCAGGGCCAACCGGTCGACCCGGGCGCCGAGTTGCCCGTAGGTGAGTCGCCGTCCGCCGTGGACGAGGGCGAGGGATTCGGGGGCGCCGCGGACGTGGCGCTCGAAGCGGTGGACGACGGTGTCGACGGACGGTCTGTCGGGGCGGGCCGACGGCGGTGCCTGCGTCATCCTCCGATGATGGCACCCGCCACCGACCGGCACGAGGTTCCTCCGGGACTCGAACTCCCCTTCTCCTCAAGGTGGTTGATCGACGGGTGGCCGGGGCCCGACCCCCGTTCGGGTGGTCGCGGATACTTCCTTGACCTCAACCAAAGTCGAGGTTCTAGCGTGGGGGCATGGACATGGAAGTCACCGCCTGGACCTCGCTGCACAGCACCCTCACCGCCCAGCAGGGCCGCCGGCCGCTCTCCCGCGCGAGCCTGCGGCGCGTCGCCGCCTTCGCCCGCCCGCACCGGCGCGGGCTGCTCCTCTTCCTGCTGCTGAGCGTGGTCGGCGCGCTGCTCGCGGTGGCCACCCCGCTGCTGGCCAGCCGGATCGTCGACGCCATCGTCGAGGGTACGGACAGCGGTCTCGTCACCCGCCTCGCCCTGCTGATCGCGGTGATCGCGGTGGCCGAGGCGGCCCTCGGACTGCTGACGCGCAAGCTGTCCGCCACCCTCGGCGAGGGACTCATCCTCGACCTGCGCACGGCCGTCTTCGACCACGTGCAGCGGATGCCGGTCGCCTTCTTCACCCGGACCCGGACCGGGGCCCTGGTCAGCCGCCTCAACAACGACGTCATCGGCGCGCAGCGGGCCTTCAGCAACACCCTCTCCGGGGTGGTCGCCAACACCGTCACCCTGCTGCTGACCCTGGGCGTGATGCTGACCATCTCCTGGCAGATCACCGTCCTGGCCCTGGTCCTGCTCCCGGTGTTCGTCCTGCCGGCGCGGCGGATGGGGAGCCGGATGGCGGCGATGCAGCGCGAGGCGTCGACGCTGAACGCCGCGATGGGCACGCAGATGACCGAACGGTTCTCCGCCCCCGGGGCCACCCTCGTCAAGCTGTTCGGCCGGCCCGCCGACGAGTCCGCCGAGTTCGCGGCCCGCGCCGCCCGCGTCCGCGACATCGGCATCCGTACGGCGATGGCCCAGTCGGCCTTCATCACCGCCCTCACCCTGGTCTCGGCCCTGGCCCTCGCGCTGGTCTACGGACTCGGCGGCCACTACGCGGTGCGCGGGACCCTGGAGGCGGGCTCCGTGGTGGCGCTGGCCCTGCTCCTGACCCGGCTGTACGCGCCGCTGACCGCCCTCGCCGGCGCCCGCGTCGAGGTGATGAGCGCCATGGTCAGCTTCGAGCGGGTCTTCGAGGTCCTGGACCTGGAGCCGCTGATCGCCGAGAAGCCGGACGCCCGCCGGGTGCCGGACGGCCCCGTGGCGGTGGAGTTCGACGGCGTCTCCTTCGGCTACCCCTCCCCCGACAAGGTCTCCCTCGCCTCCCTGGAGGAGGTCGCCGGCCTCGACACCCGGGGCGGCGAGCGGGTCCTGCACGACGTGTCCTTCCGCGCCGAGGCGGGCCGCATGATCGCCCTCGTCGGATCCTCCGGGGCCGGCAAGTCGACCATCGCCCAGCTCCTGCCCCGGCTCTACGACGCCGACGAGGGCACGGTGCGCATCGGCGGGGTGGACGTACGGGACCTCACGGCCGACTCGGTGCGCGAAACCCTCGGCATGGTGACCCAGGACGGGCACCTCTTCCACGAGTCGGTCCGGGCGAACCTGCTGCTGGCCCGCCCCGGCGCCACCGAGGAGGAGGTCTGGGACGCCCTGCGCCGGGCCCGCCTGGAGGGGCTGGTCGCCTCGCTGCCGGACGGCCTGGACACGGTGGTCGGCGAACGCGGCTACCGGCTCTCCGGGGGCGAGCGCCAGCGGCTGACCATCGCGCGGCTGCTGCTGGCCCGCCAGCGCGTGGTGATCCTCGACGAGGCCACCGCGCACCTGGACTCCACGTCGGAGGCGGCGGTGCAGGAGGCCCTGGCCGAGGCCCTGGCCGGGCGGACGGCCGTGGTGATCGCGCACCGCCTGTCGACGGTCCGGGCGGCCGACCTGATCCTGGTGGTGGAGGAGGGGCGGATCGTGGAACGCGGGACGCACGAAGAGCTGTTGGCGGCGGGCGGCCGGTACGAGGAGCTGTACCGGACCCAGTTCGCGGACGCCGGGCGCGCCGGCGGCGGCGCGGTGACGACCTCGGGGGCATGATGGCCCGGCGGGCCCCGGATCCGGGGCCCGCCACCGATCCAGGAGTGCGTGATGGACATCAAGCTGGAACTGGTCGCCGTCCCCGTCACCGATGTCGACCGGGCCAAGGCCTTCTACGAGCGGATCGGTTTCCGCGCCGATCACGACGTGACCGTCAGCGACGAGATCCGCTTCGTCCAGCTGACACCGCCCGGATCGGCCTGTTCGATCGCCCTCGGCAAGGGCCTGACCCGCATGGTGCCGGGCTCCCTGGACAACATGCAGGTCGTCGTCGCCGACATCGAGGAGGCCTACGCCGACCTGCGCGGCCGGGGCGTCGAGGTGACCGAGATCCAGGACATGCCCTGGGGTTCCTTCGTCTACTTCTCCGACCCGGACGGCAACGGCTGGGCGGTCCAGCAGACCACCCCCCGCGCGAGCACCCCGGGCGCCGGCGACGCCTGAACCGGGAGGCCGGGCCCGCGCGCGTTTGACCTTCGAGTGGGATGAGAGTCGAGAATCCGGTCCATGGACGGCACCCCTGGACTCATGAGCATCAGCGCGTTCGGCCGGCTGGTCGGACTCGCGCCGAGCGCCCTGCGCTTCTACGACGACTGCCGCGTACTGCCCCCCGCGCGGGTCGACGGCGTCACCGGATACCGCTACTACAGCGCCGCGCAGCAGCCCCGCGCGGCCCTGCTGCGGGACCTGCGCGAGGCGGGACTGGCCCTGCCCGACGTGGTCACGGTGCTGGACGGGCCGGCCGCGGGCGCGCGGGAGGTGCTGGAACGCCACCGCCGGGCCGTCCGGGAGTCCGGGCGGGCCGCCGAAACGGCGATCCGCGCCGTCCTGGACGCCCTGCCGGGCGGCCCGGACCGTACGGAGTTCACCCTGGGCGGGGCGGAGCTCGCCGGCGCCGTGCGGCAGGTGGCGCCGGCGGTGGGCACGGACCCGGAGCACCCCGTCCTGGGCCGCGTGCTGGTGGAGTTCGAGGAGGACGAGGTCCGCTTCGTGGCCACCGACCGCCACCGCCTCTCGCTGCGCGTCCTGCGCCCGAGCGCCCTGACCGGCCCGCCCGGGCAGGTGCTGATCGAGGCGGACCTCCTCGTCCGGCTCGGTGCCTGGGCGGTCCGCGCCGCCGAGGTCACGCTGACGGTCGGGCCGGGCGCGTCCCCGCTCGTCGCGCGGGCCCGCGGCGAGCGGCGCGAGGTGGCGGTGGCCGGGGGGACCTACCCCGCCTACCGCAGGATGCTCGACGCCCTCGCCGCGCTCCCCGCCCCCACCCACCGGGTGGTCGTGGACCGGACCGCCCTGCTGGGCGCCCTCGCGGCCGCGGGCGACGTCCCCGCCGTGGTCCTGGAGCTCGGCCCCGACGTCCTGCGGGTGGCGGACGTGGCCCTGCCCGCGTTGTGCGGGGAGGAGGGGCCGCTGCGCGTCGGCTTCGACCCGGCCGTGCTCGCCCCGGCGGTGGAGAGCGGCGTCGGGCCGGACGTGCTGCTGGAGATCCCGTCCGCCCCCCGCCCCACCCTGGTCCGCTCCGCCGACCAGGGCAGCTTCACCACGCTGGTCATGCCCGTCGCCCTCCCCCGCGCCTGAAGGACACCCCGCCATGGATCCGCACAACACCGTCGTACGGCTCTGCGCCGAGGGCATGGCCGCCGAGGCCGAGGGCCGCGCCGTCGAGGCCCTGGCCCTCTTCCGCCGGGCCTGGGACGCGGCCGGCGACGACTACGAGGCCTGCGTCGCCGCCCACTACCTGGCCCGGCACCAGAGCACCCCCGAGGACACCCTGCACTGGAACCGGGTCTGCCTCGAACGCGCCGACCGCGTCGGGGACGAACGCGTCCGCGCCTTCTACCCCTCCCTCCACGCCACCCTGGGCCGGGCTCAGGCGGAACTCGGCGCCACCCGCGAGGCGCGCGCCCACTTCGAGGCCGCCGCCGCCCGCCTCGACGACCTTCCCCCGGGCCCTTACGCCGAGTGGATGCGGCTGCGCGTCGCCGAGGGCCTGCGCGGGACCCGCGGCGGCCCCGCGGACCCGCCCGCCGCCGACCCGCTGGGCCCCTTCCTCGAACGGCTGCGCTCCCGGGGCGACCTCGCCTCGTTGGCCCTGGTGCTGCCCCCGTACCTGGGCGACACCGGCCGGTCCGAGGACGCCGCGCGGCTCACCCTCACCCTGCGGATGCTGCACGCCGAACGTCGCCTGCCCGAGCGGGAGCAGGCGGAACTCTCCGCGATCATCGGGGCGAGGGGGTAGGGGGTAGGGGGTAGGGGGTAGGGCGCGGCGGGGGCGCCCCCCCCCCGGGCCCGGGGGGGGTGAGGGGGGGGGGGGGGGGGCGGGCGGGCCTTGGGGCGGGGCGGGGGCGTCGCCCCACATCCATCCGGGCCCCA
>NZ_JBEZIB010000078.1:0-9109 GCF_040650855.1 Streptomyces sp. NPDC048606 | reverse complement strand
TCGCTGGGACTTTTTCAGCAGCGCCCTTCGCAGGGGTGGGGCACCCCGGCGGAAGTACGTGATCCGGTGCACTCCGCGGGCCTGTTTTTCGGCGGTAATTCCGGTAAGCCGCCGGGCCTGGTGGACATTTCCGGGTGGCAGCTGATGGATCCGGGGCAGGCCGCTCAGGCGGTGCAGCTGAGTGGGCATCCTGAGCTGTACGCACCCCGCCGGGTACAGGCCGAGACAATCGCCCGCCAGGCGGGAATCAATTTGTCTCGCCTGGGAATTGGTGGGGGTGCTCCGAGCTGGGCGCCGTCCCTCTCTCCGGCCCCTGACATGCCCGGACGCTGCGACGCCCCCGACGGGACCGTCGGGGCTCCATTTCATGATGCGGCGGCGGGATGGCCTCCGGAGGTCAAAAATCCGCGCTCCACACAAGACGCCATCGCATGGGCCAAGACGCAGCCGGCTCTGAATCAAAAGCGCTGGTGGCAAAAGTGCCTGGCCTTTTCGTCGATCGTGCACGGTTGGCATGCGTCCGGTGTGGTCGACGCCATCACGCATTGGCGCACCATGCCCGCCCACATGAAGCATGCCGGATCGCGTGATATTCCCCCCGGTGCGCTCATGTACTGGGATACGAACGGGCCTTTCGGGCATGTCTCCGTCTACCTCGGAGACGGAATGATCATCAGCAATGACATTCGCCGTATCGGGTATGTGGATATCGTGCCGGCGTCGGAAATCGAATCCAAATGGGGCTCCAAATACCTCGGGTGGGCGCCCCCGTATTTCCCCAAGGGAGTGTAGAAATGCAGGATCTTTCGATGGTGCCCGCTACCCCTGTCTACTCGCTCGTGATCCACGCCGGCGGCGAGGGCCTGGTGCTCACGGTGGACGGCGAGGAAATCGCCTCCGGGGGAACTCTGAGGGAATTGCGGGCGGCCGGGCGGGAGCGGCTTACTGTGCTCGCCGCGATGGCCGGTCGGCCCGTCCGCGCCCGCGCGACGGACCCCGAGGCACCCGCCCCGTGGTGCATGATCATCACCCCCGGCGGAGCGGTGCACGACGTCGGCTCGCACCCCGCCCCGGTTGCGCCGCCGCCCCGGCCGGCGGTCCCCCCGCGCCCGGTACAGCCCCCCTCGCCCGCCGCCGCGCCGGCGCCGCCGGTCGGGCGGCCGGCAACCCCGTGGGGGCCTCCGCCGCCTGAGACGTACCGGGCGCGGTGGACGGCGGTGCGGGACGCGCACGCGGCCGGCGACGTCGCCGAAGCGATCGTGCACGCGTCGCGGATGGAGGTGTCACTCCACGCGGAGTTCGGCCGGCTGCATCCGCACACGGTCACGGTGATGACCACCAGGGCGTGGCTGACGCTCGCCCGGAGCACGGATCTCGCGGGGACCGTCGAGCTGCTGGTGGCCACCGCGCTCCGCCGCCGTGAGGCGGGAGCCGAGCCGATCGTGGAGACCACGGAGCTGGCGCACTCCGCGCATGTGGGGTGGGGAGTCCTGGTGTCGGAGGACCCGGAAGAGGCGGAAGCGGTCGGCCCGTCGGTCGCCGCGATGCTGCGGGAGTTCGGGTGGGAGAGCCGGCTCAGCGAGGTGGAGGGGTGGCTCCGGGCGCGCGAGTCGGCGCCGGTCGGGTAGCCCCGGGCGGGGTGGGGTGCCTGCACCGTGGGGGTGGGGCAGGCACCCTGCCGGGGCGGTAGGGGTCGCTCGGGGTGGGCCCCTCCCGCTCGCTGCCACGGTAGGGCCGCCGCGGTGGTGTCCGGCACCGCGCGCGGTGCGTGCAGGGCCGGATCTCACCTGGATGGGGCGGGCGGGGTGGGGTCAGTCGAGGAATCCGAGGGCCGAATCCGGCCGACACTGCGGGCACGCGGAGACGCCCTCCGCGAGGGCCCGCCGGGCGGCGTCGGCCGTCGCCGGCTTGCAGCGGGTACGGGTGTCCCAGCACCCGCCAACGTGGACGCGCACAGCCGGCCGGCCCGTGCCGATCCCGTGCTCTATCAGCCACTCCGGAGGCGGCGGCGGAGGCCTGCGCGCGCCCTCGGCGGCGATCATGCGTTCCTCGGCGTCGATCCAGTCGCGGGTGCGCTGTAGGTCTCTGAGCTGGACTTTTTCCAGGAATCGGAGGCTCGCGAGACGCGACTGACGATTTTCGGACACAAGTTCGATTATAGGCCGGCGGGGGCGTTCGGGGTACGGGTCGGCGGGGCGCGGTGGTGGTGTCGGTGGCGGGCCCTAGGATCCGGCCGTGGCTGATATCGAACTGAACGGCGAATTGATCGTTCTGCGGAAGCGTGCCGATTCCGAGTGGGCGCGGTTGCGGGCGTTGCAGGAGCGGTATGGGCGGCCGTCCGTCGCGGGTGGCTGGTCGATGAAGGCGCATGCGGAGTGGGATGCCGCCCGGGTGCGTTGGAGCGAGGCGGTCGACGCCGTACGGGCCGCCGTCGGGGTGTGGGCGCTGAAGAGCGGGCAGCGCCGTATCGATGTGGAGGCGCGGTTGACGGGCACGGTGCGTGGCGGCAAGGACCCGCAGATCTGGCCGGAGGCGGAGGCCGCCGCCTCGTAGCGCCCGGTTGAGGAAGGGGCCGTCCACCTGCGGGTGGGCGGCCCCTTTCGCATGTCCGGGAGTTGCCGCGGTTCACCCGTCCGGGTTGCGTGAGGGTCTCGCGTACGCGTAGGCGACTTGTGTGGTGCGCGCCCAACTCAACCCGAATTAACGGCTCTTGACATTCTTTGCGCTGTTTCGTCATGGTTCCGTCGCGGTCCGAGGGTCGGGCCCGGTGGTGTGCGTTTGGAGTGTGTTCCATGGCGAAGGGGCGGCGTGAGGTGTTCGACGTGTACGAGGCGGCGGGCCGGTTGAAGGTGGCGGTCGCGGCCTGGCGGTGGGCGGCCGGTTCGGGTCTGGTCCCGCCGGCGGACGCCGGCGCCCGGTTGTGGTCGCGGGCGGTGGTCGAAGCCGTCGACGCCGAGGCCGTCCGCGCGGCGTTGCCGGGCGTGGTCGGCGCCGGCTGGGCGGCGGACCGGCTGAGCGAGGCGCTCGGCGTCCCGTTGCCGTTGCGGCGGCCTCGGGTGACGCCGGCGGCGGTCGGGCACCTGGTCCGCGCGGGCCTGTTGGTCTACCTCGGCGGCGAGGTCGAGTTCCCCGACGTCCACCCCGAACAGGTCGCGGCCTTGGCCCGCCGTCGGGATCTGCCCGCGCTCCTGGACCGCCACGTGCCCCTCGGGCCGGACCAGGCCGCCCGCCGCCTCGGGGTCCGCCGTACGGACTTCGACGTCCTCGTGACGAAGGGCTTCATCCGGCCGTCGGGTTCGGTGGACATCGACTTCAAGCGCCACGGCGGCATCACCACCGTCGACCTCTACAACGCGGAGGAAGTGGCGCTCCTCCCGGTGGTGTGGCCGCAGGTGGATTGGCGGGGGGTGCGTACGGTCGAGGCGGGCCGCCGCTCACCGCTCGCCGGCCTCGCTCCCGTCGACCCGGAGGGCGGCGGTCGTCTTCTGTTGGCGGGGGTGGCGCGGATCGCTCGGGTGGGGCGTGCCGCGGTGGTGAACTGGCGCCGCCGCAACGACGACTTCCCCACCCCGGTCGCCGGCAGCGAGGTCCACCCCGAATTCGAGAGCACCGCCGTGATCGCCTGGCTCCTGTCCCACGAGAAGATCGCCGTTCCCACGAAGCCGCCGGCGGCGCACCTGTTGTTCACCCGCCCCGGCGGCGGCACCCGCACGGTTCGCCTCGACGACCCGTTGCTGACGTTGGCCGAGGATCCGTCGGGCGAGGACCGGCTCACCGCCTGGTCCACCGACGCCGAAGCCGACGCCCTCGCCACCCTCACCGACAACGAGTTCGGCGGAACGCTGCGCCGGCTGACCCTGCCGGGGGCGCCGGGGTGGGCGGTGCAGGGCGGGGTACGGCTTGCCGGCCGGGTGGAGACGGGCGCGGGCGGCCTCCACGTCACCCTCGCCTGGCCGGCCGGCCTGCGGGGAACGGCGTCTTCACACCCGACCGGCGGCGTCACCCGCCACGCCCTCCCCTTCACCGCGCCCGGCGAGGCCTGCGCCTGCCAACGCCAGGAGTGCGGCGGCCTGGTCCCGGTCGGCTGGTGCGTCGAGCACGGGGACGCGGTCGCGCCGGCGCTGGAGTGGCACCCGGGCGGCGGCCTGCGCTGTACGGAGTTGGAGGAGGCGCGGCGGTTGGCCGGGGTGCGGGAGCGGCGTGCGGTGGGGTGAGCGGGGGTGACCGGTCCGGGTGGTGATGTGGCATCACCACCCGGACCGGACCGTGTGGCTGTCAGGGTGGTGGGATGGATGAGCGATGGGCGGGGCGGCGTGTCTACGGGTGGGAACCAGGGGACCCGGACGACCCTTTCGGGCCGGACGAGGGACACGCGTATCTGGAGCTGACCGGCGGCCCCCTGGACGGGCAGCTCCTCGACATCACGGGGTGGACGCCGCAGATGATCGCCGGCGGCGCCCTCCTGATGTGCGACACGGGCGCGTTCGGGTTCGGCGGGCGGGCGGATTACGAGCCGGCCGACTCGGACGCGCCCGGCCCCGTGGACCGGTACGTGTGGCGGGGCGACTCCCCGTAGCAGTCGTATGCACCCAGTTCATGTCTGATGGGGTAAGCCCATATGCCTGACTGGTTCGCCCCCTGCATGCCAAAGGGGCCAGGCCCGTACGGGCCTGGCCCCTTTGACGTCGCCGTTCTCAGATGACGCCCAGGTCCGCGAGGATCGCGGCCCGGTCCGCCGGTAGCGCCGCACGTCCATTCCGTAGCGGTACGGGTCGACGGCCTGATCGAACGTGTTTCCCTACAGCCCGCCTGTAGCCAATGGCTACAGGTGGGCTGTAGCTTTGAGGGGTCGTCAGGTACGAGACGAGGAGGAGTCGTGACGCAGGACGGACAGCGGCCCGCGATCGGGCGGGATGCGCGAGGAGTGGCCGTCAGCAGGGAGGTCGCAGACCTACTTCAGGCGGTACGGATGGATGACAGGGACTGGGCCGCCGACCGGCGCGCGCTGAATGTGCAGGCGCTGGTGACCCGGCTCGGTCGCGGTGGTCGGATGCGGGCGGCCGAGTTGTTGGGCGTGCACGTCAGTGCGGTCGATCAGGCCGTGGCACGTGCGCGGGCGATCCGACCGAGCCTGACAGTGGACTGGACGTTGGAGTACCAGGCCGTGACGGTAGCGGCCGGGGAGTTGCTCCTCGACCCGTCGGAGTCGGACGACGGGATGGTGAGGGCCGCGGTTGCCGTAGCCGGATTTCCGTTGTGGGCGACGTGCACTCGGCATCATGACGGTTGGGAGGACCAGGCCGTTTTGGTCGTTCAGCGTCGTGGCCGGCCCGCCGCCCTCGACAACTCGATTCGCTACGAGACGTTCAGCGTCGATGTCTGTCGTAGCTGCGTCCGCGCATCCTGACGGTCGGCTCGACGGTCCCGCTCGCTGAGCGGGGCCGTCACTCGTTCGGGGGATTCTCGCGGAATCCGCCCCAAGGGACCCGCGTTGATGGGAAGCTCTTCTCGTTCAGCATGGGAAGTGCTTCCCTTCGTATGCGGGAATCGGCTCCCATCCGGTCGCCCTCTTTGGAGTCTCGCGTGATCGATCTGGAACAGACCATCAGCTACACCGGCCCCGGCATGCGGGAGCCCCGCACCGTCCGCGTGAAAATTCGCCGCAGCGTCCTGCGCGACACGGGGCAGCGCCTCATCACCGTGCGGGGGTTGCCGGCCCTGTTCGCGGCCCGCGTCGAGTCCGTGACGGACCCCGAGCGCCGGCTCACCCTCATCGAGCGCCTGGTGGACGGCCACATCGGAATCAGCGATCAGCCCCTCTCCGACCCGCACGTGCAGGTGCCGGCCACGCAGTCCGCAGACAGGATGGTGGAGACCTCCTACCGCGGTCACCCGGACCTGCCCGTGTCCGAGGTCATCGAGACGGCCGTCCGGCTGCGTGACCAGTTCGCCCGCCAGGACGAGGACGTCGACGGGGCGACCCGATGACGGCCGCGGCCGTCATCGCGGCGTCCGGGGTGTACGTCCACCGGTGGGAGGACGCCGCCCCGACACGCGACCTGCGGGCCACCCTGGTTCGGTCGGGGATCCCCGTCCCGGAGTCGGACACCGCCGGCGCCCGGCTGGTGGTCGACACCCGCGTGCCCGTGGTGCGGATCCGTCCCCACGAGGACGAGGACGAGTGCGGGCACCTGAGCACGCACGCCGCCTACACCCTCACGTGGGCCGTGCCCGTGCTCTGCCGACTCCCGCAGCCCCCCGGCAGGGACCTCGATTTCGTGGGCCTGCGCCGGCAGTGCTGGACGTGCGCGGATCACCTCTACCCCACGATCGTGGCCGGCCCCGACGCCCTCCCGGCCGGCGCGCATCTGACGTGGTGGGACATCAGCGGGCCCACCACCGTGCGCGCCGCCGTCATCGACCGCGAAGAACGCGTCCGCCGCGCGCTCCTCGGCCGCCCCTTCGACCCCACCGCCTACTCGGCGGACCACATCAGGCTCGCGGGGGGCGTCGAGAAGGTACGCCGGCGCCACGAGTCGGCGGTGGTCCTGGCGGCGCAGGAGGACCGCAGCGCGGACCGCTACGACTGGGACGGGCTCACCGCCCGCATCATCGAGTGGGCCGGCGAGGCGCCCCGGTTGACGGCCGCGCAACGCGTCGCCGTCGCGGGCGCCCGTCGACACCTGGCGCTGGGGGAGGTGGCCGCAGCGGACATGTCGCTGCGGGACCTGATGGCCACCGCGCGCGACGACAGCCACACGATCGAGTACCTGTCGGAGTTGGGCGGTATCAGTCGCCGTACGGGCTCCGGGTGGCTCGCCGCCCGGACGACGACCGGGGTCGAGTCGGCGGTGTGAGCGCCGGCCACCCGACCGGGCCCGCATGCGCCCAGTTCATGCCTGATGGGATATGCCCATACGCCAGGAGTGTGGGCGCGTAGCGGGTCACCACCGAAAGAAGCAGCGCCCCACACTGCGTGTGGGGCGCTGCCGTTGTCCGTTCCCCCGCGTCGGCGGGGAGTCACCCCTCAAAGGGGCGATAAGGGGTCTCCCGTAGGGAGGGAGATTCCCGAAGCCATACCTGTTGTGACCCCGAAAAGGGCGATCAGATCACCCCCACCGCGGTGGGGACTTCGTGCTCAGCCATCGTGGCACAGCGGTGTGGCGGCCGGGGGTGGGTTGCTGGTTTCCGCGGACGGCGGACGCCTACCGGCATCACCGGTGCAGGTGCCCCGAGTGCGCGGCCACGAAGGCGCGCTACAGGGGATGATCCTCCCGCGCCGCCGGTCGAGTCGGCGCGAACGTCCTTGGTCTTGTGACCAGTTGGGTTGACGCATGCGTTAACCGGTGTCATGGTTAACGCATGCGGAAAGCGGTCCGCACTCCCGGAGGAGGCACCATGCGCACCAGCGTCCACACCTACGACGACGACGAGTACAACCCCCGCGAACAGGGCGTTTACGTCGGCCACTTCGAAATGGACTCCGCCACCGCCTACCAAGAGGCGCGGGACATCACCGGGGCATCGGTCCACCCGGTCCCCAAGTACGCCCACCAGACGCTCTACTACACCAGTGGCGGCCGTTGGGTGCTCCGCACGTCCTCTCAGCGGGAAGGGAGCCAGCTCCGCACCGAGTACATCGACGCCGCGGACGCGAAAGCGTGGCTCCGCCGCAACCAAGATGACGACGTGATCGAGGAGCGCTTCGGCCAGGAGCCGGAGGAGGTTGGCCCCCGTCTCGGCGGCCGGCCCGCCATCGGGCCGAAGTGGGAAGTTCGCCTCGACGCGGAGGTGAGGCGTCGGGTGGCGGAGTACGGCCAGGGCCGGCCCCGCGCCGATGTGCTGCGTGACCTGATCGTCGCCGGCCTGGCCGCCTCGACCCAGGCCTGATCCGCCGGCGGATCCCGCCACCCCCACCCGCGCGGGCTCCCGGACCCGGGAGCCCCGACCGTGAGAGCCTGTTCCTAAACCCCTTCCGGGCCTGGTCAGGGGGCCTCTAGCAACTCGGCCCCGTGGAGTCTGCCGTTCGGTGAACGATTACGGTGACCGTTCACCGAACGGCTCGCCGGGGGGCGGCGTGTTCACGTCCGGCCGGCACGCGCGTCAACGACGGCCGGAGCCGCGCCTACAGGAATCACCCATTCCCGAAGTATCGCCCCACGATACGTTCCATATGGCCGCGAGCGACGTCGGTCCGGCCATCCAAGACTTTGATCGAACTCGTGCGGTCGTTGAAGTTGAAGTCGCCCAGCCAGGGCGTGTCCGCCGTGAGGACCAGCTTCTCGCCCGTGAAGTCGTGGCCGTCGTAGAGCTCGACCTTGTAGTGCTCGGGGACCCGTACCGAGCTGACGGTGTTATCCCCGATGGCAAGGTTGCTGAGATAGTTGAAGTCGTACACTCCGAACGCCAGTTCGTGGCTCGGCCCCTCGTAGTTCGCGTCCCGGTAAATGATGACGCCCATGGTTCCTCCGTGGATCGACATGCCGGACATGCAGTTGCGCGCAGGTCCGGGGCGACTGTCCCCGACCCAGGGCAAGCCCAAGCGCCGACGCGGTCCGATGCTGTCGAAGGCGGTGTCCGTCCTCAAACCACGAAGACGTCGGTACCTCCCTCAAGGCGTCAGGCGCGCTGCTGCCGAGCGTAGCGGTCGATGGCCTCTCCGTAGCGGATCCGCCGGGACGCCGCTGGCTCACGCACGCTCTCGTCCGTGTCCATTAGACGGCGTGCCCATCGGCACGCGTGAGCCGTGCGGTTCAGGAACAGGTACTTATGCGCGGTGAGGCGCGTACGGCTCCTGTGGTCGATCCGGGCCCGTTGGGTGTGAGGATCCCCGACGTCATCGCGAAGTGGGCTGAGGGGTATGGGTGGGGGTCTGATGATCCGGACGTCTGGATCGCGGTAGCCCCTCAGGACGTCACTCGCGGTGCGATTGACGCCGAGGTCGCCTGTCGTGACGGTGTGGTCTCTGATGACGACCTGGGCGCCATTGAGGCACAGATGGCGGACCAGGGATATCTACCCTTCTGAGCGGCCGGTGACGGTGCGGGTCAGGGCGGTACGCATGATCGCGCCGGTGGTGGTGATGTGGGCGGCGATTCGTTCGCGTTCG
>NZ_JBEZIB010000077.1:0-10337 GCF_040650855.1 Streptomyces sp. NPDC048606 | reverse complement strand
TGGTCGGCCTGCCAGAAGTCGAGCAGCACGCCGGGTATCGGGCGGCAGCCGCGTCCGAAGACGTACCCGGTGACGGTGAGTCGGGTGCCGGGCGTGCCGCTCGTGACCAGCGAGTTCCTCAGCGGGGAGTTGGGCTTGAAGTACGGGCCCTCCATCTGCTCCACCGTCGGCTCGTCGCCGTCGTGGCAGTCCGGGGTGGGAGCGAGGCCGGCGCCGCCCGCACCCGACTGCTCGCGGGCGAGGGCGACCCGCCCCCCGATCAGCAGCGGGGCGGCGCCGAGCGCGGCGGCCGCGCGCAGGACGGTCTTGCGGCTGACGCGACGGCCGCCTCCCGCGGGGTCGGGCAGTGCGGTGGGCTCGTCTTGCACGGGCATCGAGGGCCTCCTGGCTGGACGGGTGGGGGGTGTGGGCGCGCGGTGGGGGAAGGGCGGGACCCGTCCGGGCATCCCTCCCGGACGGGCACCGGTCCGCTCGCGACCAGCAGCCAACCTACGGGCCGTCCTGGTGCGCGGCGATGGACTCGATCCGGGGATCGTGGTGATTTCGACCGGCGGTACGGGCGCGGAACTCGCCCGGCGACATCCCGGTCTCCCTCCGGAAGAAACGGCAGAAGTAGGCGGCGTCCGAGAAGCCGGCCGCGTACGAGATCTGCCGGACCGTCATGTCGGTCCCGGACAGCAGGCGCTTCGCCTCCAGCGTCTGCTGTTGCCGGATCAGACTGCCGGGCGAGCGCCCCGTGGCCCGTCGTACGAGCGTCTGGAAGTGCCCGACGGACACGCCGAGCTCCCGCGCGTACCAGCCCACCGACCGCCCCGCGCCCTCGGGTTCGCAGAGCAGCCGTCCGAAGGCCGAGGCCAGCTCGGTGGCCCGGTCGCGCGCGGCGCCGGCCGTCGCTTCGCCCGCCGCGCCCTCCCCACAGGCCGCGTCCGGCGCGTCGCCGGTGCGGCCGAGGGTCCGCGACGCCCGGGCGATGAGGATGTGCAGGCAGGCCCGTAGCACGTTCTGGTACCCGGGCCGCAGCTCGCGGTACTCCTCGCCCATGTCGGCCAGGAGCGCGGCGATCGGCGCGGCCTGGTCGCCGGCGGGATGCCCGGGCCGGCCGGCCAGCAGCCGCAGGGCGGCGGCGTCGTCCGCGTGGGGCAGGAGGAAGTCCTCGTTGAAGAGGACCACGTGCCCGGTGAGTCGGTCGGCCTCGTCCCAGTGGTGGACCTGGCCGGGGGTGATCACGCACAACTGCGGGGGCTCCACCGGACGGCGGACGAGGTCCAGTACGTGCGCGCCGCTCCCGCCGGTGACGTGGACGATCTCGTAGAAGGTGTGCCGGTGGGGGAAGGAGGCGCGCGACAGCGGGCCGATGGTGTCGAAGGTCCCGATGGCGAAGGGCAACAGGTGGGGGAGGGGGACCTCCAGGCGGTGCAGGGGCAGGTCGGGGAGGCGGGTGTTCCGAAGCCGGTCCATCCCCGCAGTCTCCGACCTGCCCCTCTCACAGGTACAGACCAATCACGGACGTCTGTCGTCCGGTCGTCCGGCCACCCTGTCGTCCGGCAGTCCCGCCGCCCTGCCGCCGGCCTTAGCGGAACAAACGGTCTCCGGGGCCGGCCATGCGGTGGGTCGCACCGTGCCGGTTCACCCAGTCCCGGACGAGGGCGATCGCGTTGGCGCACTGCCAGGCGTCGTCGTATTCGCGCATCCCGGTGAAGGACCCGTAGCCCGCGATGATGCCGTCCACGCGTCCCTCGCCGAGCAGTTTGTCGACGTACCACGGGTCGTTGTACGTGGTCGTCCACGAGAGGGTGGCCGCGAGCCGCCCGGCGTCGCGGTCGCCGGCGCCCTTCTTCAGCTCCGCGCACGTGTAGTACGTGGCCTCGGCGCAGTTGCCGAACCCGTTGGTGATGTCGCTGTCCCCGTAGTCCATCACCCGGCGACCGGAGGGGAATCCGGAGCCCGACCGGTCGAACGCGGCCTGGACCCGGTCGCGCGTCCCGGTCGTCGTGATGCCCTCCAGGGGGCCGAGCCTGCCCGCCAGGCTCTGCCAGCCGCGTCCGCCGACGTCGGGCGTGCCGCCGCCGTGGTACTCGTAGAAGCCGTAGAGCACCTGGATCCCGGCGGCCGTCAGCCGCTGCGCCTTGTCGCGCAGTCCGGCGACGCTGCACCCGCGGTTCTCGCGCTCGCCGCAGTAGTTGGGGTCCTTGATGTCCAGCCAGACCAGGGCGAGGCGGCGCCCCGCGTTCGCGTGGGACAGGATGCGGTCGACCATGCTGTCGAAGCCGGGCCCCAGCCGGTTGTCACCGGCCGAGGAGCAGTCGTGCCAGGCGCGCCATTCGTTCGGGTTCCACCAGGCGCAGACGTCGATCTCGATGCTGTTCGCGCCGTGCTTCAGGGCCGCGTCCACGCCGGTGAGCGTGTCGACGCGGTGCGCGATGGCGTAGACGGGACGCCGCTGATCCGCCGCCTGATCTGCCGCCGAGGCCTGCGCGCCGCCGAGCGCGCCGGCGCCGACGAGCGCGCACAGGGTGATGAGCAGTGCCGGCAACTTCCTTGCGAGGGAGGGGCGTTCGAGGTGAGTGGGCAAGAGCGTGCTCCTTCGTCCCGACGTCCGGGACGGGTGGTCCGTCCCTGCGCCCACCCTGCCGGCGGGGGTACGTGCACGCTGCATGGATCTCGGTCGAGGTGCGCCCGGACCTGGCGGGAATCCGCTCGGGTCCCGTCGTGGACCCCGCCGACCGGCGGGGTGGGGCGTGGCCGAACGGAGGGTGTTCCCCGGACTCCCGTTGACGGATCATGGTTTCGGCGGCCTGGCCGGACTCCGGACCGGGACGGGAGGCAGACTCGGACCGACGGGCGTACGGACCACGCCCCGCGATCGTGTGCCACCCGAGAAAGCAGCCGATGATGTCCCACCCGATACCGGGCCCCCCGCAGGACGCCCACGACCCCTGGGCGCTCGCGCCGCGGGAATCCCCGAAGCCCGTTCACCCGCAGGACGGCCCGGCCCCGACGCCGTGGCCGACGCCGGGCCCGGGCCCGGGGCAGGCCGGATTCCCCCGCCAAGGCGCGTACGGGGGCGCCCCGTACGGCCGGTGGCCCGAGGCGCCGGTGCCCGCGCCCGGGCCGGTCCCCGCGCCGCCCGGGGCCGCCTACCACGAGCAGGGGCGCAACGGGCGGCAGCGTGGCGGTGCGCGGGTGGGGGAGTTCTTCCTCGGACTCGCGCTGATGGTCGGCGTGATCCTCTTCGTGTTCGCCGCGTGCGCCGTGGCGGGTTCCGCCTTGGGGTTGGAGTTCGGGCCGGAGGGGAGCACCGCGGTCTTCGCCGACCCGCTGCTCGACAACTCCGTCACGCTCGTGGCCATCGGACTGTGGACGCCGGCCGTGCTGATCGCCGTCCGTGCGTGTGGCGGACGGCCCGCGGGGACCCTGGTGTCCGTCACCGGCCGGCTGAGGTGGGGGTGGTGGGGGCGGTGCCTCGCCCTGGCCGGGGCCGTCATGCTCCTCCAGAACCTCGTGATGTTCGTGTGGAGCCTGTGGCAGGAGGGGGACGAGGCGGTGGCCGGCGAGTTCCCCGGCTGGTCCTCGCTTGGGCTGAGCCTGGTCGTCCTGTGGGCCCTGGTGCCCTTCCAGGCGGCGGCCGAGGAGTTCGTCTTCCGGGGCTGGCTGGTCCAGCTCTTCGGCGGGTTCGTGCGGTCGCCCTGGCCCGGTGTCGTGGTGACCTCGCTCCTGTTCTCCCTGGCGCACGGCTACGGACAACTCTCCGGGTTCCTGCTGTTGTGCTACTCGGCGATCTGGTGGGGCTGGCTCACCATCCGCACCGGCGGTCTGGAGGCCGTCATCGCCGGCCACACGGTCAACAACCTGATCGCCTTCTCGCTGGCCGGCGTGTTCGGGGAGCTCTCCGACCAGAGCACCGCCGCCGACGCCCCGTGGGAGGCCCTCGTGACCGAGCTGGTGTTCACTCCCGTGTTCTGCCTGCTGGCCGCCCGGCTCGCCGACCGGCACGCGATCGCCACCCGCACCCCGCGTCCCACGCCCTGACCGCCGATCGCCGCCGGCGGCAGGGACCAGAATGGCCCGATGGACACGCGACGCCCCTGCCCCTGCTGCGGTCACCTCGTCTTCGACGTCGAAGACGGGTGGCCCGGCTGCCATCTCACCTGCCCGATCTGCTCGTGGGAGGACGACCCGGCGCAGTTCCGCCGGCCGTTTCGGTCGGGCGGCGCCAACCAGTGGTCGCTCGTCGAGTCCCAGCGCAACTTCGTGGCCTACGGCGCCTGCGACCAGCGGGGCCGGCGATTCGTCCGCCCCCCGCAGGAGGACGAGCCCCTCGACCCGGCGTGGCGCCCCATCGACCCGGCCACCGACCTCTTCGAGGAGTCCGCGGCGCAGGACGCCGCGGTCCTGTGCTGGTGGCTCCCCACCTTCCGCGGAGCCGCCGAAGAGCCGGCGCCCGATCCGGACCGCGAGGTGGTGATGGATGTGGGCGCGGTGCGCACCGAGCGCGACCTCCACGGTGTCCTCACGCGGGAGCTGGGTTTCCCGTCGTTCCACGGCATGAACTGGAACGCGTTCTGGGACGCGATCACCGGCCTCGTCGTGATGCCCCACCGCCTGCGCTTCGTCCACTGGTCCGCGTTGGAACGGCGCCTGCCGTCGGCCGCGACCACGCTGCGGGACGAGCTGAGGAGGTACGACGAAACGGTTCGCGGGATCGGCGTCGCCTACGACCGGTAGCCGGCCCCGGAGCGGGGCGGTGGTGCGGTCAGGGGGTGTCGGCGTCGAGGAGCGCGGCCGCCGCCGCGATGAAGGTGCCCGTCGCCTCCCTGGCCGCGTGCCGGCGGGCGTCGAGTTCGGCCCGGTCGGTGGCCCTGCGCAGGGCGTAGGTGGCGTCCGCGGCCTGCCGGGCGGACTCGGCCAACTCGGGTACCAGCACCTGGAGGCGTATGTGGGGCGCGGTGACGGCCGCGCGGGTCTCGTGGGTCCTCGTCTGGGCCTCCAACTCGTGCTCGGTGCCGGGCGAGGTCAGCGTGAGCCGTTCCCGGTGGAACATCGCGGAGCGGTGCGCGTCGAGGGCGGCGGCGAAGTCGGTGACGGCGTCGAGTCGGTCCTGGCGACGGGACTGGGCGCGCTCCTCGGCGCGCGCGGTGCGCGCCGAGCGGTGTTGCAGGAGGCCTGCGGTCAGGGCTCCGGCGAGGGTGCCGAGGACGGCGACGAGGGAAGGCCACAGGGAGGACATCGGGGCGTGGATCCTTTCGGGCATCGGGGCCGACCGCGAGGCGGGTGTGGTTCCGTCGGCTGTCGGGCGCATGCCGAGAGCGTCGCACGGGCGCCGAGGCCCTCTCGACCCCTTTCACGGCAACCGGGGCCCCCGGGCCCACGCGAGTGTCGCAGGCCGCGGCTACCATCCGCTGGTGAATCCCGACCTGCTGTCGACCCTGGCCGTGCCCCTCCCACCGGGGCGGCTGATCACCTCCGACGAAGGGGCCGGAGGCGCCCGGACCCTGTGGTTGAGCGACGGTGTCGCCCCCGAGGGGCTGTGGGGGCGCCTCCTCGCCGAGCACCACCGCTCGGGCGTGTGGCCGTTGTTGCTCGACGCGCTGGATCCGAACGACGACGAGTTCCGCCCGTGGGGGTCGGGGGAGCTCTTCCCCGAAAGGATGTCCTCCCCGGCGGACCACGATCCCGACGACGTCCTCGCCGCGTGGTGGGCGACCCTCACGGCGGGCGACGCGTACGACGACGCCCTCGACGTCAAGCGGCGCCTGGCCACCACCGCGCCCTTCGGCCAGGCGTGGCCCGGCCCGGCGCCCGGCCGGGAAGGGGTGGTCGACCCGGTGGGAACGGCCTGCGCGCTCGCCCGGAGCTTCCTCGCCGATCACCCGCGGACCCGTCTGGGGCTGGTCGCCGCGCGCTCGGGCGCCGAGGCGCCGGCGGTCGCGGGTTGGCAGGGGCCCTGCAACCACGAGAACGACACCGGGCGGGTCTCGGCGGTCCTGCGCGACTGGGAGGTCCGGTTCGGAGCGCGTGTCGTCGCCGCGGGCTTCGACACGCTGCACCTCAGCGTCGCCGCGCCGCCGACGGGCGAGCGGGACGCCCTCCTGGTCGCGGCCGAGCATTTCGCCCTGTGCCCGGACAACATCTGGCAGGGCGACCGGCCGTACACACTGGCCGCGTACGCCGAACGGATCGTCGGAGCACACCGCTGGGACTTCTGGTGGGACTGATCCCGACGTACGTCCGGGCCCGCGGGACGGACCCGGACGGGCGTGCCCCAGGTTGGCGGGAATTGGACTTGTCAGGGTTCGAGATCCCCCTCTTGGCCTAACGCTTAGGTTAGGCTAACCTTCGTGTCGTGCAAGCCGGTGAAGAGAGATCAGCAGCAGGACGCCCCCGCGGGCATGAACTGTCGGCCACGGAAGTGACCGTGGCGTACGACGGCGTCGACGTGGTCCACGACGCGTCACTGGTGCTGCGGCCCGGAGAGGTCACCGTACTGGTCGGCCCCAACGGCAGCGGGAAGTCGACGCTGCTGCGCACCGTCTCGCGGCTCCAGCGACCCCGGACCGCGAAACTCGTCATCGACGCCGACACCGACGGCCTCGCCCTGTCGCCCCGTGAGTTCTCCCGCCGCGTGGCCCTGTTGACCCAGGGCCGACCCACCCCCAGCGGCCTGAGCGTACGGGACCTCGTGGAGTTCGGCCGCTACCCCTACCGCGGTCGCTGGGGCAAGGCCGACCCGGACGGCACCGCCGCCGTGGACCGCGCGCTCGCCCTCACCGGCGTCGCGGAGTTCGCGGACCGCGGAGCCGAGCACCTCTCGGGCGGACAGCTCCAGCGCGTCTGGCTGGCCGGCTGCCTCGCCCAGGAGACCGGCGTGCTCCTCCTCGACGAACCCACCACCTACCTGGACCTGCGCTACCAGGTCGAACTCCTCGACCTCGTACGCGACCTGGCGGACGACCACGGCATCGCCGTCGGCGCCGTCCTGCACGACCTCGACCAGGCCGCGGCCGTCGCGGACCGGATCGTCCTCCTCCGCGCCGGCCGGGTCATCGCCGAGGGCCTCCCCGAGGAGGTCCTCACCGGCGACCGGCTCACCGACG
The DNA here is from genome assembly GCF_040650855.1 of Streptomyces sp. NPDC048606. NCBI lineage: Bacteria > Bacillati > Actinomycetota > Actinomycetes > Kitasatosporales > Streptomycetaceae > Streptomyces > Streptomyces sp. NPDC048606. The sequence continues at coordinate 3,243 of NZ_JBEZIB010000077.1, read as the reverse complement.
CCTACGGCATCCGCATCGAAGTGGACGCCGACCCCCTGACCGGCCTGCTGCGCACCCGCGCCATCGGCCGACACCACACGCGAAGCGAAAGGCTCAGTACCACCTCATGAGAAGGCTCCTCCTCACCGCGACGACCGCCACCGTCGCGGTCCTCACCCTGACCGCCTGCGGGACCACCGAGCCCGCCGCCGACGACAAGGCCACGGCCAAGGGCGCGGCCGAGAAGATCTCCCTCACCGACGGCACCGGTACCAAGGTCGAGCTCGACGGCCCGGCCAAGACGATCGTCGCCACCGAGTGGAACGTCGTCGAGAGCCTCGTCTCGCTGGGCGTCGACCCCGCCGCCGTCTCCGACGTCAAGGGCTACAAGGCCTGGGACACCGCCGTTCCGCTCAAGAACGAGCCCAAGGACGTCGGCACCCGCGGCGAGCCGAGCATGGACGCCATCGCGGCCGTCAAGCCCGACCTCATCGTGGCCACCACCGACCTCCCGGCCGCCGCGGTCGACCAGCTGAAGAAGGTCGCGCCCGTCATCAACCTGAAGGCCGCGGACGCCGCGGACCCGATCGGCCAGATGAACAAGAACCTGGACCTCCTGGCCCAGGCCACCGGCACCACCGCCAAGGCCGACACCCTCAAGAAGGCCTTCGAGGCGAAGATCGCCGAGGGCAAGAAGGCGCTCGCCGACAAGGGCCTGGCCGGCCGGCCCTACGCCTTCGCCGACGGCTACGTCGTCTCCAACCAGGTCTCGATCCGCCCCTACACCAGCGGTTCGCTGATCGGCGGCGTCAACGAGAAGCTCGGCCTGAAGAACGCCTGGACCGTCGAGGGCGACCCGGCCTACGGCCTGGGCACCACCGACGTCGAGGGCCTCACCAAGCTCGGCGACGTCGAGTTCGCCTACATCGGCAACGACACCGACAAGGACAGCAACCCCTTCAGCGGCCAGCTGGCCCAGGACAAGGTGTGGACCTCGCTGCCCTTCGTCCAGAACAACAACGTGCACCGCATCCCCGACGGCATCTGGATGTTCGGCGGCCCCGAGTCGATGGGCAAGTACATCGACGCCGTCGTCGCCGCGCTGACGAAGTAACAGCATGGCCGTCACCACACTCACCCCCGCCACCCGTCCGTCGGCGGCCACGTCCCGGACCGGCGCAGCCGTGGTGACGGCCGTCCTGTGCCTGCTCGTCACGGCCCTCGCCGTCGCCGACCTCACCCAGGGCACCGCCCACGCCGGCGCCCCCGAGGTCTGGAAGGCCCTCACCGGCCGGGGAGACGCCGGCGACACCTCCGTCGTCATCGCCTCCCGGCTCCCGAGGGCCGCCGCCGGACTGCTCGTCGGCGCCGTGCTCGGCATGGCCGGCGCCGCCCTGCAGGCCGTCACCCGCAACGTCATCGCCTCCCCGGACACCCTCGCGGTGAACTCCGGCGCCTACCTGGCGCTCGGCCTCACCGCCGTCACCGGGATCTCGCTGCCGCTGTTCGCCTCCTCCGGCATCGCCTTCCTCGGCGGACTCGCCGCGGCGGCCGTCGTCCTCGGCCTGTCCGGCCTCGGCGCCGGCACCGTACGACTCGTCCTCGCCGGCAGCGCCCTCACCCTGGGCCTCACCGCCGCCACCGAGGGGATGCTCCTGCTCTTCCCGCAGGAGACCACCGGCATCTACCACTGGAACCAGGGCAGCATCTCCCAGAACGGCTTCGACGGCATCCTCCAGGTGCTGCCGATCGCCCTCGTCGGCCTCGTCGGGCTGCTCCTCGTCGCCCGCCGGATCGACGCCCTGGCCCTCGGCGACGACGCCGCCCGCGGACTCGGCGTCCCGGTCCGCGCCACCCGCGTCACCGTCGTCGTACTCGCCTCCCTGCTGTCCACCGCCGCCGTCACCCTCGCCGGACCCATCGGCTTCGTCGGCCTGTGCGCCCCCGCGCTCGTCCGGCCGCTCGCCCGCCGCTTCCGCGCCTACACCAAGACGCGCGGCGCGCTCCCGGCCACGGCGCTCGTGGGCGCCGCGCTGGTCCTCGGCTCGGACGTGCTGCTGCGCGCCGTCGTCCCCGCCGACGTGGCCGTCGCCGTCCCCACCGGAGTCGTCACCAGCCTCGTCGGCGCCGTCTTCCTGATCGTCATGGCGACCAAGACCCGGGACACCGCCGGAACCACCGACACCGAGCGGCTGCGCATCAGGAGCCGTACGGCCTTCCTCGCCACCACGGGCGCCCTGGTCGTCGCCCTCGTCGCCGTCACCGTGGCGGGCGTCCTGCTGGGCGACAGCAAGCTGCTCCTCGGCGACGTCGTCAACTGGGCCCAGGGCAACGCCGGCCGGACCATCACCTTCGTGCTCGACACCCGGGTACCCCGCGTGCTCGCCGCGCTCCTCGCGGGCGCCGCCCTGGCCCTGGCCGGAACCCTCGTCCAGGCCGCCACCCGCAACCCCCTCGCGGAACCGGGCGTCCTGGGCGTCTCCGGCGGCGCGGCACTGGGCGCCGTACTCCTCGTGACCACCGTTCCCACGGTCGGCTCGTGGGGCCTGGCGGGCGCCGCCTTCGCGGGCGCCGCCGTCAGCGGCGCCATCGTCTTCGGCCTCGCCGCACGGGGCGGGTTCCGGCAGAACCGGCTCGTCCTCGTCGGCTTCGGCGTGGCCACCGGCTCGGCCGCCCTGATCAGCATGCTGATCATCCTCACCGACCCGTTCAACGCCACCAAGGCGCTGACCTGGCTGTCGGGCTCCACGTACGGGCGCGGCTTCCCCGACGTGGTACCGCTCGCCGCGGTGCTCGTCCTCGGTCTGCTCCTCGCCGTCCGACGACGCGCCGACCTCGACCTCGTCTCCCTCGACGAGGACACCCCCCGGCTCCTCGGCCTGGACCCGGCGCGCGGCCGCCTGGCCTTCCTGCTGCTCGCCGTCCTGCTCAGCGCCACCGCGGTGGCCGCCGCAGGCACGATCGGCTTCGTCGGCCTCGTCGCCCCGCACGCCGCCCGGGCCCTGGTGGGCCGCAGGCACGTCAGGGTGGTCCCGGTCGCGGTGCTGCTCGGCGCCGTCCTCGTCTGCGTCGCGGACCTGGTCGGGCGGACCGTGATCGCCCCGACCCAGATCGGCGCCGGAGTGATGACGGCCCTGATCGGCACGCCGTACTTCCTCTACCTGCTGGTCCGCAGCCGAGGCCGCGACCAGGGCCGCCCGTAGGCCGTCGGGTTTTCGGCCACCGCGCGAAGGCGGCCCGTACGGATCTTCCGTACGGGCCGCC
>NZ_JBEZIB010000076.1:0-10768 GCF_040650855.1 Streptomyces sp. NPDC048606 | reverse complement strand
GGCGTTGGACACGGAGGGACCTTCCGAAGGGGACAAGGACGGTCGCGGGCATGCCGAGGACATGCGTGAACCACTCACGCCAGGGAGAGGGGAACATCCGGCAGGCGGGGAAAGCGACCCCGCCGCCTTGCGACTCATCCAGTTCTACCGACCCCCCGACCCGCCGGCAACGAGCCCCACTACTACCCCACCCCCACACACCAGGCCCGGCGAACCGGGGCGAGGGTGCGGGATCGTGGCGCGCGGGGCCTACGATCCCGCTTCGTATGTGACGTGGGTCCTATGGGGCGAGTCACCCCGACAGGGCATTTTCCTTACGGAAAGTCACCCTTCGTACCCCTTTTCCGCGCTGGGTCCGGTGCCGGAATCCCCTCGGGATCGACGGTTTCGAGGGCTCCGCGCCTTGGGTTCCGAGACGGTCAGGCCGGACGCGCCAAGACCTCCGCGAGGCGATCGAGGCCCCAGTCCAGGTCGGCCTCTTCGATGACCAGGGGCGGGGCCAGTCGGATCGTGCTGCCGTGGGTCTCCTTCACCAGGACGCCGCTCCGGAGCAACCGGCGCGCGATCTCGCCGCCGCTGCCGTGGCGCGGCGGAACGTCCACGCCGGCCCACAGGCCCCGGCCGCGGCTGCTCTCGATCAGACCCGCCGCGGTGAGCTCGTCGAGTCGGCCGTGCAGTCGGGCTCCCAGGCGCGCGGACCGTTCCTGGAACTCGCCGGTGCCCAGCATGTCGATGACTTCGAGGGCGACGGCGCAGGCCAGCGGGTTTCCGCCGAAGGTGGAGCCGTGCTGTCCGGGGCGCAGGACGCCCAGTACGGCCTGTGAGGAGACCACGGCCGACACGGGGACGAGTCCCCCGCCGAGCGCCTTGCCGAGCAGGTACACGTCCGGGGTGACCCCCTCGTGCTCGCAGGCGAAGGTGCGGCCCGTGCGCGCGAGCCCGGACTGGATCTCGTCGGCGATGAGGAGGACGCCGCTATCCGCGGTGAGTTCCCGGACGCGGGTGAGGTAGCCGGGGGGCGGGACCCGTACGCCGGCCTCGCCCTGGATCGGTTCGATCAGGACGGCGACGGTGTCGTCGGTGAGGGCCGCCTCCAGCGCGGCGGCGTCCCCGAAGGGGACGATGTCGAAGCCCGGGGTGAAGGGGCCGAAGTCGGCCCGGGCGTCGGGGTCGCCGGAGAAGGAGACGACTGTCGTGGTGCGGCCGTGGAAGTTGCCGTCGGCGACGACGATCCGGGCGTGGTCGGGGCGCACGCCCTTGACCCGGTAGCCCCATTTGCGGGCCACCTTGACGGCGGTCTCGACGGCTTCGGCGCCCGTGTTCATCGGCAGGACGACCTCCATCCCGCACAGCTCGGCGAGCCGGGCGCAGAACTCGGCGAACCGGTCGTGGTGGAAGGCGCGGGAGGTCAGGGTGACGCGGTCGAGCTGCGCCTTCGCGGCGGCGATCAGGCGGGGGTTGCGGTGGCCGAAGTTCAGGGCCGAGTACCCGGCGAGCAGGTCGAGCCGGCGGTGGCCCTCGATGTCGGTGGTCCAGGCTCCCTCGGCGGAGGCGATGACCACCGGGAGGGGGTGGTAGTTGTGCGCGCTGTGGGCTTCGGCGGCCGCCACCGCGCGGCCGGTCGCGGATCCGGCCGTCGCGGGCACGGAGGTGGTGGTCGCGGGCGTCGCGGGCTCGGGCGTGGCGGTCGCGGGGGTGGTGGCCGCATGGGCGGAGGTGGACATGACGTCTCCGATCGGCTGGAGGGGCGGCTACAGGAAGGGCAGGGCGCGGGGGTGGACGGCGCCGGTGTCGCGGCGCAGCAGGTCCGCGTAGGTCTCGCGGCGGACCGCCTCCCGGGCCCGGCCGTCCCGGCAGAAGACGACGGCGGGCCTGCGCGCGCCGTTGTAGTTGTTGGCCAGGGAGTGGCAGTAGGCGCCGGTCACGGGCACGGCGACGACGTCGCCGGCGCGCGGGGAGCGCAACGGGACGTCGCGGATGAGGGTGTCGCCCGACTCGCAGTGCCGGCCGACCAGATCGCAGGCCTCCCCTCCCCCGACGCGGTCCACGACGGTGGCCTCGAACCGCTGGCCGTACAGCATCGGTTCCAGGTTGTCGGCCATGCCTCCGTCGACCGCGACCAGCGGGCGTTCGCCGGGCTTGACCGTGACCACGCGGTAGAGGGTCACGGCGGTCGGTGCGACGAGCGAGCGCCCGGGTTCGACGATGATCCGGGCATCGGCGGGCAGGAGTTCGCGCGCGGCGTCGGCGAGGGTCCTGACGTACTCCTCGATCGTCGGCGGCCGGTCGGTGTGGGTGTAGCGCACGCCCAGCCCGCCGCCGAGGTCGTAGACGCCGTGGCGGCCGAGCCCGGGGAGGTCGGCGACGGCCTCGACGGCCCGCCGGAAGGGGGTGAGGTCCATGAGCTGGGACCCGACGTGTACGTGCAGTCCGTCGAGGCGCAGCCGGGAACCGCGGCGGATGCGGGCCGCGGCCTCCACGGCCTGGGGGCCCGTCAGGCCGAACTTGGAACCTCGGTGTCCGGTCAGCATGGCGGCGTGGGTGTCGGCGTCGACCTCGGGGACGACGCGCAGCAGCACGGCCTGTCGTCCGCGGGTGACCAGTGCCTCCAGCCGTTCCAGGTCGCGCAGGTTGTCGACGACCACGGTGCCGACGCCGGCCGCGACGGCCATGGCGAGTTCCTCGTCGGTCTTGGCGTTGCCGTGCATGACGATGTGCGCGGGGTCGGCTCCGGCGGCCAGGGCGGTGACGAGTTCACCGCCTCCGGCGACGTCGACGCCGAGGCCTTCCTCCACCAGCGTGCGGACCACCTCGGTGCAGGGGAAGGACTTGGAGGCGAAGACGGCTTGGCTGTTCGGCCAATGCTCGTCGAGCGCGCGGCGGTAGGCCCTCGCCCGACCGCGCAGGGCTTCTTCGTCGACCACGAGAGCGGGGGTGCCGAACCGCTCGGCGAGGTCGGCCAGGCGGCACCCGCCGACCTGGAGGTGGCCGTGTTCGTCCAGGTCGGAGCCGTCCGGGAAGAGGTCCAGCAGGGTGCGGCCGGTGGGTGCCCCGGGGCGGTCGAGGATCATGGGACGGGTTTCCGTTCGGTTCGGCGGGTGATCTCCGGTGGCTATCCTGGCAACGCCTCGGCGCGAGCGCCGCTGCCGATCGGCCTACGAAAGGCGGCTCGCGTTGTCCGATCTCCCAACGGCCCCCGCGCCTTCCGACGGGGCCGCCACCCTCGGCGGGGTGCTGGACGGCGCCGGCCCCGCGGGCATCCGGCTGCTCGCCGCCCCGGACGGTCTGGGCGTGCCCGTGCGGGGCACGGTCATCCACGACGCCGGTGATCGGGTCGCGGACTCCCCCGGCGGGCTCCTCCTGCTGGTCGGGGTCGATCCCGGCGATCCGGGTGCGCTGACGCTGCCGGGCTTCGCCGCCGCCCGGGGCTGCACGGTCGTCGTGGTGAAGCGTCGCGGACGCGACATCGACCCGTTCGTGGCCGAGGCCGAGCGGCACGGTGTGGCCGTGCTGGCCGCCGAGGACGACCTGCCGTGGCGCAACGTCGACGCCGTGCTGAGCTGCGCGCTCACCGGCGCCGGTACGACGGCCCTGCTCGGGGCGGTGCCGATGGGGGGCGAGTTGTACGCCCTCACGGACCATCTGGCCTCGGTGGTGGGCGGTGCGGCCGTGGTGGAGGACCTGGCGCGGCGGGTCGTCGCCTATTCGAGCGTCCCGGGCGTGCGCATCGACGCGCCCCGCGAGCGGGGCATCCTCTCGCGCCGCGTGGAGAACTGGCCGGACCTGCCCGAGCAACCGCGGCAGTACCAGCGGGTGCTGTCCTCCGAGGAGGTGGTGCGCTTCCCGGCCATCGGCGCGGAACTGCCGCGGGCCGCCGTGGCGGTGCGGGCCGGCACGCTGCCGTTGGGCACGTTGTGGGTGATCGAACCGGAGGAGGGCATCTGCGAAGAGGGCCTGGCGGTCCTCACCGAGACCGCGCGGCTCGTCGCCCCGCACCTGCTGAGGTTGCTGAACCTGCCGGAGGCCAACCGGCGGCTGCGCCGCGAGACGCTCCTGACGCTGTTGGAGTCGGGTACGGCGCCCCGGGAGTCCCGCGCGCTCCTCGGGGTCGGCGGCGGGGTTCCCTTCCGGCTGCTGGGCTTCGCCCCGCCCGGTACGACCCCGCCCGGTACGACCCCGCCCGGTTCGGCCCCGGCGAACGGGGAGGCGTACGCGGGGTCGGTCGCGGGGTCGGCCGCCGCCTCGGCGACGGTCCTCGAACACGCGGAGTCCGAGGTGGTGCGGCACGCGGCGGCCCACCGCCCGGACGCCACCGTCGCGACGACGGCCGGGGTGGTCTTCGTCCTGCTGCCGCACTCGACGCGGGACGCGGACGGGCGCCGGTTCGCCGAGGCCGCGCTCGCCGCGGTGCGTCGCGCGGTCTCGCCCGCGGTGCGGGCCGCCGTGAGCCGCTCGGGGCAGGACGCGTCCGCCGCGCTCTCCCTGCGCGGGGAGACCGAGGCGATCCTGCGGGCCACGGTGGACGCGCCCGCCGGGAGCGCGCCGGCCACGCTCGGGCAGGTCCGCCACCGGATCCTGCTCGACCGGATCGGTGACGAGCTGCGGCGTGATCCGTGGCTGCGCATGACCGGGATCGACGAGCTGGTCGCGCACGACGCGGCGCACGGCACCGCGTACGCGGCCTCGATCACGGCCTGGCTGGACGGGCTCGGCGACATCGCGACGGCCGCCGACCGGCTGCGGGTGCACCCGAACACGCTGCGCCACCGGCTGCGGCGCGCCCGGGAGCTGTTCGACCTCGACCTCGACGATCCCGATGTGCGGCTGGCCGCCTGGCTGGAACTCAGGCGGTCGACGCGGCCGCTCCCGGCTCCTCGGGGCCACCGCTCCGGCGATCGGTCACGCCCCTGACCCCGGCGGCCCGTCCTCCCACCGCAGGACGCGCGCGATGCGGGCCCGCACCTCGGGGGGAACGCCGTCGAGGCCGCGCACGATCCGCGCGCGCAGCGCCCCCTCCTCCTCGGGCGACAGCTCGCCGGCGCCGAGCAGCAGTTCCAGCACGTCGTGCGCCAGGGAGGTGGCCGGCCCGTCCGGGGAGGTGAGGAAGGTGGTGACGGCCGGCCCGAGCCGGGCGAAGACCGGGTCCATGGCGTGGCGCACCACACCGTCGTTGGTGCCCGCGGAGACGTCCAGCTTGTGGCGGAGCTCCTCCCAGTAGGTGCGGGACCAGCCCGGGCCGTCGTTGCCCCGGGGGTAGCGGTACAGCCAGTTCATGTCCGCGGGCTCGGGCGGTTCCGGGGCCGGTGGTTCCGGGGACGCGGTCCGCAGGCCGATCTCCAGTTCCCGGCCCCGCTCGCCCCAGGTGCGCCGCACCGTGAGGGACAGCGCGAAGTCGGTCCACTGTTCCTCGTCGAAGGAGGAGCGCCACAGGAGCGCGTGGCGGTGCCAGGCGCTGCCGTGGTCGTTCCACGACGGGAACAGCTCGCGCGCGGTGGCGCTGCCCTTCAGCAGCAGGATGACGAGGACCAGGTTGGCCCCGTAGACGCCGTGGCGGGCCGAGGTCCGCAGTCCCGGGGAGGCGGGGAAGCGGGTGGGCCGGTAGGCGCGGTGCGGTTCGTGGGTGCGCTGCCCGTGCTGTTCCAGGACGTCGATGAGCAGGCGGGCCAGTCGTCGCCGCTCGGCGGCGGGGATCCGGCCCACCATGTGGCCGGCGAAGCGCATCATCTGGCGGGAGGACAGCGGCGCGTACGACAGGAGGGTGTACGCGAGGTCGTCGTCGACGCTGCTCTCGGCGGCGGCCAGGGTCGGGCGGTGCGCCAGGAGACCGGTGAGCACGTGCAGGGCGAGGCGTACGACCAGGTACTCGCCGAAGGTGGCGTGCAGGAACTCGTACGTGGCGAGCACGTGGCCGTCGCGCACCGACTGGGCGCGCTGGACGAAGAAGAAGCGGCCGAGTGCCACCTCGGCGCCGCCGAGCGGGGTGCGGAACCCGGAGGCCTCGACGGCGGTGCGGCCGAGGAGGGCCGCGAGGTCCTCGTCGAGTTCGGCGGCCGAGACCCACTGCCGGCGACGGTTGTGCACGGCGAAGGCGACCAGGGAGAGGCGTTGCAGTTCGAGTTCGGCGCGTTCCCGGGCCTCGTCGTCGAACGCGGTGGTGTGGTGGGGGCCGGTCTTGTCGATCTCGCGGCGGGCGAAGGTGACGAGCAGTTCCTCGTACAGTTCGGCCTCGTCGAGGGGGCCGTCGCCGTCCCGGTGGAGGGCGTTGTCACCGGCGTCGTACAGCGCCAGCATGGTCAGCAGCAGCGGTTGCGCGGCCAGCGCCCGGTGCCGCTCGACCGCCTCCCAGGTCAGCGGTCGCAGGCCCCGGGAGGCGAAGAGGTCGGCGTTGCGCTCGTTCCACACGGCGAGCCAGCGACGTATCTGGTCGGGGTGGAACGGTTCGAGGCGCAGGGCGACGAGGCCCTCGGGGTAGCGGGCCCGGTCGGCGACGGCGATGCGGCTGGTGACGAGGGCGCGGACGGTGCGGTGCTGTTCCGCCTCGCGCCGTTGGAAGCGGGCGACCCGCGTGAGGAAGTCGCTGTGGTGGACTCCGGTGGTCTGCAACAGTTCGTCGAAGCCGTCGAGGAGCAGGACGGGGACGAGGCCGCCGGCCGAGCGGACCAGGTCCGGCCAGGCGGCGCGCTCCCCGGTCGCGGTCCGCACCGCCTGCTCGATCTGGGTCTGGAGGTCGTCCTCGGTGCGCACGTCGCGCAGCGGCACCCGTACGGGCAGGAAGCCGGCGGAGGGCAGTCGTGCGGCCAGGACCCGGGTGAGGACGGACTTGCCCGCGCCCGGCTGGCCGAGTACGAGGACCGGGGCCTCGGCCGATGCCGCGGACGTCAGCGCCCCCGCGAGGTACCCGGTGAGGTCCCGGCGCACGGGGGCCTCCTGCCACCAGGCCTCGGTGGCCGGGGCTCCGCCGCCCGACACCTCGCGCACCCGGAAGTCCGGGTCGAGGTAGATCTCGCGCAGCGTCGGGACGCGGACGCCCTCGGGGCCGGACGAGGCGTCCAGGACGGGACGGGCCAGGACGGCCTCGGCGGCGCGGGCGAGGGCGAGGGCGACGTCGGTCGCGGGGCGTGCGGTGCCCGGCAGGCCGGCGAGCAGTTCGGTGATCCCGGCGAGGGAGCGGCGTACCTCCGCCCGGGTGGCCCGGTGCTCGACCTGCGTGGTCCAGAACCCGAACTCCGGTGCCTCCTGGGCGAGTCGCGCGTACAGCGTCTCGTACTCCCGCACGGCCTCGCGGGGCAGGTCGGTGCGCAGCGCCCGGCGGGCCTCGGCGCGTTCGGCGTCCGTGCGCGCGCTCCAGACCCGCAGCCCCTCGGCGAAGTCGAGGAACCGCTCGGACAGGGCCTCGTACCAGTGGCCCAGCCGGTCGGTGACCGCTTCGTAGGGCTGGTGGGGTGCGGGGACCGGCGCGTCGACGGCGGCGAGCGAGCGGGCGAACGCGGCTCCGCGCCCGGTGGCCGGGGAGGCTCCCGCGAGGGCGAGCTGTTCGGCGCGGGTCAGCTGGAGGTCGTCGAGGGCGACCGGCAGGCGGCGTTCCTCCAGGGCCTGGAACCAGGCGAGGACGACGATGACGGTGTGGGCGGCGTGCAGCAGTTCGGTGCGCTCGGCGCGGCCCTGCGCGCGGCCGAGGCTGCGGCCGATGCCGTGCACGGCGCCACGGCCGAGCGACAGCACGCTCCCGCGTGCGTCGGCCATCCGCAGGATTCCCTCGCCGGCGCCGCCGGTGGCGAGGTTCAGCGCCCCGCCGAGCGCCCGGTCCAGCGCGGCGACGGCGGGCGGATCGGTGCCCAGCAGCGTCAACGCGTCGGAAAAGGACAACAGCCCCCGTGATCCCGCCATGCCCCAGCGCCCCCGTACCCCGTGCCCTCGTCGCCCCCGCGGGTGTCGCCCGCGACGCCCGCGCCCACCGCACTCTGACACAGCGGCGCGCGGCGGGGGCGCCGTTCGCCGCAGCCGGTACCGGTCGAGGTCGCCGTCCCGCGCGGCCGGCGCCCCGATGGCGCGTCCGGATTGCGGGGTCCCGCGTGGGGTGGTCGGCTGGCCGGGTGAGCGCGCGGCCCGTCCGGGGGCGGCGCGGCCGTCGGACGAGCGGAGACCCGTCGTGGCCAAGGCCTATCTCGTGGGTTCGGGCATCGCCTCCCTGTCGGCGGCGGCGCTGCTGATCCGGGAGGGCGGTTTCGCGGGTGGGGACATCACGCTCTTCGAAGCCCAGGACCGGACCGGCGGCAGTCTGGACGCGGCGGGCGACCCGGAGAGCGGGTACACCATGCGGGGCGGGCGGATGTTCGAGCTGCACTTCGAGTGCACCTACGACCTGCTGCGCTCGATCCCCTCCCTGGACGCGCCGGGCACCTCGGTCACCGAGGACACCTTCGCCTTCCACGAGGACTTCGCCTGGAACGACCGGGCCCGCCTCGTCGACGCCGGGGGCCGGCGGGTCGACACGCGTTCCATGGGGTTCTCGGAGCGCGACCGGCTCGACCTGGTCGCGTGCGCGGCCCTGCCCGAGTCGCGCCTGGACGGCAAGCGGATCTCCGACTGTTTCACCCCGGAGTTCTTCACCACTCCCTTCTGGTACATGTGGTGCACGACCTTCGCCTTCGAGCCCTGGCATTCGGCGATCGAGTTCCGGCGCTACCTCAACCGGTTCGTGCACCTCTTCAAGACCTTCGACACCATGTCGGGCATCTACCGCACCCGTTTCAACCAGTACGACTCGATCGTGCGCCCGCTCCGGGCGTGGCTGCGGGACCAGGGCGTGGTCATCGAGACGAACACCACGGTCACCGACGTGGAGTTCGCCGATGGGGACGGCATCACCGCGACCTCCCTCACCCTCGCCCGTGACGGTGCCGGCTCGCGGATCCCCGTCGGACCCGAGGACCTGGTGTTCGTCACCAACGGTTCGATGACCGCGAATTCCACCCTCGGCACCACCGACACACCCGCCGTGCTCGACACCGGTGCCCCGGACGCCTCGTGGCAACTGTGGCGGACCCTGGCCGCCAAGCGGCCCCACCTGGGCGACCCCTCGGTCTTCGACTCCTCGGTCGCGGACTCGACCTGGGGGTCCTTCACGGTGACCACCCAGGACCCGACCTTCTTCAAGGCCATGGAGGAGTTCTCCGGCAGCGAGGCCGGCAAGGGCGGACTGATCACCTTCAAGGACTCCGCCTGGCTGCTGACCATCGTCCTCAACCACCAGCCGCACTTCCACGACCAGCCCGAGGGCACCTACGTGTGGTGGGGTTACGCCCTCTTCCCGGACAAGCCGGGCGATCACGTGGGCAAGACGATGGCCGCGTGCACCGGCCGCGAGATCCTCACCGAGGTGCTCGGGCACCTGCGTCTCGCGCAGGGCGAGCAGATCCTGGAGTCCGCGATCGTACGGCCGGCCCTGATGCCTTACATCACCAGCCAGTTCCTGGTCCGCAAGGCCGGCGACCGGCCCGAGGTGGTGCCGTCCGGATCCACCAACCTGGCCTTCATCGGCCAGTACGCGGAGGTCCCCGACGACGTGGTGTTCACCGTCGAGTACTCGGTGCGCACCGCCTGGACCGCCGTGGCCCGGCTGCTCCGCCTGGACCGGCAACCGCCGCCGGTCCACAAGGGCGGCCACGATCCCCGGGTCCTGCTCGAAGCCCTGCACACCCTGCACCGCCGCTGAGCGGGCGTCGCCCGCTCAGCGCGATCTCCAGCCTGCGGCCGCCGCGTCGGAGGCGGCCGCCAGGACGGCGCGGTTGGCCTTCAGTCGGGCGTGGTCGGGGCGGGCGGGCCCGCGGGCGGGTCACCGCTCGCAGGCGACGCCGTCCCCGTCCTTGTCGAGGTGCTTGCCGTAGCCCGGGTCCCCGCGACGGATGGGCGCCGCGCCGGCGGCGCGGACGGCGTCACAGTTCTTGTACGAGACGCTGCCGCCACCGCCGGAGGTGGTGGACGACCCTCCCGACGAGGATCCGCCGGACGTGGTGGAGGAGCCGCCGCTGGTGTCGTTTCCGCTGGTGGGCGGCTTCGGAGCCTGCGTGGTCCTGGCCGGGGCGGGCGTGGGGGTCGCCTTGCGCGTGGGCGTGGCCGCGGCGGAGGGGGTCGTGATCGCCGTGGGGGTCTCCAGCGGCGTGGGGCTCGTCGAAGAAGTCGGTTCCGCGGAGGTCGGCGAAGGCGCGGGGCTGCTCTGCGTGACGGCCGGCTTGCCGTCACGACCGTTCTCGGCGCCCTTCTTCCCGCCGTCGGTCAGGAAGGGCACGAAGAACCAGATGCCCGCGAGGACGGTCGCGATGATCTTCTTGGGCTTGTCCCACGGTCCGGCCCACGCGAGGGCGATGCCGACCGGGGGTATGACCACCAGCATCGCGATGATCAGCGCGGGATGCTGCCACCAGCGTCTGACGGGCGGCTGGACAGGGGGGTACGAGTGCGGGGACGGGTACACGGGTCTCCGAGCGGGTGTGAGGTGAGCGGAAAACATGACCGACGGTCACCGGGTGGGATCAACCCAGTGATCAACGCTCACCTTGCTACACCCTGTCAATACGTGCCAAGCACCCATCGAGCAGTATTTGAAGTTTGATCGAACGCGAAAGACGCCCGGCCGGGGTGTTCCGGTCGGGCGTCTTTCGTGTGCGTACGGGCCGCGCTCGTGCTGTGGCGGCCTAGTACCAGTGGTTGGCCTGCCAGAAGTTCCAGGCGCCGACGGGGCTGCCGTAGCGCTCGTTCATGTAGTCCA
>NZ_JBEZIB010000075.1:0-10892 GCF_040650855.1 Streptomyces sp. NPDC048606 | reverse complement strand
GGCCTGAACAGCACGAGCGAAACCTCCGACGACGAAGCTACATGCCTGAACCGAGTCCCGCTCACAGAGCTCGTTTACGGGACAGCCCTTAGGCGGAGGGATGATCGCAAGCAATGACATTCGCCGGCCCGGCTACATTGACGTAGTGCCAGCGACCGACATCGAAACAAAATGGGGTGCGACCTATCTCGGATGGGCGCCACCATATTTTCCCGCAGGTGGGTGAATCAGAAAAATGACAGTGCCACCACAGGACGTGCCGGCCACGCCCGTTTACACCATCGTGATCACCGCCTCCGGCGTCTACATCGACGGCGACCGCATCATCGGCCCCACCGGCGACCTCCCCGCCGCACGGCGGGCCGCCCTCACCGACATCCGCGTGCGGGCCGCCCTACGTGGCCGCCCCGTGCGCGTCACCGCCCGTGAACCGGACGGGACATCATGGCCATTGATCGTGGACGCCGACGGCAACCTGACCACACTGCCCGAGCCCCACCCCACGCCCCCACAACCGGCGCAGCCTCCACCGCCCGCACCCGCCCCACCGCCTCGACCCCCGACCGTGGCCTGGGGAACGCCCCTTCCGACACACCACCTGGACACCTGGACACAGCTTCGGACGGCACACGCCGCAGGCGACACCTCCACCGCCACCGTCCTCGCGAAACGGTTGGAAACCACCCTGGAATCGGAGTACGGACCACTGCACCCCTACACCGTGGGCGCCCTCAGCGCCCTCGCGTGGCAAGCAGGCAACCAGCAGAACCCCGACGACCCCATCGGCACGGTGACCCTGCTGATCCGCGTCGCTCTCCGTCGCGGATCAGCCGGCGCAGAACCGAAAGCCGAAACCGACCACATCATCCGCAGCGCCCACGAAGCTTGGCACGCCCTGGCCGCTGAGGATTCCGAAGCGGCGATCGAGCTGAGCACGCCGCTGGTGGACATGCTGACCCGTTTCGGACAGGAGAGCCGTACGCACGACGTCGTGCGGTGGGTCGAGGAAGCGGTGAGCGGCCCTGGCTGAGCCAGCTGCGTGCTTACAGACGGTCACCCGGTCAGCAGTGGTGGTGTGCTGCCCGTCGGGGCGCGGCTCTGGGTGGGGCATGGCCGCTGCGAAGCTGGTCCCGGAGGGGGCCAAAATTCAAGAGTCGTTGACAGCCCCTGGTGTTCATGCCGTTCCTCATCGGGGCGGAGAACCCGCTGCAGCTGAAGGAACGCGGCCGACTCGTCCTCGAACTCGGCGTGCACCCCGTGCTTGAGCGTCGGCGGGTCCTCGTGGGTGCTGTGGCGCGTGTCGGCGGTGGTGCCGGCCTGCGGCGCGAGCCGTGCCCAGTGCATCTGGGTTGAAGGGGGCAGCTGCTGAAGAGCGATGACATTTCGGATAGGCGGCCGTCCAGCCCCAGACAGCCTGCCCGCATCAATATCGAGCCTGTATATCGGAACTTGAGTCGCTTTGGTCCCTGCATGCCCGCGTTGCCATCCCCTGACCTGCCCTGATGGGTTGGCGGCGGACGCTGTGAGTCGGTCGCTGCGTTTGCTTGACAGACCGGGCCAGCCGGACCCGGGCGGCGGGGGGGTCTTCGTTCGTGGATTCGGCCCCGCAGTCCTGCCTGCTCGCGGGATCGTCGTACCCGGCGCTGTGGAGGCGCTGCATGGACGGTTGTTGGGAGGGTGTTGATGGCGGAGCGGGAGTCGTGGACGACGGACGAGTTCGGGTCCTCGCACGAAGGGACGGTGGGCGTGGTCCTGGCCGACGGGACCATTCCCGGCCCTGTCTTCTTCGACAGCGGCTCGGGTGCGGGTGGTCGGGAGGTGGCGCAGTGGAGTGTCTACGACGGCCGCTTCCGCCGCCCGCGAGCGCACGCGTTGCGGGCGGTGTGCTCGTGTGGCTGGTCGGGGCCGGAGCACCCGTTGGACTGGGAGGCGATCGGCGAGAAGGACCTGGAGGTACACGGTGACAGCGAGGCGGACGCCTGCGTCCGCGACTGGGACCACCACACCACCGTAGTCGAGGCGACCACGGTGCCGCTCCCGGAAATGATCACCGGCCTGCTGGAGCGGCTGGAGGAGGAGGTCGACAAGCTGGCCAAGACCTCCCCGGTCGCCGCGGTCCGGGCGGCCCGCCGTCTTGAGGTGACGGCCGAACGGCTCGGCTACTGGGCCGCGCACGGTACCCGGCACGACCTCGACACCGCCCAGGCCGCGGCCGCTCTCGGCCTCGACGAGACGGCCACACGCAAACTGCTGGCACGCTTCGGCCGGTGGAGCCCTTACGCCTGACCATCCCCATGGACACCCCTTGATTTCCCTACCGCGTCCCAACCTGCGGCACCAGGAGACGCGTGCCCGAAGCCGCTGCCCCGTCGACGAATCGGGGGCAGCGGCTTCGGGCCGGCGTGGTCATGCGGCGGGTGCGGTGTGGGGAGGTGCGGCGAGGCGGGATCCGATCCGGAATCGCATCTCGCCCGCGGCTCGGCGGATGTCCTCCGGTTGGGCGTTGGTGTCGAGGAGGGCGAGGAGGACCATCAACGCGCGGGCTTCGTCGGCGCTGATCAACTTGATGCGGGTCTCGTTGACGCCGTCGAGCAGGGTGTCCAGCAGGTCCAGTACGTCCTCGTCCAAGCCCGTCCAACGCTGAACGAGTCGATGACGTCACCACCGACCTCGGCCATCGACGCGTGAGTCCCCCTCGGGCAGCTGATCGCCAGGCGGGTGTGCTCATCATGGGCCGTCGTTGTGGTGGCCCGGGAGCGGTGGGCCGATTCCAGCCTCGGGACTGGTAGGTCCGCATGTTGAGGTGTCGCGAGTTCGCGGCTGAGGCGCACCGGCCATGACGCTGGGTGAGGGTCGGGCCGGGTGATTGGGTCTGGCATGATCGCGCGGTGAGTGATGCGAGGCTGCGGTCCGTGGGGGCCGTTGAGTCACATGTCCGGGCGTTTTTCGAGGGGCATTCCGTTGAGGTCGTCGTCTGCGACCTGGGGCCGGAACGGCGCGAGGTCGTGCCCGACCTGCGGGTTTTCGTTGTCGGCCCTGGCCCGCGCGGCGATTGTTGGGCCTATGTGACCGCCGGGTGCTGGGCCGCGGTGGAGAAGGACGGTCATGGGCTTGAGTTCGTCATGACCGCCCACGTCCGCGACCAGCGGTTCATCGACCTCATGGCCATGATCGCGTACTACCACTGCGGTGGGCATCAGCTCGATCTGGCGCACAGCATGCCGATCGGTGAGCCGTGGGTGCCGGGCTCGAACTGCGACCACCTGCTGGTCAGCCTGCCCTATCTCCACGGACCTGACCTTGAGCACTGTCCGCTACCCTGGGGGCACGCCCGCATCCTGTGGACCTTGCCTGTGACGGCCGCCGAAGTCGAGTTCCGCAGGCATCAGGGTCATGAGGCGTTGGAGCAGCTCTTCGACGGGGCGGAGATCATTCCCACTGATCCTTTCCGGGCGTCGGTCGTGTGAGACGACGAGCAAACCTCCCGGTGGTCACCGCGAATGATCACCAGGAGCGTATCGGTTTCAGGTTCCGCCGACTCGGGGGCGTCGGCGTGGACGGCGGCGCGGCGGGAGGTATACGCGAACGACCAGGGTCAGCCAGCCTCCCGAATCGCGGTGACCGCGCGCTCGAACTGCTCGAAGGGTGACCAGGATCCGGCGCAGTGGCTCCCCCCGTCCGCGGACGCGCTGTGCCGGTGGGGAGCCGAGTGGACCGCGAAGAAACTCCGTTGGGGCCTCGCGGTCGACGAGGCCGAGCGCGACCGGCTGCTCGACGCCGCTGCCTGCTGCGGTGGTACGGACGTGGAGTTCGCCCCCGCCCCGTAGACGCACCCGGGAGGGGCGGGGCTGTCACCTCGCCAGGTGGTGGCCCTTCGCCGTGCCACACAGCCGCTCGCGACCGCCGGGTGGGCGGGCGGCGCCGACGGTCTGAAGCCGTTTCTCCGCGGTGTTCGTGCGGTGCTTACTGGCTCGGATCGACGGCTTGGGGGCGGGGGCGAGTCTGGGGTCCCCAGAAGCTGCTGGGCCGGTGCGGGTCGCAGCGCCATCCGGCTGCGTAGAAGCGTGCGGGCTGGCCGCATGTGGGTTTGCCGGTTTCACAGGAGCCCCGGTGGAGGGGAGAGGGCGTCTGGGACGGCTGATTCGGCAGGGCAGTCGGCTTGTCCGGCTCATGACGGTCAGGTGTCGGCTCTGTCCTGGGTGCCGGAATCATCTTGTCGATCGTGATGGCGAGTTCCATGCTGGCGATGCCCCGCGGCTCCAAGGGGGCGCTGGGGTGCCAGGTGTCCTCGCCGAACCGGCATGTCGTGTCCGCTTCCCGGCCCGAGTACTGGATCTCGTCGTCCAGCTCGTCGCTCTCGGTGGAGTGCGGTGTGTCCACTCTGCGGTAGTCGGCCCACTTGTTCCGGTCCTTGAGGGGCACCCAAAGATGGCTACCCGCACGTGAGTCCTTGCGCGAGGGAATGAACAGCGGTGCGATGTGACCGATGGCAGCGCCGATCAGCGTGCGACCGACGGTGACGCTGGCGACGTCACCGTCGAAGCTGGTCCACCCAGAGGCTTCACCGTCCATACGGCGCGGGGTGTCCCACAGCAGGTGAACCTTCCCGCACCCTGTCTTGACTTTGCCATCCGGGCAGGGACGCTGGGCGGCGGCGACACAGTGCCACTCGGCAAGGACGCGGTACCCGCCGACCAGCGCAAGGTCGGTGGCGTTGCTGATCTCCCGCCAGGTGACCTGGTTGGTCAGCATCCAGTTCGACCGATCCACCAGGTGGAACGTGTCGTCGTGAGTGATCCAGTTAGGCCGTTTCTCTCGGATCATCTGATCGTTGGTTGATGTGTGTCGTTGACTGACGCGCAGTGGGCGCGGATCGAGCCGTTGTTGCCGGACCGGACACCTCGGCGGGGTGGGCGGTGGCGGGATCACCGGGAGGTGATCGACGCGATCGCTTTCAAGTACCGCACCGGCACGCCGTGGATGGACCTGCCCGAGCGGTTCGGTTCCTGGAAGGGTGCCTACAGCCGGTTGCGGATGTGGGCGATCGACGGCACCTGGGACCGGGTCTTCGCCGCCCTCCTCGCCCAGGCCGACACCGAAGGCGACCTGGACTGGGTCGTCGCGGTCGACTCCACGATCGTCCGTGCCCACCAGCACGCCGCCGGGGCCCGTCAAAAGGGGCCCCGGCCGGCGAGCCGGACGACCATGCCCTCGGACGCTCCCGCGGCGGACTGACCACCAAGATCCACCTCGCCGCCGACGGCCACTGCCGACCCCTCGCGTTCATCGTCACACCGGGCCAGGCCGGTGACGCACCGGCGTTCACCCAGGTCATGAACGCGATCCGGGTCACGAGGCCGAAAGGCCGTCCCAGGACCCGGCCCACGGTGGTGCTGGCCGACAAGGCCTACTCGTCCCGCGCGATCCGCGAGCACCTGCGCAAGCGCGGGATCCGGGCGGTGATCCCGCAGCCCGCCGACCAGATCGCCAACCGCAAACGCCTCGGCCGCAAGGGCGGCAGGCCCCCGGCCTTCGACAAGACCGCCTACAAGCAGCGGAACACCGTCGAACGCTGCATCAACAAACTCAAACAGTGGCGCGGCCTGGCCACCCGCTACGACAAGACCGCAACCATCTACCGGGCAGCCCTACACCTCGCGGCCATCCACATCTGGACCGCGAGGTGATCGCTAAGAAACGGCCTAGTACTGCAACGGTTCTTTCGGTGACTGTTGGGCAGTTATGACGTTGTGATGGATATGGGGTTGGAGTCGGTGCGGGCGGATGCCCGCGTGTGGTCGGCGGGATTGTCGGAGTTGCACGAGCGGTTCGTTCACCGGTTCTCAAGGGTGGAGCCACGGGAGTCGACGCTGGCGTATATGCGTGGTCTGATAGCCCCGCTGGAACGCAAGAACGGCTGGACGTTGGCCGAGGAGGCCGGGCATGCCGGTCCGGACCGGATCCATCGGCTGCTGAACCGGATCGACTGGGACGCCGATGAAGTCCTCGACGATGTCCGTGGCTATGTGGTCGAGCATCTCGGTGACCCTGAGGCGGTCCTGATCGTGGACGACACCGGGTTCCTGAAGAAGGGCGTCCGCTCGGCCGGGGTTCAGCGCCAATACTCGGGAACGGCGGGCCGGACCGAGAATTGCCAGGTCGGTGTCTTCCTCGCCTATGCCGGTGCCCGAGGCCGAACGTTGATCGACCGCCGCTTGTATCTGCCCACGTCATGGACCGATGACCGGGACCGGTGCCGGGCCGCGGGTATCGATGACACCATCGGCTTCGAGACGAAAGTGGTCATCGCCAAAGCCATGGTCCGCCGGGCGATCGCGGAGAAGATTCCGTTCCGCTGGGTGACCGCGGACGCCGCCTACGGCTTTTCCAAGGGCTGGCGGACCGAGCTGGAGCGAGCGGATGTCTTCCATGTCATGGCGACCACCAGGCACGACACCGTGGTCTCCCGCTGGGCCATGGACCACCCCGTTCATGACCTGTTCAACGGCCTTGCGAGGCAGAAGTGGAAGCGCCGTTCCTGCGGCAACGGCGCCCATGGCCCGCGGGTCTATGACTGGGCGAGGGTGGAGGTCCGGCCCTGGCACCGCGAGGACCGCCGGCACTGGGTGATCGCCCGCCGCAGCGTGAGCCGGCCCGATCAGATCTCCTACTACATCGCCTATTGCCCGGCCGAGACCACCCTCGACGAACTCATCCACGTCGCGGGCAGCCGGTGGGCGGTCGAGGAATGCTTCCAGAGCGCGAAGCAGGAGTGCGGCCTGGACGACTACCAGGTCCGCCGATATCCCGGCTGGCACCGCCACATCACCCTGGCCATGGCCGCCCACGCCTGCCTCACCGTCCTGAAGGCCCGCGAGTGCGACACAGGGAAAGCAGAAACGGATCCTCCCAGCTCATACCACTCACCCTCCCCGAAATCCGACGTCTGATCACCCGCCTCACACACCGCCGACCAGCACCCGTCGCACACGTCCTGCACTGGTCACACTGGCGCCGACAACGCCAGTTCCAGGCCCGCGTCAGCCACTACAAACGACGCGGCCACACACCACCAGAAACTGCCCAACCATCAGATCAAAGACCGTTGCAGTACTAGGGCTGAGACCGGCCGCAGCATGGGCTTTGGATCGGCGCAACACACTGGCGGCACTGGCGTTGTAGTACTGCGCCTCACAGCCCAGATCCAGACCGCCGGCCCCCACGATGGTCACGTCGGGACGCGAAGAGCGCAGCTTGGTGGACTTCTCCACCCGCACCTCGAGACCCGCCGTCTGCGCCGTGCGGGCCAGGAAGTCCTTCATGGCCTTGTGCCGGTCACTCTCCTCCGCCGTCATCTCATGAACCGTCGGAAGTGTGCCGCACGCAGCCGAAGAGCGCCATCGGGACCCCGGTGCTTGCGCACGTACATGAAGGGGCTCTTCACCCCACTGAGCTCCGCCCTGCAGCGCTGGCCCTTGCTGCTCTGTACGCAGACGAGCAGTTCGCGGTCTCGATCAGATACCGGCAGGAGAAGCTCCGCGACCACGTCCTGCGCGCAGACCACTTCGCCGCCGGCCAGGCCGAGGTCGTCCTTGTCGAGTTCGAGAACCGTGCCCAATCCAGAGTGCCAAACGCCATTACAGTAGCCGTCGGTGTGCTCGGCGGCGATCTGCCGCCAGTGTTTGACCCAGCCGGCCTTTCGGTTGTCCACCAGCCGGTGCACCAGCCCCCAGCTGTGCACGAGCTCCAAGCGCAGGGACTTCGGCAGTTTGTCGTGCTCGTTGCGGACGTCCCGCCAGACACGAGAGTGCAGAGACGTGATCGTGTTCTCGGCGGCGCATTCGTTGAACTGCATCTCCCACAAACCGTGCAGGGTCGCGTCGGCCGAGCTGAGCGCCGCCACCTCTGCCGCCACGCCCTTGTGCGCGATCTCGCGGGCCACGAGATCGGCATTGAAGAACTGGCGCTTGGCCGAGTCCAGCTCCTCGTGGCCGGCCTCGGTCATCTGCCGGATGAACAAGGCGGAGCCGAGAGCGGCTGCCTTGTCGTCCTCGACTTCGAGCACCAGCCGAAGCTGCTCGACGGGGGAGGGGGCGGTCTGTGCGTAGGTCTCGTAGAACCCTCGTCGTACGTCGTCGGCCTCGGGGCTGAGCAGCTTCTTGCGGAGGGCGGTTTCGTCCCAGAGCTGGATGACGAGGTTGTGCTCGTTCTCCTTGGCCTTCTTCCACTTGTCCCACCAGGCCGTCGTGGGGCCGTCCATGCTGGAGGGGATGCACAGAATCCAGCTGGCGATGGTGTGGTCGTTATCGGCGGCTGCCTTCAGCGCATTGGTCAGCGACTTTCGGATCTGCTGCTGGTGATCCTTCGTGGTGGCTGGCATGAAGTACTTCGACTGCCACACCGTGATCGCCCCACCGAGGTTCCCTGCGAAGGCGTCGATACCCCAGTCGCCCGGGTTTGGGGCGACGGACCGCACGCCGGGGGTCGTCGCGGCGGCGAGCTGGGCGACCATCGACTCGAAGTCGTCGCGCGCCCCGCCGGTTCCTCCCCCGCGAACCATGTGAACGCTGAAGCTGATCGGCTGGACACCCACCGGCACGGCTATCGAGTCAGGCACAGCCCACCCCCATGCGCCGTCGGACTGCACACAGGATGTCTCCCGTGTGTCACACACCGTATTGGCCGGAGGGTACCCAAAGGTCAGCCGTCTGATCAAGAAGAGGAACGCTCGGCTGGTATCTGATGAGGGTGTGTCGGATCAGTCCCATCCGCTGAGGCCGGGCTGGCCGGGGAACATCCCCTTGCAGTCGCCGAAGCGGATGGTGTCGCCCTGGGAGCTTTGTTCTTCGCACTTCTGGCGGTCGTTCTGCGGACTGCTGGTGGTTGAGCAGGATCCCGCGAGCGCGATGATCACGGCGAAGGTGACGATGAGCCCGCACCCGATGGCCGTAGGAGACGGCCCGGGAACGGTGATGGCCGTCGGGCGCTTCGGTGTCTGGGAGGGGAGACCGTAGGCGCCGGTCGGAGCGGCGCTCTGCGCGGAGTGCGCGACGGCGCTGTGACTGCCCCCGCGGAACGCGGCGTACGGGTGTCCGGCGACCAGGGCGTGATGGGCAGCGGACCGTATCTCGTAGCCGGGGGCGGCGTTGAAGCTCTGCCTACAGCCGGGGTGGAGGCATCTCAGGTCCATCGTGGTGTGCGGTCCTTCCTGCATAGTGCTCTGGCCTCAGTGCGTGTTGATCCCGAACTGGTGCAGCAGCCCTTCGACGAGTTCCTTCTTGGTCGTCTGGAGAACGTCGTCGTCGGCGATCGGTGTGCTGATCGGGGGTGGTTGTTCAGTGCTTCGGTGTTTCGTTTTCAGTGGATGCTGCGTCGTGTGACCTGTGGGTTTTGCTGCGGGGGTGCGGGCTTGCTGAAGGTGTGACGCCGATTTGCTGCTGAAGAGTGACGCCGAAGTGAGGGTGAGCTCGGCGCCGAGCTTGTAGGCAGCCGATGTGAGTGTGCTGCTTGGTGGGTGGTGGTTGTGGGCCTCGGGTGGCCCCCCAGTGGCTGGTGTTGGGGGCGGGGCGGGGCGGGGCGGGGTTACTGAGGTTGAACTCGTGATGTCGTGGCCGGTCAGGCGGGTCTGATGGTCAGGCCGGTCTCGGCGAGGCAGCCGTCTATGAGGTGGCTGCGGTACTGGATGTGTCGCAGGCCGTGTCGGATGCGCCGGACGAGGTGTTCGGGTGTGCTGAAGGCGACGTTGGAGAGCCATCCCCGCCGCAGGAGGGACCAGATCCCTTCGACGGGGTTGAGGTCGGGTGCGTAGGGCGGCAGGTAGTAGATGGTCAGCCAGTCCCGGTCCTCGGCCCACTCCCGCAGGTCGGCGGCTTTGTGGACGTTGAGGTTGTCCCAGACCAGCACGATCGGGCCGCCGAGCTGCTGGTGGGCGGCGGTCAGCAGGTCCCGGTAGTCGCGCCAGGAGAAGCTCTTGCGGCCGTCGCGGCGGCCGTCGTCGCGGCGCGGCCGGTAGATCAGCCTGGAGCGGTAGCCGGGTTTGTAGCAGGTCAGCGCGGCGATGGATATCCGTCTGCGGGACCGGCCACGGACCCTCACGACCGGGGTCCGGCCGCGCTGGGACCAGGTCTTGGCCTGCGGCGGCGTCATGGAGAATCCGGCTTCGTCCTCGTAGACGAGCCAGGCTCCACTCACCGCCGCGAGTCTTCCGCGCAGGGCCACACCTCCCGGGCCCACCCGGCCACCGCGTCGTCGTCCCGCTCCAAGGCGCGCTGGGCCGGCACCTGGCACGACCAGCCGTTACGGACCAGGAGCTTGCGCACGCCCTGAATCGTGTAGGTCAGGTGGAAGCGCCGGCCGATCACCGTCTTGACCCGCGCGAGCGTCCACCGCTGGTCCTCCCAGCCGTGGGCGGCCGGACCCTTGGCCAGTTCCGCCTCCAGCTGCGCGAACTGCTTCTCGCTCAGCCTTGGAAGCGACGCAGGCCCCTGCGACCGCAGGGCCCGCGGACCGCCCTCGTCCCACGTCCGCCGCCACCGCTGCACCGACCGGACACTGATCCGCAGGTCCTTGGCGATCACCGCGCTCGCCTCACCCAGGGCGAACCGCTCCGCCGCCTGGAGTCGTAACCCCTCGCGAAACTGCTGCCGTTCGGCGGTCAGCCCGCCCCCTTGTGGATACCGCATGCCTCGGTCATACCGCAGCGGACGACCAGCCGTCAGCCCCTACGACACCACGAGTTCAACCTCAGTAGCTACCAGATCTGGAACCCAGGACGTGGGGCAGATCATTGTCCGTCGTTCAGACGCGGTCGGCCGCGATCAGGACGTACTGGAAGGAGCCGTCCTTGTAGGAGTTGATGAACGCCTCCTCGATGCCGGTGACCAGGGAGGACT
>NZ_JBEZIB010000074.1:0-11353 GCF_040650855.1 Streptomyces sp. NPDC048606 | reverse complement strand
TTTCTTCTTGTGGTATTACCTTTTTCCCGCGGCCCCGGGGGGGGGCGCCTGCCCACCCCCGGCGCGGGGGGGGGGGGGGGGGGCGGGCCGGGGGGGGGGGGGCCCCCGGCGCTCTCGTCACACCCCGGAGCGCTCCCCGACGGCGTCGGGGGCGACGTCGTAGAGGCCGGGGCCGTCGAGGAACCGTATGGTGTTCGCGTCGCGCAGGACCGCCTCCTCCGTCTCGTGCACCAGCAGCGCGGAACCGGCGTACGTCATGTCGTCCACGGTGCGGGAGACCCGGTCGCCCGGCCGGAGGTACACCTGGAGGTCGTGGAAGCTGTCCAGCGACCGGATGGCGTCCAGGTCGCGGTACCCCTTCAGCACCCCCTCGACGGGGGAGACCAGTGCGACGTGGCCGACGTGCCGGGTGCGCCGGTAGTCCTCGTCGGCCGTGCGGTGGAAGCCCTCGGGGTCGAGGCAGGCGCGCACCGTCCAGTCGAGCTGGGACTCGCCGATGGCGAGCTGCGCGTGCGAGGGCAGCCTGCCGCCGGAGAGGCGGGCGCCGACCTCGACGAGCCGGGGTCCGTCGTCGGTGAGCTTCAGCTCCAGGTGCGCGGGGCCCTGCCGGATGTCGAGCGCGTCGAGCACCCGCTCGCAGTAGGCGGCCAGTGCGTCCTGCACCTCGCCGCGCCGGGCCATGAGGTAGATCCCGTCGAGGAGGTCCGAGACCCCGTTGACGGCCAGCCGGGTGGTCCGCCAGATCTCGCAGATCCGGTGGTGACCGTCGCGGCTCACGGTGTTCACCATGTACTCCGTGCCGCGCAGGTACTCCTGCGCCACCACCCCGGTGTTGCGCTCGGAGAACACGTTCACGGTCCCGACCGTCCGACGGTACGCGGCCGCGGACTCCTCGGGGGTGTCGCAGAAGAAGACGTGGTCGTTGCCCGAGCTGCGCAGCGGCTTGACGACGACCCGGCCGCCCAGGTCGCGGTGCCAGTCGGCCAACCGCTCCTCGTCCTCGACCAGGAGCTGTCGGGCCCCCGGTACGCCAGCCCGTTTGATCGTCTCGATCATCACGTACTTGTCGCGCCGCGCCTCGCTCGACGCGACCCCGTTGCCCGGCAGGCCGAGGGCCTCGGCGAGGGCGTCGGCGAGGGGGACGCCCAGCTCGCCGCCGGCCAGGACGGCCGTCGGGCCGTGGGCGGAGAGGCGTGCGACGGTGGTGGCGAGGTCCTCGTGGACGATGGTGTCCGCGTAGCCGTCCACCACGTACGACGACCGGTAGACCTCGGGCACCTCCCTGGTGCTCTGCACCCTGATCAGGACGGCGCCGGCCTGCCGGAACTGTTCGGCGAGGCGTACGGCCGGGATGTAGGGGTCGACGAGGACGACGCGGGGCGCTGCGGACATCACAGGCTCTCCTTCTGGGCGTGTGCGGAAGTGTGGGGTGGGGCGGCGGCCGTCTCGGGTGCGGCGCGCGGGGTCGGGAGGGACTTGGCGCGCGGTCGCGTCGCGGGGCCAGGCCGCCAGGGAGACGAGCAGGATCGCGGCGCCGAGCGCGGCGAAGCCCGGGGCCGGGCCGCCGTGGTCCAGGGCGGTGCCGACGAGCGGCCCGCCGAGCGCGGCGCCGGCGGCCGTCGCGGTGGAGTACAGGCCGAGCGCCGACGCGCGGGCCCCGTCCACGGCGAAGGCGCCGGCGGCGGCCGCGGTGGAGGCGAAGGCCGGCGCGTTCAGCAGGGCGGCGGGCAGCAGCGCCACGGCGAGCCAGGGAACCCCGCCCACGAGCCCGACGGGCAGGGTGACCAGGCCGAGGGCGGCGACGGTCAGCGCGGCCGGGGGCCGCCGTTCCAGGGTCCCGTAGACGAGACCACCGGCGAGCGAGCCCAGGCTGACCCCCATCAGGACGGGGGCGAGCCACACCGTCTGGTCGCTTCGGTGGAGGATCCCGACGATCCCCAACTCCGCGCCGGAGGCGAACATCCCGGCGGCGAGGGCGCAGGCGCAGGTGGCCACCAGCCCCCGCCCCAGCCACCGGCGCGGCGGGGGCGACGCGGCTCCCGACGGCCCCTCGTCGGCGCGGGCCGGCGGCCGGGGATCGCGGACGATCACGGCCACGCAGGCGAGGACGAGCAGCAGCCCGATCGCCTGGACGGCGAGGGTGCCGGACGCCCGGGTCGCCAGTACGACGCCCAGGGCCGGGCCGATCAGGTAGGAGAGGGTGGTCAGCATGGAGTCCACCGCGAAGGCCGTGTGACGGTTCTCCTCGGGGACCAGGCCGAGGATCGCCAGGCGGGAGATCGTCGAGCCCTGGACGATGACCAGCCCCGAGGCCGGAGCGGCGACGAGCAGTGCGGCGTAGGGCAGTTGCGCGGCCGTCGCCCAGAACAGGGCCTGGGCGACGGTGGCGACGACGAGCACCGGACGCAGCCCGTGCCGGTCGATGCGGCGGCCCAGCAACGGGGAGCCCGCCGCGGCGCCGACGGTCCACAGGGCGATGACCAGGCCGGCCTGCGCGTAGCCGAGTTGGCGCGTGGTCGTCAGGTGCAGGGTGAGTACCAGCGGGACGGCCACCAGGGGGATCTTGATCAGTGTCCCCAGCAGGAGCATGGACGGCAGTCCGGGGATGCCCAGTACTCGGCGGTAGGCGTGCAGTGTCCTGTCCTTCTTGGCGAGGTGGCGGCGTCAGTCGGCGATCCAGTAGCGGGTGAGGCGGCGCCGGGTGTCGGTGAAGGACGAACGTGAGTGGAACATCCGGTGGTTGTCCCAGATGAGCATCGCGTCCTCGGGGATGAGGACGGACACCTTGTGGTCCCGGAAGAAGTCCAGGGCCTGCCGCGCGAAGGCCACGCCCTCGTCGCCCAGGGGCGGCTCCTGCCGGCCGGCGCGTTCCTCCAGGCCCTCGGAGTAGTCGCCGGTCCGCAGGAGGGTGCAGCTCAGGCGGTTGATCGTGCCACGCTCCGTCCGCTCGACGAGGGGCTTGTGGTGGCCCTTGACTCCCGCGTCCTCGACGTAGGAGGGCCAGTACATCTCGCGTTCGTGGGCGAAGCGGCGCGTGCGCTCGTCCATGCCCGCGACGAAGGCGCGCGCGTCGGCCAGCATCGTCTGGCCTCCGCCGCAGGTGGCCTGGACGCGACAGTGCAGGGCCAGGTAGCGCGGCGGCGGGTGCTGACCCGGTGCCTCGGTGTGGGGGCGCAGCGCGTGGGCGCTGCGGGTGTCGCGTACCTTCTCGAAGCCCGGGTGGGCCTGGATGTCGTAGGTGAGTTCCCCGGTGCTCTGCGGGACCAGGGTGCCGAGGCTCGACGCGAGGGCGGCGGCCTCATCGGGACCGGATAACGGCCGCGTCAGGGCGTAGCCCCGCTCGGAGAGTTCGCGCACGGTTTCGGGGCTCAGGACATTCATGATTGCCGCCTGGGTAACTGGGAGGATTTGACGGATAGTTAAACATATACAAAGACTTGTCACATGAATCAGCCCCTCATTGGCGTCCTCGCTTCCACCCACAAGAAGCACGAGAAGCGCGCTCCCTTACACCCCGCGCATCTGCCGCTCATCGACGCCTCGATTCGCGCTCGAATGTTCCTTGAGACCGACTACGGCCGCTGGTTCGGATTCACGGACGAGCAACTCGCCCCGCACGTCGCCGGCATCCTGCCCCGGCACGAACTCATCCGCCGCAGCGACCTCGTCATGATGTTCAAGGCCACCCCCCGCGACCTCTCGGAACTGCGCGACGGGCAGATCCTGTGGGGCGCGCCGCACTTCGCCCAGAACATGGAGACCACGCAGCTGGCCATCGACCGCAAGCTGACCGTGATATCCAAGGAGGCGATGCGCGACCGCCCGGAGGGCAGCGAGGTGGACCGCTTCGTGTTCCACCGCGTCAGCGAGATCGCCGGCTATTGTTCCGTCCAGCACGCGCTGCAGTGCGTCGGTCGGACCGGCGCCTGGGGCAGGCCCCTGGGGAAGGCGGTCGTGCTCGGGTTCGGCTCCACCGGACAGGGGGCCGCCCGCGCCCTCCAGGCCCACGGCGTGCACGAGCTGAGCGTGGTCACGCAGCGGCCGAGCTCCGCCGTCACCCCGCCCAGCGACACCGCCCGGATGGCGCAGCTCCACTACGACCACGCCGACCCGGCCGCGAGCACCGTGACCGTGCGGGGACGTACGGCGCCGCTGGCCGAGTTCCTCGGCGAGCACGACGTCGTCGTCAACTGCGTGATGCAGGACATCGACGCCCCGCAGGTCTACCTCACCGAGGGGGACCTGGCCCGGTTCCCCTCCGGGGCGCTCATCGTCGACGTCTCCTGCGACGTGGCCATGGGCTTCGACTGGGCCCGCCCGACCTCGTTCGACGAGCCCCTCGTCACGGTCGGCGGGCACGCCCGCTACTACGCCGTCGACCACAGCCCGACCCTGCTGTGGGACTCCGCCACCTGGGAGCTGAGCAGCGCCGCCCTGCGCTACCTTCCGATCGTCGCCGATCCGCGGGCCTGGGACACCGACGAGACCGTGCACCGGGCGCTCGAAGTGCGCGAGGGCGTCGTCCAGAACGCCGGGATCCTCGCCTACCAGGGCCGTTCTCCGCACTACCCCCACGCCACCGTGGCCTGATCGCGCGGGAACGAGCGCGTGGAATTCACCCCGGCCGGAATGCGGGAACCGGAATAAGGGAAAGGGTCGCCGCGAAATCACTCGAAAAGCGCTCGACATACGCTTGAACAGCACTTGAGAGGGGCTTGAGTCGCCGGAACGGATCGCGCGGAAGTGAATCCGTTCCGGCCGTTCGAACCATGCGAACCGTTCCGTGACGACGCAACGCGGCCCCGCCGTTCGGTGAACGGCGGGGCCGCGATCGTTCTCCCTCGCTCAGCGGGTGGTGTATCCGCCGTTGAGGAAGAGGGTCTGACCGTTGGCCCACCAGCCGTCGGTGAGCATGTGGCGCACCCAGGGGACGATGTCCTCGATCTTGGTGAGGTCGCCGTTCATGGCGGAGGACTTGTGGTACGCGACGGAGGCGTCGTCCTCCGCCGGGTAGAAGAACGAGGTGTCCATCGGCCCCGGGGCGATCGCGTTGACGGAGATGTTCCGGCCGAACAGCTCCTTCGACAGGGCACGGGTGAAGTGCTCGACGGGGGCCTTGCTGCCCGCGTAGGAGGAGTACAGGCCGGTGTAGGCGGCCAGCAGCGAGGTGACGATGGTGATGATCTTGCCGCCGTCCTCCATCCGACGGGCCGCCTCGCGCATGACGAAGAACGCGGCCTTGGAGTTGACCGCGAACATCCGGTCGTACTCCTCCTCCGTGATCTCGGTCAGCGGCTTCTTCAGGACCATGCCGGCGGTGTTGACGCTGAAGTCGAGCTTGCCGAACCGGCGGACGACCTCGTCGAAGACGCGCTCCACCTCGCCGACGTCGGTCAGGTCCCCCTGGATCGCGAAGGCCTCACCGGGGCCGGCGTTGATCCGCGCGACCACGTCCTCGGCCTTGGCCTTGGAGGAGGCGCTGTTGTAGTGGACGGCGACCTTCGCGCCCTCGGCACCGATCGTGGTGCTGATCAGGCCGCCGAGGTTGCGGGAGGCGCCGCCGACGAAGGCGACCTTCCCGCCGAGCGTCTTTTCCGGGTTGTTCACCATGACTGACTCCAGATCGCGAGGAACGGCTCAGCTGATACCCGACATACCGACGGATGTCAGATTGTTTCGGAACTCGTGCACGGATCATCATGCACGGCGCCGAGGCGGCGTTCTTGCACATTCGACGCCGCCCTTGAACGATTCGCTCACCGATCGAAGTACGCGTCGCACGTTCCGTGACCGCACGTGCCGGACGCCGGCGCCTGCCCGACAATGGGGAGGGTGGCCACCTCACACATCAAGCCCCACCTGCGGTGCCTCACCAGCAGCGCCGGCGACCTGGAGCACGCGGTCGTCGAACGCGCCGTGGAGCGGGCGGCCGGCCTCGCGGACACGACGCCACCGCCCATCGGCCCCCGCTCGCACGTCGTGGCGGTGCTCTCCGGTCGCTCCGCCGATCTGAAGTGGAACGCCGACGGACACGCCCGCCGCGCCCGTTTCCATGCCGGTGACACCCTCGTCAACCCCGCCGGCTGGGCCTCGCGGCCACGCTGGCAGGACGACGTGGAGCTGAAGCTCCTGGCGCTGGACCCGGTCTGGATGGAGAAGCACGCCGCCGAGAGCGGAGCACCCGGCGTCTTCGAACTGGCGCCCTCGTTCCAGTTCAGCGACCCGCTGCTCGTCCTGCTCGTGGAACGGCTGCTCGCCGAGTACGAGAACCCCTCCGGCGCGGACCCCCTGTACGCCCAGTCGCTGGTCCAGGCGGCCTCGGCGATCGTGGTCCGCCGGTGCGCGCGCGGCGGGACGCCCCCCGACCCGACCGGCGGGCTGTCGCTGCGCCGCCTCTCCGAGGTGCGCGACTACATCCACGCCAACCTGGCCCGGCGCCTCACGCTCGACGAGATCGCGGCCGTCGCGGGCGTCAGCACCTCGCACCTCAACCGGCTGTTCAGGGCGTCCACCGGCGAGTCGCCGTACCAGTACGTGCTGAGGCAGCGGGTGGAGCACGCGCGGCGCGCGCTCCTCGACACCGACGACTCCATCACGGACATCGCGCTGTACTGCGGCTTCGCGGACCAGAGCCACCTCACCCGCGCCGTCCGTCGCGCCACCGGACTGACCCCGCGCACGCTGCGCGCCGCTACGGCTCGATGAGGCCGACGCGGATCGCGTAGCGGGTCAGTTCGAGCCGGTCGCGCATCCCGAGCTTCTGGAGCAGGTTGGCGCGGTGGCGTTCCACCGTCTTCGCGCTGATGACGAGGATGTCCGCGATCTCCTTGGAGGAGTGGCCCTCGGCCACCAGCTTCAGGATCTCCTCCTCGCGCTCGGTGATCGCCCTGGCCGGCAGCGGGTCGCCCTGCCTGACCCGGTCGAGGTAGTTGCGGATCAGGGTGGTCTCGGCGCCCGGGTAGATGAACGGCTCGTCCCGGATGGCCGCCCGACAGGCCTCGACGAGGTCGCGGTCGGCGACGGACTTGGGGACGTAGCCCGCGGCTCCGGCCTTCAGGGCCTCGAAGAAGTACTGCTCGTTGTCGTACATGGTGAGGATGAGGATCCGCAGCCGGGGCCGGAGCCGGGAGAGTTCCCGGGCCGCCTGAAGGCCCGTCATGCGGGGCATGGCGATGTCGAGGACGGCCAGGTCGATGTCCTCGGTACGGGCCAGGGCGACGGCCTCGGCCCCGTCCCCGACCTCGGCGACCACCGTCAGGTCCGGTTGGGCGTCCAGGATGAGGCGTACGCCCTGGCGGACGAGGGCGTGGTCGTCGGCCAGGAGCACACGGGTCGGCCCCTGCTCGGGTGTGGTCACTTGCTCCCCTTGGTCCCGCGGTCGGTGACGGGTACGTCCAGTCGTACGTCGGTGCCACCGTGCGGGCCGTCCCCGATGGCGAGTTCGGCGCCGATCAGCAGGGCCCGTTCGCGCATGCCCTGGATCCCGGCGCCCTCGGCCGCGCGGCCGAGGCCCGCGCCGTCGTCCCGTACGAGGAGGCGCACCGCCCCGGCGGGCCGGTGGGACAGGTGGATCTCGACGCCCCTCGCGCGCGCGTGGCGGGCGGCGTTGGTCAGGGCTTCCTGGGCGACCCGGTAGAGGACGAGTTCGGTCGCGTCGTCCAGCTCGGTCAGGCCCGGCGCGATGAAGTGCCGCACCGTCAGGGTGCCGGTGGTGAACTCCGCCGCCAGCGCCCGCAGCGCGCTGTGCAGGCCCAGTTCCTCCAGGACGCCGGGGCGCAGTCGGCGGGCGATGCGGCGGATCTCGTCCAGGCCGGTGCGGGTGGTCTCCTGGACCTGGCGCAGTTCCTCGCGCAGCGGGTCGGGAGCACGGTCGGCGGCGTGCTTGAGCTGGAGCAGGACGGCCGTGAGGGTCTGGCCGACCTCGTCGTGGAGTTCCCGGGCGATGCGGCCGCGTTCGGCCTCCTGCGCGGACAGTGCGCGGGCGCTGCTGGTGGCGCGTTCGGTCTCCAGGCGGCCGAGCATCGCGTTGAAGGAGGTGGTCAGCTCGGCGACCTCGCCGGGGCCCTCCACCCGGGCCCGGCCGCCGGGCCGCAGCAGGTCGACCGCGCTCATCGCACGGGTCAGGCGGCCGAGCGGAGCCAGACCGATCCGGAGCAGGACGGCGTTGGCGAAGAGCATGGCGGCCAGTCCCGCGAGGAGGACGACGGCCTCGCCGAACAGGACCGGGGTGGAGACGGTGACCGGTCCGAGCAACAGCAGGACGGCCGTGACGAGGACGGCGGCGTTGAGCAGGAAGATCCGCCAGTACAGCGACATGCCCGTACTCCCCTCGCCCTCTCTCTCGGTCCGCGTGCGCGCGGACGGCGCGCTCACCCCCCACTATGGTCGCCGACACTCCCCCGTACGCGGATCCACCTGCGGCGGGATCGGTGTCGCGGTCAGCCTTTCGTCTTCCGGGGGCCCTGTCCATCCGTGCCGGCACCCATATCCCGGCCCTGACGCGGCCCGGCGCGCAGGAGGTCGACCGCCAGCGCGGAGGCGATCAGCCCGGCCGCCATGAGCAGCCCGTGGGGCAGGGTCGCGCCGGCGACCACGGCGGCGAGCGCCAGGGTCACGGCCAGCCAGGCCCGACCGCGCCGGTGCGCGCGGGGCCCCCGCCGGCGTGCCGTGCGCGGGCCGGGGGCGCGGTCGGTGACGTCCTCCTCGTCGGACCGGTGCATGGTCCCTCCTCCTCTCCCCGGAACGCGGGGCGATCGGGCGGTCAGGCGGTCAGGCGGTCAGGCGGTCAGGCGGTCAGGCGAGTGCGAAGTAGCGCAGCCACACGTACGCCCCCGCGAGGACGGTGGTGACGGCGGTGACGATCAGGCCGTAGCGGCTGAACTGCCAGAAGGAGATGTGGTGTCCGGCCCGGTCCGCGATCCCGACCACGACGACGTTGGCGGAGGAGGCGATGATCGTGGCGTTCCCCGCCAGGTCCGCTCCGAGGGCGAAGGACCACCACAACACCCCGGCCTCCTCGATGCCGCCGGACGCGGCGACGATCTCGGCGACGATCGGGCTGGTGGAGGCGACGAAGGGGATGTTGTCGATCACCGCCGAGGGAACGACCGAGCCGAACAGCACGGCCATCGAGGCACCGAAGAGGCGGCCCTCGGTCGCGCGGGCCGCGGCCTGCCCGACCTCGGTGATGACACCGGTCCGCACGAGCGCGCCGACCATGACGAACAGGCCGGCGAAGAAGGCCAGCGTGGGCCATTCCACGCTCGCGACGACCTCCTTCACGTCCAACCGGGAGACCGCCAGGAGGACCAGGCCGCCCGTGAGGGCCACCACCGAGGGTTCGAGGTGCAGCGTGGTGTGCAGGACGAAGCAGACCACGACGGCCACGATGACCACGCCGCTCACGGCCAGCAGCCGGCCGTCCTTGATGGCGTCGCGCTCCCGCAGCGCCATCACCTCGGCCGCGCGCCGCGGGTCGCAGGTGAACGCGCCGCGGAACAGCCACCGGGCCAGCACCGCGAACACGAGGACCAACACGGTGGTGATCGGCGCCATGTGGAGCAGGAAGTCGTTGAAGGACAGGCCCGCGCGGGAGCCGATCATGATGTTGGGCGGGTCGCCGATCAGGGTGGCGGCGCCGCCGATGTTGCAGGCCATCACCTCGGCGATCAGGTACGGCACCACGGGCACGCCCAGGCGCCGGCAGACCACGATGGTGACGGGGGCGATCAGCAGCACGGTGGTCACGTTGTCCAGCCAGGCCGAGAGGAACGCCGTCGCCAGGATGAGGAGGATCATCAGACGGTACGGGCGGCCCTTGGCCCGTTTCGCCGCCCAGATGGCGACGTACTCGAAGAGGCCGGTCCGCTTGAGGACGGCGACGATCAGCATCATGCCCAGGAGCAGGAAGATGACGTTCCAGTCGATGCCCGTCACCTCGGAGAAGAACGCGTGCTCGGGGCCGGTCGCCCCGATCACGAGCATGACCACCGCGCCCCCGAGCGCCGCGGTGACCCGGTGGACGCGTTCGGTCGCGATCAGCAGGTAGGTGGCGGCGAAGACCGCGAGGGTCAGCCACGTCGCGGCGCTCACGGCGGGGCCGAGCCCGTCGGGGGGCGGGCGAGGGGGCGGTGCCGGCGGCCCGCGCGGCCGCGCGAGCGGGGTGGGGTCGTCATCGGCGCGGACTCCGTTCGTGCCGTGGCCGTGAACCCCCGGGCCGCCCGGTACGCCGCGCCTCGCCGGCGCGCTCCACCGCACGCGCTCCACCGCACGCGCTCCACCACGCGGACCGCGCCGCGCGCGGGCCCGGGGGCCGCAGGGGTGTTCCTCTACCCGAGCATCACCCGTCCCACCGGCCCCACGCATCGGGGCTGACACCCATCTTCGGACCGCCCGTGACCGGTGGCGCTCAGCGAGGGGTGAGCAGGCAGAACTCGTTGCCCTCCGGGTCCGCCAGCACCCTCCAGTGGATCGCGGAGGGGTCGATCCCGGTGTCGGTGGCGCCCAGGGCGCGCAGTCGGGCCTCCTCGGCCGCCATGTCGCCGTCGGGGTAGGGGCTGACGTCGAGGTGGACGCGGTTCCAGCCGCTCTTGGCGTCGGGGGTGCGGACGAACTCCAGGTAGGGGCCGACGCCCTGGGCGGAGCGCAGCGAAGCGTGGTCGTCGGCCACCTCGTGCAGGGTCCAGTCCATCGCCCCGTCCCAGAACCGGGCCATCGCCCGCGGGTCGGCGCAGTCGACGACCACCGCCGCGATCGGACCGGTGTCCTCGTAGACCGGACGGGGTTCCAGGACGCAGAACTCGTTGCCCTCGGGGTCGGCCATGACCGTCCAGGGGACGTCGCCCTGGCCCACGTCGGCGAGCGTCGCGCCCAGGTCCCGCAGGCGTGCGACCAACTCGGCCTGATGGGCGGGCGAGGTGGTGGCCAGGTCGAGGTGGACGCGGTTCTTCACGGTCTTGGGTTCGGGGCGCGCGATGATGTCCACGCAGACGGCCGTGGGGTCCGGGTAGGTGAAGCCCACGGGTTCGAGGTTCGTCACGCCGGGCGCCTCGCTGTCGATGCCCCACCCGAGGGCCTGACCCCAGAACCGTCCGAGCGCGGAGTCGTCCTGGGCCTTCATGTTGATCTGTACGAGTCGTGTCGCCATGCCCAAGATCATAAAAGGCCCGGTCCGGCGGGCCCCGGGCACCTTGACGCACACGGGCGCCAGGGGGCCGCGGGGCCCGGCTCGGGGTCCGACCGGTCGCCCGATCCGTCGCCCTAGGGCCTGTCGTCAAACTCCTGCCTGCCCCGCGACGCCTGGCACGCGCTCTCGCCGCACCGGGCGAAAGACCGAGTACGACCGGTACACGTG
>NZ_JBEZIB010000073.1:0-12784 GCF_040650855.1 Streptomyces sp. NPDC048606 | reverse complement strand
CCGCTACGAACGCAAGGCCGAGCACTTCCTCGCCTTCACCAGCCTCGCCTGCACCCTCATCTGCTACCGCAGACTAGCCAAATGAGATGACGTCTGAGCCATGAGCAACGACGCCGCCGGCCCACGCACCCGACTCATCGTCCTGCTCGCAGCGCTCGTCGCCCTGGGACCCCTGTCCATCGACGCCTACCTGCCCGGACTTCCCGACCTCGCCGACGACCTGCGCGCCGGCGCCTCGGCCACCCAGCTCACCCTCACCGCCTGCCTCGCCGGGCTGGCCATCGGGCAGCTGATCGCCGGGCCGCTGAGCGACACCTACGGCCGGCGGCGTCCGTTGCTGGCGGGCCTCGCCCTCTACACGATCGCCGGCGCGCTCTGCGCGGTGGCCCCCGACATCCGGACCCTCGTCGGGCTACGCCTGGTCCAGGGCATCGGCGGGGCGTTCGGCATCGTCATAGCCAACGCCATGGTCCGCGACCGCACCTCCGGAACCCGCACCGCACGTCTCTTCTCCACACTGACCTTGATCACCGGCCTGGCGCCGGTGTTCGCGCCGGTCCTCGGCGGCCAGCTCCTGCGCGTCACATCCTGGCGGGGCATCTTCGTCAGCCTGGCCGCACTCGGCGCCGTGATGCTGGCGGCCTGCGCCGCGGGACTGCCGCAGACCCGTCCCTCCGCGTCACGTCGGCCGCTGCCGGCTGTCTTCCGGCAGCTGCTCAGCGACCGGGTCTTCACCGGCTACGTCCTGGCCAACGGCCTGGTCTTCGCGGCGATGTTCGCCTACATCTCCGGCTCGCCGTTCGTCCTCCAGGAAATCCACGGCCTGTCACCGCAGCAGTACAGCGCCGTGTTCGCCCTCAACGCCGCCGGACTCATCGCGGCCGCCCAGATCAGCGGCCGGCTCGTGGACCGGGCCGGCGCCCGCGTGCTGCTGCTCGCCGGTCTGCTGGGCGCGACAGCCGGTGGCACCACGGTCCTGGGCGCGGCGCTGACACGGGCACCTCTGCCCGTACTCCTGATCGGCCTGTTCGTCCTGGTCTCCAGCGTGGGCCTGGTCATGCCGAACGCCGCGGCCCAGGCCCTGACGGACCACGGCGCACACGCCGGGTCGGCAGCCGCTCTGCTCGGCTTCAGCCAGTTCATGTTCGGCGGGGCACTCGCTCCGCTGGCCGGCGCGGGTGGCGCCACCGACGCCTTGCCGATGGGAATCATCGTCGCCGTCCTGCCGGCGCTCGCCCTGCTCACACTCGGCGTCCTCACCCGGCCGATGCCCGGTTGGCGTACTCGCAGTCCGGCTCGCCAAAGGCCTGCCGGGCACCGGCGACCGGTTGGCGGCCTTCCCCTCGGTGGTGTCCGCGAACACGAACGCCACCGACACCGGGCTGTCGCGGCCGACCGGCGGGTAGACACCCCGCAGTAGACACCATCCGGTGCCGGCCTTCCTCGTACACGGGGTCCGGCGACACCCGCTTGGGGTCTGTGATTCAGGCGGCAGTAGCCGACGGCGGGCCCGTTCTTCCCTGTGCCGCCCGGCCGACTTGGACTTCCCCCTCGACACGGGCGAACCCAGCCGGCGGCGTATGACCAGGAGTCGGTCCGGGATCGACGGCAGAGGCGGCTGAGCTGAGCAGTCACGTGGTGGGCATCGCCCGGTGACGAGGCCGGCGCGGTGACGATCCGGGCCTCGCCCCGGGGCCGACGACGCAAGCGGCCTCGACGTGTCCTGCCACCTGTGCACCGGGGCCCGGCTTCAGGCCAGGAGGTCGCGGGTGGAGGTGAGATCGAGGAGTCGTTCGACGCGGCGGCCGGCGGCGACGATCCGCAGCCGGCGACCGGCCCTGCGGGCGGTGGCGCGGGCGGCGAGGAGGGCGTTGAGGCCGGCGCAGTCGCAGAAGGTGACCTCACCGAGGTCGACGAGGAGCGTGGCGCGGTGGGAGACCAGGGCTGCCAGCAGGTCCTCGCGCAGGACTGTGGCGTTGTCGAAGTCGATCTCGCCACTGATCCGTACCCGGACCGTGGAGGGCCACGGGCCGGGCGTGACCTCGATGTCCAGGGCGGCGATCGCGTCGAGGACAGCGTCGGGGTCGCAGGTTCCGCCGTCGCGGTCGGGAGTGGGGTCAGGGTGGTCGTGGACGATCGCGGTCATGGCCGCCTCCCCTCACGCTGGGGCTGCTTCCTCTTCCAACAGCATCGTCGACACCCCGGCCACACGCGTCAAGAAATACGCGAAAAACGGGACGTATATACGAAGTGGGGGCATGCTGGAGTCATGGGTGACGAACCGGTTCCCCGGGCACCGTGGACGTTCCTGACCAGCCACGCCCGCGTCCTGCTCGCCCTCGCCAAAGACCCCGACGTCCGCCTGCGCGACGTCGCACAGACCTGCGTGCTCACCGAGCGCACCGTTCAGATGATCGTCGCCGACCTGGAACAAGAGGGATACCTCACCCGGGTACGCGAAGGCCGCCGCAACCACTACCGCATCACCGACGGCACCCGCTTCCGCCACCCCGCCGAAGCCGACCACGACCTCGCCGACCTCCTCAACCTCTTCACCCACGGCCCGATCTCCCCTCCCCTCGACCTTTCACTCCCGGATCGACCGGGCCTGCGCGGCCCGCAGGGCGCAGAAGGCCGGTAGCCGGCGGCCAGACCGACGGGCACGGTCCCACGACGTGAGGTCCAGGCCTTCCGACCGGCCACACTCCCAGAAGTCACCTGGCCACGTTCGGAACGCCGTCGGGCGCGCCGAATCAATGTGGGGCCCGGCCGACTTCCGGGTCGACCGGGCCCCACTTCCGTGGACCTACACCACCGTGACACGAAAGACGGCACGCCGGCCGTCGGGTGCGCGACGCCGCTGCGGGCGCCGGTCGCCCCGCTCTCACAGCCGCAGTCAGAGCCCGCCGATGGAAGAGTCGGTGGGCCGGTCGGCGATGTGGGTCAGGGTGGCGGCCAGGAGACGGACCGCGCCCTCGGCGTCCGCGAGTTCCGCCGACGAGGGTCGTCGGGTGCCGAAGGCATGGCCGCGCGGCGCGTCGAGCGCCCGCCAGTGCAACACCGGAGACAGATCACCGCAACACTGGGCCAAGAACCAAGCCAACTGACCATGCGTACGGGCGACCCCCAGCGCCAACGCCGCGAGTGCCTGCCGCAGACCTTCGAGCCGGGCGATCCGCTCCAACCGCCGCACGGCCTCCGACTCGACCGCCTTGCGCAGCGACAGCGCCGTCTGCTGCGCAAGGGCCGCATCGGCCGCGGTCGGCTCCCACAACCCCTGGACGAGTTGGGTCTCCGCCTCGGCGACGCGCTGTTCCACCGCGCCCAAGATCTCCATAGGGGCACGCTACCCACGACCCGCCAACACAGCCAGTAAATGTTTGGCCGCGTAAAGTCACCCAACTGGTTGCCTGGCCAGGGCTCGCGCGGCCGAGCCCGAGGGAACGCGCTCCGGGGGGCGGAGCACACGAAGGCTGTGCTCCGTTCCGCGCCGGTGGCCGGCGCTCCCCTCAAGCGGCGCCCGACCCGGTGGTGTCGCCGGCCTGGCGGCCGTCCCGTGAGATGGGCGGGCCCTCCCTCCCCCGGCGTGCGGGGAAGAAGTGCGCGGTCGCTCGGGGGCCGCGCGATCGGGGAGGTCCGTACCCAAAGCACCCCCACAACGGCGGATGCGACGGCGCGGGAATCAGGCTTGGGCGCTGCCGGTCAGTGGCTGGTGAGCCTCCCGCTCAGTTTGCCGTGGAGGTCGGCGCTGGGGTTGTTCAGGCCGCTGATCTCCACCGTTTTGCCGCGCTGCTTGTACCTGGTCTCGATGGCGTCGAGGGCGGCGACGGAGGAGGCGTCCCAGATGTGGGCTTGGGAGAGGTCGATGACGATCCTGTCGGGGTCCCCCACGTAATCGAACCGGCCGACGAGTTCGTTGGAGGAAGCGAAGAACATCTCGCCAGTCACCGTGTACCGGACGCTTCTGCCGTCGGGGGCGGTGACGGCGGTGACCTCGGCGAGGTGGGCGACGCGCTTGGCGAAGATGACCATCGCGGTGACGGAGCCGATCACGACGCCGACGGCGAGGTTGTGGGTGGCGACCACGCAGGCGACGGTGACGACCATGACGGTGATCTCGCCCGCGGGCATCCGCCCCAGGGTCCCGGGAGCGATGGAGTGCCAGTCGAACGTCGCGAAGCAGACCATGACCATGACGGCGACCAGCGCGGCCATCGGGATGTCGGAGACCAGCGGCCCGAAGACGATGCAGAGCACCATCAGAAAGGCGCCCGCCAGGAACGTGGACAGGCGGGTTCGGGCGCCTGACACCTTCACGTTGATCATCGTCTGGCCGATCATGGCGCAGCCGCCCATACCACCGAAGAAGCCGGTGACGATGTTGGCGACGCCCTGGCCGATGGATTCGCGGGTCTTGGAGGAACGCGTGTCGGTGATGTCGTCCACCAGCTTGGCCGTCATCAGGGACTCCATCAGACCGACCAGCGCCATCGCGAGCGCGTACGGGGCGATGGTCGTGAGGGTGTCCAGGGTGAGCGGCACGTCCGGCACCACGGGTACGGGCAAGGAGGAGGGCAGCGCGCCCTTGTCGCCGACGGTCGGTACCGCGATCCCGGCCGCGACGGTGATCACGGTCAGGATGACGATGGAGACCAACGGGGCGGGGATCACGGTGGTGATCTTCGGGAGGAACACCATCAGCGCGAGGCCCGCCGCGAGCAGCGGATAGACCGCGAACGGCACCCCGGTGATCTCGGGGACCTGGGCCATGAAGATCAGGATGGCGAGGGAGTTGACGAAGCCGACCATCACCGAGCGGGGGACGAACCGCATCAGCTTCGCCACCCCGAGCGCGCCGAGCGCGATCTGGAAGACGCCGGCCAGGATGACCGCGGCGACCAGGTAGCCGAAGCCGTGCTCACGATTGAGTGGTGCGATCACCAGCGCGACGGCGCCGGTCGCCGCGGAGATCATCGCCCGACGGCCCCCGACGATCGAGATGACCACGGCCATCGTGAACGAGGAGAACAGGCCGACCGCCGGGTCGACACCGGCGATGATCGAGAACGATATCGCCTCCGGGATCAGCGCGAGGCCGACGACCAGACCGGCCAGGGCCTCGGTGCGCCACACCCTCGGATCGCTCATCCAGTCCGGGCGTAGGGCGCGCAGACGCGCGGCGGGAGTCACTACGGGTGAAGACACGGGTAGGGGTACCTGTCGTGCTCGGGCCCACCCCGTCGGGTGGACTGGGGCGTGCGGGACAACGCGGAGGAGCCGGGTCGGCAGCCCGCGGGCGGCACGCGAGGGCGGGCCGGAAGTCGAAATGAGGACGGAGCCGGTCGCGCGCAGGGACGACCGGGGCTCACATCGAAGGGTGAAGGGTCACAGGGGGCAAGCGGCGGCGACAGGCGTCGTCGACTTGCGCACGCTCACTCCTGCGATGATTCGTGTCTTCACCGGGGGCACCATCGGCCCGGCACCACACGGGGACAGCGTGAGCCGCCTCCCGGACAGGCAACTCTACCCTAACGTTAGAGTAGAGATCGGCGGCATCGCATGAGAGGTATCCACGCGAACCGCACTCACCGGAACGAGCGGGAAGCACGGGCGTGGACGACAGGCACATGCAGATCGGCGAGGTCGCCTCGCGCACCGAGCTGTCGCTGCGTACGATCCGGCACTATGAGGAGACCGGCCTGGTCACTCCCTCGGCGCGCTCCCAAGGTGGCTTCCGTCTCTACACCGAGGCCGACGTCGCCCGACTCATGGTCATCCGCCGCATGAAACCCCTCGGCTTCACCCTCGACCAGATGCGCGACCTCCTCGACGCCACCGACCGACTCGATTCCGGCTCCGCACTGGCCGAAGGCGAGCGGGAGGAACTCCTCGACCGCGTACGCGGGTACGAGCGGACAGCCACCGAACAGGTCGACAGGCTCCGCACCCAGCTCACTCGCGCGGAGGACTTCGCCGCCACCCTCGCCGCCCGCCTGAACCGGGCCACGACGCGGCCCTGACCACCGCGTCGTGGTGAACACCACCACGACCGGAATCCACCGCCGACGGCCTCATTTCGCGGCAGGAGGCGCGGGACCGCTGATTTCCTCGCCGGGCTCGCGGCGCCGCTCGGATATTTCCGTGTGCTCGTCGATGGACACCCAGAACCTGCTCTCGTGATCACCCCTACGCGGTTCGTTGCGGGGCGGGGCCATCGCGTGCCCCCGAGCCGGTTGGTCCGCAACAGCATCCGCAGCCTCGACGGACTCCCTTGCCGGTGAGGGAACTCCCGTCGGGGTCCGCCCTCGTACCTGCCCGGCGGTCGCGGATTGCGGGGGCCGGCGGGGTGTGTCAGCGTGGTCAGTCGGAAGCTCGGGAGGTCAGGGGCGGGGACGACCCGAGGAATCCCGGACGAGGGGAAACCCATGAGGCACATTCCGAGTCCTGCCGTGACCGCGGCCACAGCGCTGGTCCTGTCTCTCGGCGGAGCTTCAGCCGCGTTCGCGGCCGAACCGACCCCCAACCAGAGTGCTGCGGCGGCGCAGTTGTGCACCGACCTGAACAAACTCCGTGCCGACGCGACGGCATTGTTCGGATTGAACCCTGCCTCCGCGACGAAGGACCAGGTCAAGGACGCGTACGAGGACGTCAGGGACGGCTGGGAAAGCGTCTCGGAATCCACGGCGACTTGGAATGCGGCGCAGAAGGATGCCATCAAGTCCGCGGCGGACGGGCTGAAGAAGACCTGGGACGACCTGCCGGACGACGCCACCGCCACCGACGCCGCCGGGAAGCTCAAGCCCCAGGCGCAGACGCTGAATACCGCGGTGCAGTCCGCCCGCACCGGCCTGCAGTGCCCGGGGTGACGACCAGACCCCGACCCACAGCGGTGATCCCCGCGGCACCCGACCACGCCGCGGGGATCACCCATTCACTCGAACGGAGCAGGCACCCGCACGCGACCTCCGCTCACGACCTCCTCCCGCACCGGCGCGACCCGGCCTGGGTCCCGCCACGTACGCCTCCAGTCGCGATGGCCTCGGTCCGCCATTCCGATCCGCTGGTCGATCCGGGTGCGTGAAGCCACCGCCCGGGGGCACGCGGAGTACAGGCGGCGTACAGCACGGCCGCCGGGCACCACGTACGGAACAGGGACGATGCGTGGAGAACACGTTCTCCTGCCGTCTCCCGATGACCGGAGGAGTTGTTTCGCGTGACTGAGCATGTGTGGAGTTATCAGCCGACCTCGGGCCACCTGGCCGGTTCCGATCTGACCGGCTACAAGGTCGAGGCGACCGACGGCAGTATCGGAAAGGTCGACAAGCACTCCGACGAGGTCGGTGACGCCTACCTGGTGGTCGACACCGGAGTCTGGATCTTCGGCAAGGAAGTCCTCCTGCCGGCGAGCACCGTCGTCCGGATCGACCCGGAGGACCGGAAGATCTACGTCGACCGCGCCAGGGAACAAATCAAGGCA
The DNA here is from genome assembly GCF_040650855.1 of Streptomyces sp. NPDC048606. Classification (NCBI taxonomy): domain Bacteria; kingdom Bacillati; phylum Actinomycetota; class Actinomycetes; order Kitasatosporales; family Streptomycetaceae; genus Streptomyces; species Streptomyces sp. NPDC048606. Next base: position 5,307 of record NZ_JBEZIB010000073.1, on the reverse strand, counting down.
GCCCCCGAGTTCCATCGGGACAAGCACCTCGGCAACGCCGGCTACCACGAAGAGCTGGGCACCTACTACGGCACCGGCGCCCCCTTCGGCGGCCGCCCCGCCTGACCCGACCACCCCGCACGACGAGGCCGGTTTCCGCACCCAGGAGGGTGCGGAAACCGGCCTCGTTCGCATGGGGCCTCTACCACGCCCGGTCAGGGGACCTCAACCCGACCATCCCGAGGTCGATGATCCAGGCGCGCCTCGCACCCGTACGGCACATCATCGGGCCAGGATGGAGGGCCCAGGGCCTCGGTGCCTTCGGGAGACGGGAGAAGTACGTTGATCAACGTGGACGTCCGGCACTCCGGCAGCACCATCCACCTCGGCGCCACCGGAGACCTCGACGAGGAAGCGGAAGAGGTGCTCCAGCGTGCTCTGGAGAACTGCACCGGCCACGAGCGTGACCTCCTGGTGGACCTGCGTGGCATCGCGACGATGGACGCCGACGGCCTCTTCCATCTTCTGGAACTGCACCGACGTGCGGAAAGCCTGGACCTGAGGGTCCTGGTCACCGGCTGGCAAGCCCAGCCCCAACAGCTCATGGCCACGGTGGCCGGCATCCCCGGCCCCGGCACGGCCATGGGAGAGCGCTACGCCCTGGCGGGCTTCCGCCACCTCCTCGCAGACCGAACCCAGCGCACACGCGACCATGCCGACTTCGCCGCAGGGTGGCTCCCCCGCGTCTGACGAGCTCCCCGGATGCCACCACCGCGCCCTGCCGCACTGTGCTCCACCGACCCCCAGCGCACACGCGGCTACCGAGGCCGCGTGTCGCCGGCGGAAGTCAACCGGCTGCGGGCCCTCGGCGCCGCCGACCTCGGCGTCGGCCACTTGGCGTCACCTCGCACACCAGGCCGACCCAACGCCCGGCAGCACGACCAGTGCCTCGGTGAGAGAGGCGTGTGCGAGCCGGCCTTCGGGGTGGTCGTCATGGTCCGAGTCCGCCGAACCCGCGTAGCCCGGGAACAGGTCGAACCACGACACCGGCCTCGACGCGCAGGCTCGGCCATACTCGCGTGCCGGCTGGGTAGCCGCGCGGTGTGAGTGATCCGCGAGAGCAGGTGGCCGAAGATCTACTTTCCGGGCTGAGGGTGGACGACCGCCGACCGGAACAGCCCGTCCTCCTGGACGCCTCCGGCGCGCCGATCCGTACGTGGCGGGAGAACTATCCATACGAGCGCAAGGTCCGGCGGCGGGAGTACGAGCGGACGAAACGGGTTCTGCAGATCGAGCTCCTGAAGCTGCAGCACTGGGTGCAGAGCACGGGCGCGCGGCTGGTGGTGATCTGCGAGGGTCGGGATGCGGCGGGGAAGGGCGGCACGATCCAGCGGTTCACCGAGCGGCTCAACCCCCGCGGGGCGCGGATCGTGGCCCTGGACAGGCCGACCGAGCGGGAGGAGGGCCAATGGTACTTCCAGCGGTACGTCTCCCATCTGCCGGCGGCCGGTGAGATCGTCTTCTTCGACCGGTCCTGGTACAATCGGGCCGGTGTGGAGAAGGTCATGGGGTTCTGCGCCCCGGACCAGCACCAACTGTTCCTGAAGCAGTGCCCCGGTTTCGAGGCCATGCTGGTGGAGGACGGCATCCTCCTCGTCAAGTTCTGGTTCTCGGTCTCCCGCGCCGAACAACGCACCCGCTTCGCGATCCGGCAGGTCGATCCCGTGCGCCAGTGGAAACTCTCAGCCACTGATCTCGCCTCCCTGGACCTGTGGGACGCCTACACCACGGCGAAGGTGGAGATGTTCCGCGCGACCGACACCGATGGCGCGCCGTGGACGGTCGTCAAGAGCAACGACAAGCGGCGCGGCCGACTGGAGGCCATGCGCAGCCTGCTGTGCCGGATCGACTACGACCGCAAGGACGAGACGGCGGTCGGCCGGCCCGACCCCCTCATCGTCGGCGCCGCCGACACCCTCCTCGAACCCGGCGAGGAATCGTCCGACCTCTCGCCCACACCCCTGGCCGGCGCGCCCGGCGGTCCCGGTCTGCACCCCGCCCCGTAGCGGAAGCCGCTCCCGGAATCCCCGTGCGCCCGGCCCGCCCGGCCCGCCCGGCCCGCCCGGACCAGCCGATTCCCGGCGGGGTGCTCCCTCACCCGCCAGAGGCTCCCGTCGACGCCATCTGCCTCGCGCCGTCCGCCGACGCGAGGCAGATGACCGAGACGGGCAGGGCCGTACACGGAGATCCGGCCGAGAGCCCCTGGGTGCGCCCTCGCACGTCAGCCTCCCTGGGGCGTCGTGCGGGCTCGTACCTCGTCCACGGTGAGATAGCGGTCGGTGTACTCGAAGTCGCGCAGCGTCCCCGGTTTGTAGGTCTGGAAGCCGGTGCGGACGAAGTCGTCGCCGGCCACGGCGTTCAGGAGCCAGTTCGTCATCACCCGGGTCTTGGCAGCGCCGGTGCGCAACGCCGCCCAGTGGTAGCCGCGAGCCACGGCCTGGGCGGGCATACCGCGCAGGTCGATGCCGAGCGGACGAGAGACCCCGTCGCGGCCTCCGAGGTCCACGACGAGCCCCAGGTCCTTGTGTACGTACGGACGCAGCGGGGTGCCCCGCAGTGTGGCGACGACGTTGTCGGCGGCGACCCTGCCCTGACGTTCGGCGTGCTGGGCGGTCGGCGGGCAGATCGCACCGTCCCCGCCACCGGCGAGGTCGGGCACGGCCGCCGCGTCGCCGAGTGCGAACGCGCCGTCCGCGCCCGGTACCCGTAGGTCCGCACCGACGAGGAGTCGGCCGCTCTTGCCGGTCTCGGCGCCCAGCGTGGCGATGAGCGGGCTCGCGGTGACGCCGGCCGTCCAGATGAGGGTGCGGCAGGGCAGCACGCGCCCGTCGGTGAGGGTGACGTCTTCGGAGGTCGCCTTGGCGACGGAGGAGCCGAGCGAGACCTCGATGCCCCGACGGCGCAGCACGTCGAGGGCAGCCCTGCCCAGGCGGTCCCCGAGTTCGGGCATCAGCTTCGGGGCCACGTCCACGAGGTGCCAGGTGATCTCGCCGCGGTCCAGCCGGGGGTAGCGTTCGACGGCGTTCATGGTGAGGCGCTGGAGGGCCGCGGCCGTCTCGGTGCCCGCGTAGCCGCCGCCCACGACGACGAATCCGAGGCGGGAGGCCCGTTCGGCTGAGCCCGGCTCGGCGGCATCGGCCAGGTCGAGCTGGGCGATCACGTGGTCGCGCAGGTGTGCGGCCTCGGCCAGCGTCTTCATGCCGCGACCGTGCTCGGCGAGTCCGGGGATGTCGAAGGTGCGCGTCACGCTCCCGGGCGCGAGCACCAGGTGGTCGTACGGCTGGTCCACCAGCTCCCCGGTGATCTTCCGGATGACGCACACCTTGGCCCGGGTGTCCACGCCCACGGCGCCGCCGGGCACGATCCGGGTCCGGTGGCGGCGGCTTCGGCGCAACGACACCGCCACGGACTGGGGGGTGAGCACCCCAGACGCCACCTGCGGCAACAGGGGCAGGTAGAGCTGGTAGGAGAACGGCGTCACCAGCAGGATCTCCGCCTCTCCGGGTGACAGGCTCCGCTCGAGGCGACGTACGCAGGCAACGCCGGCGAAGCCCGCGCCGACGACCACGATCCTCGGTCGTGTCATGGTGTCCGTCCCTTCTCGGGTGTACGGGTCCCTGGCACGCCTTCCCCGACAGGCCGTCCCATGCACGCGACTCCCGAAAACCACACGCGCCGCGTCCGCTTCCCGACAGCCGACGCGGGTACGCGGGCAGGAACAGCAGCGCGCGGCAGGTGACGAGGAGGAACGATGATCGCCCAGGAGCAGTTGACGGCCATGGACGGGTGCGCGGCGTACACGCATGAGGGCCGACGTGTCGGCGGCCTGGAGTACGTGCTCGTGGACGACACCACCGGCCGACCCGAGTGGGTGCGGATCGCAGGCGGGGCCGCCGGCCCGGGAGGGTGCTTCGCGCCACTGCGCCACGCCGTCTTCGAGGACGGGCGGCTGGTGCTGCCGTACCCGGTTTCTCTGATCGAACGGGCTCCCCGTTCCGCGCCGGCCGACGGGAGCGTGCTGTCGGTTCTGGAGGAGCAGAAGCTGTTCGCGCACTACGGCGTCAGGGACGTTCGGGAGGAGAGGAACGCCGAAGGCGGCGCGGGCTGGGGTCCCATGGATCGGTCCGCCGCCATCCGCGAAGGCACGGCCGGGCATGAGGCGCGTTCGACCCGGCTCGAGCGTGTGCGGCCAGGTCGGTGAGGGACCGAGTTCCGACGCCACGCGCAGCGCCGGGAACGGCACATGGCCGACATGCCGCATGTGCCAACGAATCGACGGAAGGCAAGGTGTCCCCGCCATGAACACGGCAGAGCAACAGTCCCACGCCGCCGAGGACTCGGTGGGCGTCCTGGTCACCCGCGCCTCGCAGCAGATCTCCGATCTGGTGCGCGAGGAGATGCGGCTGGCGCGGGCGGAGATGACCCAGAAGGGCAAGCGTTACGGGAAGGGTGGCGGCCTCCTCGGCGCCGCGGGGCTCATCGCCGTCCTGGCCCTCCAGGCCCTGACGGCAACCTGCATCGCCGCGCTGGCGCTGGTGCTGCCGGTGTGGGCGTCGGCCCTCATCGTCACCGTGGTCCTGGGGGTCGCGGCGGCCCTGGCCACGCTGGCGGGAAGGAAGCAGATCGACCAGGCAGGCCCCCCGACGCCCGAACAGACCATCGACAGCGTCAAGGCCGACCTGGCCAAGATCAAGGAGAAGGCACACCGATGAACGACGACGCCCGAACCGGCATCGGCACCCCCGCGCCCAACCCCGACAACCCCACCCCCGCAGAGCTGCACGATCAGGTGGAGCGCACCCGCGACGAGCTCGGGCAGACCGTAGAGGCCCTCGCCGCGAAGGCGGACATCAAGGCCCAAGCGAAGGAGAAGACGGCCGCCGCCAAGGACCGGGCCGCGCAGAAGGCAGCTCTGGTCTCCGACCGGATCCGCGAGAGGGCGGGACAGGCCGCCCAACTGGTGAAGGACAGGGCCCCCGACCCGCTCCTGGAGAAGGCCGGCCGGGCAGCGACGGCCGCCCGCGCCAACCGCAGCCCCCTCCTCGCGGTCGGCGCGGCCGTCCTTGTCCTCATACTGGTACGCCGCAACCGGGGTTAGCCGTGGTCAAAGCCTCGGTCGACCGGTCGTGAGCAATTTCGACGCAACTCCCCCTCCTTGAAACGGCGGTGCCCGTCGCGTCGTGCCCCGCGTTGCGCGGGCCGTCGCCCACTCCGCCTGGAACCGCCGCCTGGTCGTCGTGGACATCGAGATCGCCCCGACCCTCCGCG
>NZ_JBEZIB010000072.1:0-14555 GCF_040650855.1 Streptomyces sp. NPDC048606 | reverse complement strand
GTGGTTCCGGTCCTGCGTACGGACCGGGGCGAGGAGGAGGCCGTCACGACGGCTCTGGCCCGGCTCCACGTCCACGGCACGGCCGTCGACTGGCAGACGGTCTTCGCCGGCCGGGGGGCGCGCCGCGTCGACCTGCCCACCTACGCCTTCCGGCACCGGCCGTACTGGCTGCTGCCCACCGACCCGCAGGACTCGGGAGCGGGGGCGGCGGACCCGACGGAGGCCGCGTTCTGGGACGTCGTCGAGAACCAGGACCTCGCCGCCCTGGCCGAACGGCTGGAGGTCACCGGGGACTCCCCCCTCAGCTCCGTCCTTCCCGCGCTGTCCCAGTGGCACCGCCGCCGGCGGGACCGGTCGGTCGTCGACACCTGGCGCTACCGCGTCACCTGGAAGCCGCTCACCCACCGGGACACCAGCGAGCCGGCCGGCACCTGGCTGATCGTCGTTCCGCAAGACACCGCAGGCCCCGCAGGCCCCGCAGACGCCGAGGGCGGGCAGGCCGCCCGCACGGCCGCCGAGGTCGTCGGTGCCCTGTCCCGCCACGGCGCCGACGTCGTACCCCTGGTCGTACGCGGCGACGCGGACCGTGCCGAACTCGCCGCCCACCTGCGCCAGGCGTACGCCGAGACGGCCCCGGCCGGCGTCCTGTCCCTGCTGGCGCTCGCCGAGGAACCCCACCCGGCCCACCCACGGCTGCCCACCGGCCTGGCCCTGACCACCCTCCTCGTCCAGGCCCTGGGCGAAGCGGAGGTGGCCGCCCCGCTCTGGTGCCTCACCAGGGGAGCGGTCACGGTCGGACGCGCGGACGCCCTGACGCGCCCGCGCCAGGCCATGGTCTGGGGACTCGGCCGCTCGGTGGCCCTGGAACACCCCGACCGCTGGGGCGGACTCGTGGACCTGCCGGGCGGCGACCTCGACGAGCGGGCGGCCCGCCGCCTGATGTCCGTACTGTCCGCACCCACCGCACCCACCGCGTCCGTCGGGGCCGCCGGCGGCGAGGACCAGATCGCGATCCGGCCGTCCGGCGTCTTCGCCCGCCGCCTGGGCCGGGCCCCCGTCGACGCCACGTCCGACACCGCACCCCGCGCCGCCGGACGGCAGCCGCGCGGCACCGTACTGATCACCGGGGGAACCGGCGCCCTCGGCGCCCACGTGGCACGCCACATGGCGCGCGGCGGCGCCGAACACATCGTGCTGGCCGGCCGGCGGGGCCCCGAAGCCCCCGGAGCCCGCGAACTCGTCGCCGAGATCGAACGGCTGGGGGCCGGGGCCACCGTCGTGGCCTGCGACGTGTCCGACCGCGAGCAGGTCGCCGACCTCCTGCGGTCGCTGCCGGAGGACCGACACCCCCTGCGGACGGTCGTCCACGCGGCCGGCACCCCGCAGTTCACCCCCACCGACACCCTGACCCCGACCGACCTGTCGGCCGTCGTCGCGGCCAAGACCGCGGGAGCGGCCCACCTCGACGAGCTGCTGGGCGACCGGCCCCTGGACGCCTTCGTCCTGTTCTCGTCGGTCGCGGCGACCTGGGGCAGCGGAAACCAGGCCGCCTACGCCGCCGCCAACGCCCACCTCGACGCACTCGCCGAGGCGCGCCGCGCCCGCGGCCTCACCGCCACGGCCGTCGCCTGGGGCCCCTGGGCCGACGGCGGCATGGCCGGAGACGACGAGGCGGAAGCGCACCTGCGCAGGCGCGGACTGCCCGCGATGTCCCCGGACCTCGCGGTCGCGGCGCTCCAGCGGGCCCTGGACCACGACGAGACCTCCGTCGTCGTCGCGGACATCGGCTGGGACCGGTTCGCCCCCGCCTTCACCGTCGCCCGGCCCGCCGCACTGTTCGCCGACCTCCCCGAGGCCCGCAAGGCGCTCGCGGCGCCCGACGGCACCCCCGGCCCCGCAGGCCCGCCCGACGGCGCCGGCCGGCCCTCCCTCACCGCCACGCTCGACGCCCTCCCGGCAGCGGAGCGCCGGCGGGTCCTCCTGGACCTCGTGCGGGCCGAGGTGGCCCAGGCCCTCGGCCACACCGGCGCGGAGGCGGTGGCCGAGGACCGGCCGTTCAAGGACCTCGGCTTCGACTCCCTCACCGGAGTCGAACTGCGCAACCGACTGGCCCGAGCCACCGGGCTGAGCCTGCCCGCCACCCTCGTCTTCGACCACCCCAACGCGACGGCCCTGGCCGCCTTCCTGGCCTCCGAACTCGCCGGCCACACGGCCGGCGCCACGTCCACCGACCACCCGCACCCGGCCGGCACCGGCCGGCCGGAGACCGACGAACCGATCGCGATCGTCGCCATGAGCTGCCGCTTCCCGGGCGGCGCCGACACGCCCGAACGGCTGTGGCGGCTGCTCGTGGACGGAGTCGACGCCGTGTCGACCTTCCCCGCCGACCGCGGATGGAACCTCGACTCCCTGTACCACCCGGACCCCGAACACCCCGGCACCACCTACGTCGACCAGGGCGCCTTCCTCTACGACGCCGGCCGCTTCGACCCGGCCTTCTTCGGGATCTCGCCGCGCGAGGCCCTCGCCATGGACCCGCAGCAGCGCCTGCTCCTGGAAGCGGCCTGGGAAGCCCTGGAACGGGCCCGCCTCGCGCCCTCCTCGCTGCGCGGCACCACCACCGGCGTGTTCATCGGCTCCGGCTACCAGGGCTACGGCGCCTCGCCGGGCGAGCTGCCCGACGGCGTCGAAGGCCATCTCCTCACCGGCGCCGCCGGCAGCGTCATGTCAGGCCGGATCGCCTACTCGCTCGGGCTGGAGGGCCCCGCGATGACCGTCGACACGGCCTGCTCGTCCTCGCTGGTCGCCCTGCACCTGGCCACGCAGGCACTGCGCCGGGGCGAATGCGCCCTGGCCCTGGTCGGAGGCGCCGCCGTGATGGCCGGACCCAACGCCTTCGTCGAGTTCAGCCGGCAGCGCGGACTGGCCGCCGACGGCCGCTGCAAGCCCTTCGCCGGCGCGGCGGACGGCACCGGATGGGGCGAGGGAGTCGGCATGCTCCTGGTCGAGCGGCTCTCCGACGCCCGGCGCAACGGCCATCCGGTCCTGGCCGTCGTACGGGGCAGCGCCGTCAACCAGGACGGTGCCTCCAACGGCCTGACCGCCCCGAATGGTCCCGCCCAACAGAGGGTCATCCGCCAGGCCCTGGCCGACGCCGGCCTGTCGACCCTGGACGTGGACGCCGTCGAGGCGCACGGCACCGGCACCGCGCTGGGCGACCCGATCGAGGCCCAGGCGCTGCTGGCCACGTACGGGCGGGACCGGCCCGCCGACCGGCCCCTGTGGCTGGGCTCGCTCAAGTCGAACATCGGCCACACCCAGGCGGCCTCCGGCGTGGCGAGCGTCATCAAGACCGTGATGGCCCTCCGGCACGGCCTGCTGCCCGCGACGCTCCACGTGGACGAACCGTCCCCGCACGTCGACTGGTCCGCCGGCGCCGTACGGCTGCTCACCGAGCCCGTGACGTGGACGGCGAACGGTCGGCCGCGTCGCGCGGCCGTCTCCTCCTTCGGCGTGAGCGGCACCAACGCCCACACCGTCATCGAGGAGGCCCCGCCGGCCCCCGCCGCCCCGGCCCCCGCCGCCCGGGACGCCGAGGAGCCGTACCTGCCCTGGGTGGTGTCCGGCAAGGACCGGGCGGCCCTGCGCGAACAGGCGGGGAACCTCCTCGCCCACACCCGGACCCACCCCGACCTCACACCGGTGGACCTCGCGTTCTCCCTCGCCGGAACCCGCACCGCCATGCCCCACCGCGCGGTCGTGCTCGGCCGGACCGTGGGAGAGCTCGTCGCCGGACTCGACGCCCTGAGCAAGGGGGAATCGGCGGCCGACCTCGTACGGGGCATCGCGGGCGCATCCGCGGGACGCACGGCGTTCCTCTTCTCGGGGCAGGGCAGTCAGCGGCTCGGGATGGGGCGGGAGTTGTACGGGGCCTTCCCCGTGTTCGCGGACGCGTTCGACGCGGTGTGCGCGTACGTCGACGCGCACCTGGATCGTCCGTTGCGCGAGGTGGTGTTCGGCGCCGACCCCGGGCTGTTGGAGCGGACGGAGTTCGCGCAGCCGGCGTTGTTCGCGGTCGAGGTGGCTCTGTTCCGCCTGTTGGAGTCGTGGGGCGTGCGCCCCGATGTCCTGGCGGGGCACTCGGTGGGGGAGTTCGCTGCCGCGTACGTGGCGGGGGTGTTGTCGCTGGAGGACGCGGCCCGTCTGGTGGCTGCGCGGGGCCGCCTGATGCAGGCGCTCCCGGAAGGCGGCGTGATGGTCGCCGTCCAGGCCTCGGAGGCGGAAGTGCGGGACCTCCTGGCCGGTTTCGAGGACCGGGCGGGGATCGCCGCCGTCAACGGGCCTTCCTCGGTGGTGGTTTCGGGCGAGGCGGACGCGGTCGCGGTCGTGGTCGGGAAGCTGTCCGCGGAGGGCCGCAAGACGAAGCCGCTCGCCGTCTCCCACGCCTTCCACTCCCCGCTCATGGAACCGATGTTGGAGGAGTTCCGGCAGATCGCGGCAGCGGTGACGTTCGGTACGCCGACGCTGCCGATCGTCTCCACGCTGACGGGTCGGATCGTCCCGGCCGAGGAGTTCGGCACCCCCGACTACTGGGTGCGCCACGTCCGCGAGGCCGTCCGCTTCGCCGACGCGGTACGGACCCTCGCCGACGAAGGCGTGGACACCTTCCTGGAGGTCGGCCCGGGGGGTGTGCTGAGCGCGCTGGCCCAAGAGAACCTGGGCGGCGACGAGGTTGTGGTTCCGGTCCTGCGTACGGACCGGGGCGAGGAGGAGGCCGTCACGACGGCTCTGGCCCGGCTCCACGTCCACGGCACGGCCGTCGACTGGCAGACCGTCTTCGCCGGCCGGGGCGCCCGCCACGTCGACCTGCCCACCTACGCCTTCCAGCGCGACCACTACTGGCTCCGGCCCGCCCCCACACCGGTCGCGGCCGGCGGTCCCGGTGACGCGACCACGGACGCGGCCGAAGCGGAGTTCTGGGAAGCCGTCGAGAGCGGCCGGACCGAGACCCTGGCCGAGCGGTTGGGGGTGGGGGCGGAGGAGTCCGCGGACTCGGTGTTCGGCGCGCTGGCCACCTGGCGGCGGGAGAGCCGTACGCGATCCACCCTGGACGACTGGCGCTACCGGGAGGTGTGGCGGCCGATGACCGAGCCGCCCTCCGGCGCGCTGTCGGGGACCTGGCTGATCGTGACCTCCGACGCCGAGGCCGCCACCCCTTACGCCCTTGCGCTGCGCGGCCGGGGCGCGGAACCCGCGGTCGTCACCGTCGTCGACCCCGCGGCCGACCGTGACACGATCGCCGGCCTCCTCCGGGAGGCGAGGGTCGGGGGCGGCGTACCCGTGGCCGGTGTCCTGTCCCTGCTGGCGTTCGACGAGCGGGCCCACCCCGTCCACGCGGGGCTGCCGGTCGGATTCACCACCACCGTCGCGTTGGTGCGCGCCCTGGGCGTGCTCGACGTGGAGGCGCCCCTGTGGTGCGTCACCCGCGGGGCCGTTTCCACGGGCGACTCCCAACCGGTCACACGACCGCTCCAGGGCCTCGTCTGGGGTCTGGGGCGGGCGGTAGCGCTGGAGGCCCCGCGCCGCTGGGGCGGTCTGGTCGACCTTCCCGCCCCCGGTACGGGGGACGAGCGGGCGCTCGCCCGGCTGGCCGACGTGCTCGGCGGATCCGGTGGGGAGGACCAGATCGCGGTGCGCGCCGCCGGCGTGTCGGTCCGCAGGCTGGCCCGCATGTCCCGTGAATCCGGCACAGGCACCGCAACCGGCAGCGGTGACGCCGGCTGGACCTCGCGCGGCACCGTACTGATCACCGGCGGTACGGGCTCGCTCGGTGGGCATGCCGCCCGCTGGCTGGCCCGCCGCGGTGCCGAGCACCTGGTCCTCACCGGCCGGCGGGGCGAAGCCGCCGAAGGCGTGCGGGAACTCGCCGCCGAGCTCAGGCTGACGGGCGCCAGGGTCACGGTCGCCGCCTGCGACGTCAGCGACCGGACGGCACTGGCCGCCCTGCTGGACGAGCTGGCCGCCGACCCCGCCCCCCTCACCGCGGTCGTGCACGCGGCGGGACTGCCCCAGTTCGCCCCGCTCGCGGACACCGGGCCCGAGGACCTGGCCGCCGTCCTCGCGGCCAAGGTGGCCGGGGCGGTCCACCTCGACGAACTGCTCGCCGACCGCGCGCTCGACGCCTTCATCCTGTTCTCGTCCGTCTCCGGAGTGTGGGGCAGCGGCAGCCAGGCGGGCTACAGCGCCGGCAATGCCTTCCTCGACGTGCTGGCCCAGCACCGCCGGGCCAGGGGACTGGCCGCGACCTCCGTCGCCTGGGGCCCCTGGGCCGAGGGCGGACTGGCCGCCGACCACGGGGCCGACGCGTACCTCCGGCGCAGTGGACTTCCCTCCATCTCACCGGAGTTGGCCGTCGCGGCCCTGCAACGCGCCATGGACCGGGACGAGACCGCCGTGGTGGTGGCCGACGTCGACTGGCCGACGTTCGCGCCCGCGTTCACGATCGGACGGCCGAGCGTGCTCCTCGGCGACCTGCCCGAGGCGCGGGCGGCACTGGCCGGCGACGGCGCGGACACCGACGGGCACCCTTCCACCGCACCCGCCGCCGCGGACCTCTCGCGGAGGCTGTCCGGGCTCTCCCGGCAGGACGGGCACGACGTCCTGCTGGACCTGGTGCGCGAGGAGGCCGCCGCGGTGCTGGGCTACCCGCGCACCGACGCGATCGAGCCCGACCGGGCCTTCCGGGAGCTCGGCTTCGACTCCCTCACCGCGGTCGAACTCCGCAACCGCGTCGGCTCCGCGACCGGACTGCGACTCCCGACGACGATGGTGTTCGACCACCCCACCCCGAGCGCCCTCACCGACCGGCTGCTCGACGACCTGCTGCCCGGACGGGACGCCACCGGCGCCGGTCCGGACGGCTCGTCCGAGGACGCCCGCGTACGCGCGGCCCTCGCGTCGATCCCGCCGTCCCGCCTGCGGGAAGCCGGGCTCCTGGACGTCCTGCTGGACCTGGCGCGACCGGCCGGCGGGGCGACGACGCACCCGCAGGACGCCCCGGACCGGGGGAGCGACCCGGACGCCGACTCCGCCATCGCGGAGATGGACCTCGACCACCTCATCGAACTGGCGCTGGGCGACAGCGAAGCCTGATCCACGGCCCTGAACACGGAGCACATGATGACCACATCGAACGACAAGATCGTTCAGGCGCTGCGGGTCTCCCTCCAGGAGACCGAACGGCTGCGCCGGCAGAACCGCAAGCTGACGGCCGACACCCGGGAACCCATCGCCGTCGTCGCGATGAGCTGCCGCTTCCCCGCAGGCGTCGCCTCGCCCGAGGACCTGTGGCGGCTGCTGGCCGAGGGCGGCGACGCGATCTCCGGCTTCCCGGCCGACCGGGGCTGGGACCTGGACGCGCTGTACGACCCCGACCCGGACCACGCGGGCACCTGCTACGTCCGCCACGGCGGATTCCTCGACGGGGTCGCCGAGTTCGACGCGGAGTTCTTCGGGATCTCCCCGCGCGAGGCACTGATGATGGATCCGCAGCAGCGCCTGCTGTTGGAGACCGCCTGGGAGGCCTTCGAGCGCGCCGGCATCGACCCGGCCGCACTGCGCGGCACCCGCACCGGAGTGTTCGCCGGCACCAACGGCCAGGACTACGCCCGATTGTCCACCTCCCCGGAGGACTTCGACGGCCACCTCGGCACGGGCAACGCCGCCGCCGTCCTCTCCGGCCGGCTGGCCTACACCTTCGGCCTGGAGGGGCCCGCCGTCACGGTCGACACGGCGTGCTCCTCGTCGCTCGTGGCCCTGCACCTCGCCGCCCAGGCGCTCCGCAAGGGCGAGTGCACCCTCGCCCTGGTCAGCGGGGTGACCGTCATGTCCACGCCGGGCGCCTTCATGGAGTTCAGCCGGCAGCGGGGACTGGCCGCCGACGGCCGCTGCAAGCCGTTCTCGGCCGCCGCCGACGGCACCGGGTGGAGCGAGGGCGTCGGCATGCTGCTCGTCGAGCGGCTCTCCGACGCCCGCCGCAACGGCCACCGCGTCCTGGCCGTGGTGCGGGGCAGCGCCATCAACCAGGACGGCGCCTCCAACGGCCTCACCGCCCCCAGCGGCCCCGCCCAGCGCAAGGTGATCCGGCAGGCCCTCACCGACGCGGGCCTCACCGGGAGCGACGTCGACGCCGTCGAGGCCCACGGCACCGGAACCGTCCTCGGCGACCCGATCGAGGCCCAGGCCCTGCTCGCCACCTACGGCCAGGACCGCCCGAACGGACGCCCCCTGCTGCTCGGCGCGCTCAAGTCGAACATCGGCCACACCCAGGCGGCGGCGGGCGTCGCCGGCGTCATCAAGATGGTGATGGCCATGCGCCACGGGGTGCTCCCCGCGACCCTGCACGCCGACGAGCCGTCGCCGCACGTGGACTGGACGTCGGGCGCCGTCCGGCTGCTCACGGAGGCCGTCGCGTGGCCGCGCGGGGAGGGGCCGCGCCGGGCCGGCGTGTCGTCGTTCGGAGTGAGCGGCACCAACGCCCACGTCGTCCTGGAAGAGCCGGCCCCCGAGACCACCCCGCAGCCGGCCGCCGAAACCCCCGCCCCCACCACCGCGTCCGCGTCCGCCGCCCCGCAGCCGCGGACACCGATCCTGTGGCCCCTGTCGGCCCGCAACCCCGGGGCGCTACCCGACCAGGCCCGGCGCCTGTTGACGTACGTACGGGAAAACCCGACGACCCCGGCCGCCGCCATCGGTCACGCGCTCGCGACGACCCGCGCGGCGCTGCCGCACCGCGCGACCGTGGCGGGAGGCGACCGTGAGGAACTCCTCGCCGGGCTGGCGGCCTTCGCCCGTCACGAGCCGACGACCGCGGTCGCCGAGGGCACGGCGGTGCGGAAGACCAAGGTCGCCTTCCTGTTCTCGGGGCAGGGGAGCCAGCGGCTCGGGATGGGGCGGGAGTTGTACGCCGCTTTCCCGGTGTTCGCGGCTGCCTTCGACGCGGTGTGCGTCGAGCTGGACCGGCACCTGGAGCAGTCCCTGAAGGAGGTGGTGTTCGGGGACGACGAGGAGTTGCTGAACCGAACCGCCTTCGCGCAGCCGGCCCTCTTCGCGGTCGAGGCGGCCTTGTTCCGGCTCGTGGAGTCGTGGGGTGTGCGGCCGGACGTGGTGGCGGGGCATTCGGTGGGTGAGTTCGCCGCCGCGCACGTGGCGGGGGTGTTGTCGATGGAGGACGCGGCCCGTCTGGTGGCCGCGCGGGGTCGTCTGATGCAGGGATTGCCGGCCGGGGGAGTGATGGTCGCCGTCCAGGCCTCGGAGGAGGAAGTACGGGACCTGCTGGCCGGTTTCGAGGACCAGGCAGGCATCGCCGCCGTCAACGGGCCTTCCTCGGTGGTGGTATCGGGCGAGGCGGACGCGGTCGCGGTCGTGGCCGGGAAGCTGTCCGCCGAGGGCCGCAAGACGAAGCCGCTCGCCGTCTCCCACGCCTTCCACTCCCCGCTCATGGACCCCATGCTCGACGCGTTCCGGGAGATCACCGAAAGGGTGGCCTTCGCCGAGCCGACCATCGCCATGGTGTCGACCGCCACCGGACGCCCGGTGACGGTCGACGAACCGGCCGAGGCCGACCACTGGGTGGGCCAGGTCCGTGCGGCGGTGCGGTTCGCGGACGCGGTACGGACCCTCGCGGACACCGGAGTGACGGCGTTCGTCGAAGTCGGCCCGGGCGGCGTACTGACCGCCGCCACCCAGGAACTCCTCGATCAGCGGGAGGCGGTGGCCGTGCCACTGCTGCGGGCGGACCGCCCCGAGGAGCCGGCCGTGGCCTCCGCGCTGGCACGGCTCCACGTCCACGGCGTCCCGATCGTCGCCCCGCAGGCCCCGTCCACCCCGTCCACCCCGTGCGATCTGCCCACCTACGCCTTCCAACGCCGCCGCTACTGGCTGGAGTCGACCGCCTTCGGCCCCCGTCCCCCCGCCCCCGCCGAGGGCGCCGACCCGACGGAAGCCGGGTTCTGGGACTCCGTGGAACGCGCCGACCTCGCGGAGTTCGCGCAACGGCTCGACCTGAGCGACGACGCCCCCCTCAGCTCGGTCCTGCCCGCGCTGTCCCTGTGGCGCCGCACCCACCGCGAGCACACCACGGCGGACCGTCGGCGCTACCGCGTCGGCTGGCGGCCCGCGCCGGCCACCGCCCCCGATCCCGCGCGCCCGGCCGGCACCTGGGCGGCGGTCGTACCCGCCCGCCTGACGGACGACCCCTGGACCGGCGCCGCGTTGGGGGCCCTGCGCGAGCACGGGGCGGACGTACGCCTCCTGCACGTCGAGCCCGGCACCGACCGGCGGGAACTCGCCGACCGGCTGCGCGCGGAGCTGAACGACGCCACCGTCGACGGAGTCCTCTCACCGGCGGCCCTCGACGCACGGCCGCACGCGGCGCACCCCGCGCTGTCCGAAGGACTCGCCGCGACCCTGACCCTGATCCAGGCCCTCGGCGACGCCGGCATCGACGCGCCCCTGTGGTCCGTGACCCGGGGCGCCGTCTCCACGGCCCCCTCCGACCCGCTCCGCGAACCCGGGCAGGCGCAGGTCTGGGCCCTCGGCCGCACCGCCGCGCTGGAGCACCCCCGACGGTGGGGCGGGCTGATCGACCTCCCCGAGGTGTTGGACGCCCGCGCCGCCCGCCGCTTCACGGCCGCGCTCACCGGCGCCCACGGGGACGAGGACCAGCTGGCCGTGCGCGCCTCCGGGACCTTCGTACGCCGCCTCCTGCGCGCCCCGTCGCACCCGGCCGCGACGCCCGCCGAGCCCCCTGCCTGGCAGCCCCGCGGCACCGTCCTGATCACCGGGGGCACCGGAGCCCTGGGCGCCCACGTCGCCCGCTGGGCGGCCGGCGCGGGCGCGGACCACCTGGTGCTGACGAGCCGACGCGGGCCCGAGGCGGCCGGAGCCGAAACCCTGCGCGCCGAACTGGAGGGCCTCGGCGCCCGGGTCACCATCGCGGCCTGCGACGTCGCGGACCGCGCCGCACTGGCCCGACTGCTCGACGACCTCCACCCGGAACACCCACTGACCGCGGTCGTGCACGCGGCCGGCGTCGGAACCCCCGGGATGCTCGCCGACACCACACCGGGCGCCTTCGCCGAGGTCCTCGCCGCCAAGACGGCGGGCGCCCACCACCTGGACGACCTGCTCGGCGACCACCCCCTGGACGCCTTCGTCCTCTTCTCGTCGATCTCCGGGGTGTGGGGCGCCGCCGGACAGGCGGCCTACGCCGTGGCCAACGCCTCCCTCGACGCCCTCGCCGAACACCGCAGGGCCCGCGGACTCACCGCCACCGCCGTGGCCTGGGGGCCGTGGGCCGGCGGCGGAATGGTCGAGGACGGCGCCGCCGAGGAGCGCCTCCACCGACGCGGCCTGCCGGCCCTCGCCCCGGAGTCGGCGATCACTGCGCTGCGCACGGCCGTCGGCCGTGACGAGACCACCGTCACCGTGGCCGACGTCGTATGGGACCGCTTCACACGCTCCTTCACGCTGCTCCGTCCGAGCCCGCTGCTGCGCGCGATCCCCGAGGCGGCCGGGGCACCCGCCGCCGAGGAGGACCGGGCGCCGGGCACGGGCGAGCCGGGCGGGTTCGCCCACCGGATCGCGACGCTGACCGGTACCGAGCGGACCCGTGCGGTCCTCGCCCTCGTACGGCGCGAGGCCGCGGCGGTCCTCGGGCACCAGGACACGGAGGCCGTCGCGGCCGACCGCGCGTTCCGCGAAGTGGGCTTCGACTCGCTGACCGCCGTCGAGCTGCGCAACCGGCTCGGCTCCGCCACCGGAGTCCACCTCCCGGCCACCCTCGTCTTCGACCACCCCTCCCCGAACGCCCTCACCGCACACCTCGTGGCCGAACTGACGGCCGCCACCGCGGGCACCTCCGCCGATCCCCTCCCGCCGCAGCGGGCCCGCCGTGCGTCCGACGGCGACGAGGACCCCATCGCCATCGTCGCCATGAGCTGCCGCTTCCCGGGCGGCGTACGTACCCCCGAGGAGCTGTGGAGCCTCGTCGCGGACGGCCGTGACGCGATCGGCGCCTTCCCCACCGACCGGGGCTGGGACCTGGAATCCCTCTACGACCCGGACCCCGACCGGCCCGGCACCACGTACACCGAGAACGGCGGCTTCCTGTACGACGTCGCCGACTTCGACCCGGGGTTCTTCGGCATCTCGCGGCGCGAGGCCCTGGCCATGGACCCCCAGCAGCGCCTGCTGTTGGAGACCTCCTGGGAGGCGTTCGAACGGGCCGGCCTCGACCCCACCGCACTGCGCGGCACCGCCACGGGCGTTTTCATCGGCTCCGGCTACCAGGACTACGCGGCACGGCTGCTGAGCGTCCCGCAGGACCTGGAGGGCTACATCGGCACCGGTAGTTCCGGCAGCGTGGTCTCGGGCCGCATCGCGTACTCCTTCGGTCTGGAGGGGCCGACGCTGACGGTCGACACGGCCTGCTCCTCCTCGCTGGTCGCCCTGCACCTCGCCGCCCAGGCCCTGCGACGCGGGGAGTGCGACCTCGCTCTGGCCGGCGGCGTGACCGTGATGTCCAGCCCCCATGCGTTCATCGAGTTCAGTCGGCAGCGCGGGCTGGCGGCGGATGGTCGGTGCAAGCCGTTCGCGGCCGCGGCGGACGGTACGGGTTGGGGCGAGGGCGCGGGTGTGCTGCTCGTGGAGCGGCTTTCGGACGCGCGCCGCAACGGGCATCAGGTGTTGGCGGTCGTACGGGGATCGGCGGTGAACCAGGACGGTGCCTCGAACGGTTTGACGGCGCCGAACGGTCCCGCGCAGCAGCGGGTGATCCGTCAGGCGCTCGCGGATGCCCGGCTGTCGGCGGCCGACGTCGACGCGGTCGAGGCCCACGGCACGGGCACGACGCTCGGTGACCCGATCGAGGCGCAGGCGCTACTGGCGACGTACGGGCAGGATCGTCCGGCGGAGCGGCCGTTGTGGTTGGGGTCGTTGAAGTCGAACATCGGACACACCCAGGCCGCCGCGGGTGTGGGCGGGATCATCAAGATGGTGCAGGCGATGCGGCACGGTGTCCTGCCGCGGACCCTGCACGTGGACGAGCCCACGCCCCACGTCGACTGGTCGGCCGGCTCCGTCGAGCTGCTGACCGGAGCCGTCGACTGGAACGCCGACGAGCGGCACGTCCGCCGTGCGGGCATCTCCTCCTTCGGCGTGAGCGGCACCAACGCCCACGTCATCATCGAGCAGCCCCCGTCCCCGTCCCCGTCCCCGAACCCGGTCCTGGCCCCGGCCCCTGGCCCGGTTCCATGGCTCGTGTCCGGTAGCGGCCCGGAAGCCCTCCGTGGGCAGGCCGAACGCCTCCTGGCGCACGTCGAGGCCCATCCCGGCCTCGAACCGGTCGACGTGGCCCTGACCCTGGCCACCTCCCGCGCCGCGCTGGAGCACCGGGCCGCCGTGGTCGGCACCCGACGGGAGGACTTCCTGCCCGCGCTGCGCGCACTGGCGAACGGCGATGCCGAAGCGACGCCCACTGCTGCGCGTGCCACCGCTTCCACGGACCGCAAGGTGGCCTGCCTCTTCTCGGGGCAGGGCAGTCAGCGGCTGGGGATGGGGCGGGAGTTGTACGGGGCCTTCCCGGTGTTCGCGGACGCGTTCGACGCGGTGTGCGCGTACGTCGACGCGCACCTGGATCGTCCGTTGCGCGAGGTGGTGTTCGGCGCCGACCCCGGGCTGTTGGAGCGGACGGAGTTCGCGCAGCCGGCGTTGTTCGCGGTCGAGGTGGCTCTGTTCCGCCTGCTGGAGTCGTGGGGCGTGCGCCCCGATGTCCTGGCGGGGCACTCGGTGGGGGAGTTCGCTGCCGCGCATGTGGCGGGGGTGTTGTCGCTGGAGGACGCGTCAGCGTTGGTGGCCGCGCGGGGCCGCCTGATGCAGGCGCTCCCGGAAGGCGGCGTGATGGTCGCCGTCCAGGCCTCGGAGGAGGAAGTACGCGACCTCCTGGCCGGTTTCGAGGACCGGGCGGGCATCGCGGCCGTCAACGGGCCCACGTCGGTGGTGATCTCGGGTGGCGACGAAGCCGTCGCGACCGTGGTCGACCGGCTTTCCTCGAGCGGCCGGAAGATGAAGGCGCTGAAGGTCTCCCACGCCTTCCACTCCCAGCTCATGGACCCCATGCTCGACGCGTTCCGGCAGATCGCGGCAGCGGTGACGTTCGGTACGCCGACGCTGCCGATCGTCTCCACGCTGACGGGTCGGATCGTCCCGGCCGAGGAGTTCGGCACCCCCGACTACTGGGTGCGGCACGTCCGCGAGGCCGTTCGTTTCGCCGACGCGGTACGGACCCTCGCCGACGAAGGGGTGGACACGTTCCTGGAGGTCGGCCCGGGGGGTGTGCTGAGCGCGCTGGCCCAAGAGAACCTGGGCGGCGACGAGGTTGTGGTTCCGGTCCTGCGTACGGACCGGGGCGAGGAGGAGGCCGTCACGACGGCTCTGGCCCGGCTCCACGTCCACGGCACGGCCGTCGACTGGCAGACGGTCTTCGCCGGCCGGGG
>NZ_JBEZIB010000071.1:0-14611 GCF_040650855.1 Streptomyces sp. NPDC048606 | reverse complement strand
CACAACCTCGCCCTCGCCGGATAGGCCTACGGGCGGTACAGCAGCCCACTATCCCCGAGGCAACTCAAAGATCATTTACGGGACAACCCTTAGGCGACTACCTGCACCTTGTCGGCCTGCAACCCCTTCTGACCTTCGATCGCCTCAAAGGTCACCTTCTGGCCTTCCTTGAGGATCTTGAAGCCGTTCCCCTCGATCGCCCTGAAATGGACGAACATGTCGGGCTCTCCGGAGTCCGGGGTGATGAAGCCGTACCCTTTTTCGTCGCTGAACCACTTCACCGTGCCGTTCTGCCGCTCTGCCACAGCCACTCCTGTCGAGAAGATCAATGCAATCCAGCATGACGATCATGGCAGTGCCAAGGCCCTCGCGGGAGCCGAACCCACCGATTTGTCAACAGGCCAGCCACCGAAGTCGGCACCCGCGAACACCGGACCGGCCCTGCCCTGGTGACCTTCACACAAGGACCCGCCGACGCCGGACAGAAAGCCCTCCTCCTCGTCCACCGAGGAGACGGCCCCTACCACTACGGGTAAACCACGCACCCACCCCACCACGGGGGCCCGGCCGTCACCGGCCCCGGCCTCGTCCCGAAGGCCTTTCCGGCTGCTGCCGGTGCGCAGGCGCAACCGGTTCCGCAGGTGCGGCCTGGCCCGGCGCAGTACCGGTGGTGGTGGGGAGTGGGCGGCCGTGGCGCGGGCGTACGCGATACGGACGTGCCCCGGCCGGTCCGTCCTCGGCCGGGGCAGCGGGGCGGTGAGATGCCGGGACAGTGCCAAGGACATGGTCGGCTGGAAGACGCGCAGGTGGCGGAAGCGTTCGGCCAGGGCTACCAGCCGGGTTCCCGATCCGATGCGTCGGGCGTCGCCGGTGCCCGGGCCGTGGTGGAGGTCGGCCATGCCGAGCGCGAGCAGCAGCGCGCCGCACAGCGGAAGGTTCACCGGGTCCCTGTCCGGCCGGGACGGCTCGGTGGTACGGGGTACCAGGAGTGCCGGAAGCCGGTCCTGGAGGGAGGCGGTGAGGTCCTCGACGAGGTCGGGGCGGCCGTGGCGCGCGTGGGCGGTCACAGCGGCGGCCTGGACCTCCAGGGCCCAGGGCTCCAGGTCCACTTCGAGGTCGGGGACCGGTTCGGCGGTGCCGCTTCGTGCTCCTTCGGCGGCCTGGCGCCACAGGTGAAGCCCCGTTTCGGTGTCGCCGCGCGCGAGAGCGAGCTCGGCGCGTACGCCGAGGCCGGGTGAGCGGGTGTCCGGTGTCTCCTGCGGCTGGGTCAGCACCGCCTGTGCCGCCCAGTGCTCGGCCTCGTCGAGCTCACCGGTGTACAGATGGGCGAGGGCCATGCCCCAGCGGATGCCGACCGGGTCAGCGCCGTGGACGGCGAGCTCCTCCAGGGCCTGGACTGCCGAGCGCAGATGGCACAGTGCTTCGTGTCCCTGCTCGGCCTTCAGGGACAGCCTGGCCATCTGGGCGGGAGCCAGGACCTGGACCGAGGGAATCCGCAGCCCCTTGAAGGCGTCGAGCATCCGCCGGGCCGCCGACAGCGCGCGGTCGGGGTCGTGGCTGTTCTCCCATACGACGCTGGCCGCGTAGTTGGCCGCGCCGGCGAGCAGGGGCTCGTCCCGGTCGCACAGGGCGTCGAGCACCGCGTGATCGGGGTCCAGGAGTTCGGGCAGGGCGCACAGGACGGTCGAGAGGGCTCCGACCAGCGTGTGGGGCGAGGCCGGCGGGAGCCGGCGCAGGGCGACCAGGGTGCGCGCGGCGCCGGGGCCGAATCCGAGGAACAAGTTCGTGGCGCACAGGGCCGCGGCGGTCCGGGCGACCTCAACGAGGCCGGGCCGGGGCCGGAAGTAGGATAGCAATGGTCCGGCGTCCTGGGCAAGCGGGAGGAGGCGGGCGTAATTGGCCTCGGTGGTCCACAGTGTCGCCAGCACCGCGGTGGTGGCCGCGACCGCGGCGCCGTCCTGCCGGGCGAGGCCCAGGCGCAGCGCCTGGATGAGGTTGTCCTGCTCGGCCCTGATCCGCTCCCAGGCGCCGAAGGGGGCGGGCGTGAAGAGCGCGTCGTGATGCCGCGTCCCGAAGTCGCACGCCCATGCCAGGTACCGGAGGGTCACGCGGTCGTCCTCGCCTGAGCGCGCCCGCCGGGCCGTGCAGAACTCCCGTATCGTCTCCAGCATCGCGAAGCGCGCGCCGGTGGCAGTGTCCGTCACCTTGACCAGCGACTGGTCGACCAGGTCCGTGAGTGTCTCGAGTGCTCGCCCGTCGCGGAACAGGCCGCCGAAGAGCTCGCCGTCATCGAGGAGATGCTGGGCGGCGTCCGCGGTGAAGCCGTCGGGGAAGACCGACAGCGCGCGCAGTGCCGCCTGCCCGGCGGGGTCCAGGAGGTTCCAGCTCCAGTCAACGACGGCGTGGAGGGTGCGGTGGCGGGGCGGGGCGTCCCGTGCCCCGCCCCGCAGCAGGGCGAACCGGTCCGCCAGCCGGTGGCTGATCTCACCGACCGTCATGACGCGCAGCCGCGCCGCCGCCAGCTCTACGGCGAGGGGCAGTCCGTCCAGGCGGCGGCACAGCTCGGTCACCGTCCCGGTGGGCAGCTCGGCGCCGGGGCGGGCGGCCCGCGCCCGTTGCCGGAAGAGTTCGACGGTGGTCGCCAGGTCCAGCTCCGGCAGCGGGTACACCGCTTCGGCGGAGATGCCGAGGGGAGCCCGGCTGGTGGTCAGGACACGCAGGTCGCGGACGAGTGACACCAGGGCCCGCACCAGCTGTGCGGCGCCGCGGATCACGTGCTCGCAGTTGTCCAGGACCAGCAGCGCGGGGCCGGGGCCGAGCGCGGCCGCGATGCCGGTGAGCACCTCGGTGGGGACGGCGGAGGGGAGGGTGTGCAGGCGCAGTGACTCGCCGACGCCGAGAGCCGAGGCGACCTCGCCGGCCACGTCCGCGTCGCTGGTGATACCGGCGAGTCCGACCAGGTGGACCACGCGTTGCTCCGCTTCGCGGCTCACCGCGTGGGCGAGCCGGGTCTTGCCCAGGCCGCCCGGTCCGACGATCGAGGTGACCCGGGAGGTCCGTATCAGCTGCGCCACCGCGAGGGTGTCGGCGTCGCGGCCGAGCAGGGGGTTGGGGTCGTGCGACACCCCGCGGCGTACCGCGGGCGCCGTGCCCCGCAGCAGTTCCTGGTGGACGCCTTGCAGGGCGGGTCCCGGGTCGGCTCCGAGTTCCTCGCGGAGTCCGCGCCGGTAGGCGTCGTAGGTGGCCAGAGCGGTAGCGGGCCCGAGGGTGGCCGCCTGGCAGCGCACGAGGGCGAGCAGCACCTCCTCATCCTGCGGCAGCTCCCGGGTCAGGTGCGCGAGCGGTTCGAGGGCCTCGGCCCGGCGGGCGAGCCGCGCGAGGGCCAGGGCGCGGGTTCGCAGCAGCGACCGGTACGCGGGGGCCCGCTCCGCGCGCAGTGCGGCGACCGGGTCTCCGCGGGTGTCCTTGTCACACCGCGCGCCGTCGGCGTCCCACAGCGCCAGGCCCTTCTCGGCTTCGGTGAGCGCCGTCGCCGGGTCCTCGGTCCGCAGCCGCTCCGCCGCGACCGCGGCGTGCAGCAGGACGGCGGAGCTGTCGACCTGCTCCTCGCCCAGGGTGAGGCGGTATCCGGTCGCGGTGGCGGTGATCACGCCGGTGCCGAGGAGGCTTCGGGCGCGCGCGACGAGGGTCTGCAGTGCCTTCACGGGGTTTAGCGGCTCGTTGTCCGTCCAGAGGCCGTCCACCAGGTACGCCGTGCTGCACCCTGTGCGCAGTTCGCCCGCGAGGAGGGCGAGCAGGCCGCGCAGCCTGGGTGCGGTGACCTCCTGGTCCCGGTAGGAGACCCGGCGCAGCAGCGTCAGTTCGATAGCCATCAGGTCAGTTAAGCAATAACCTGCGGTCGGCGTGGCCGACATGGCGGACAGGGCCTGCCGAGGCCTTGTGGTCCGGTCCGATGGCCCGGATTACCCGGGCAAACCGGTTCCCGCACGCGATGAGCCGCAGCTGCACAGAAGAGTGCGGCGCCGTAAGGCGCGGGTAGCGGCAGCGTCTGACCGGGTGGAATCGCGGTCTTCAGTTGACCGGAGCGCCCGTCTCGTCAGACAGGCCGAGGTGGTCCCGAAGCGTACGCCGGCCGATCTCGGTGAGAGCGACGGCGCGGCCGGTGCCGATCCGGGTGATCCAACCGGAGTCGAAGGCGTGACGGCACAAGGCGGCGCCGACGGCACCGGCCAGGTGGGGGCGGCGCTCGGTCCAGTCCAGGCACGAGCGGACGGTCGGACGCCGTGTGGAGGGTGGCAGCACGATGCCGAGTTCGGCCAGCCAGGCGATCCCGTTGCCGGTGAGCGTCGGCCCCTGCTCCCAGTCCACAAGCCCCCGGTCGGTCATCGCCTCGGTGATCGCGACCCCGAGGGCGCCCGCGAGGTGGTCGTAGCACGTGCGGGCGCGGGCCAGCGCCCGGCTCCGGTTGACGGCGGGCAGTGAACGGTAGGGAGCGACGCGTCGAGGCGCCATGGAGGCAAGGGTCTCGATCAGGTGGGCCGTCTCGGGATCGGCGAGGCGCACGTAGCGATGACGGCCCTGACGCTCCTGGGCAAGCAATCCTCCGCCGACCAGGAGGTTCAGGTGCTCGGTGGTCGTCGAGGCGGCCACCCCGGCATGGCGCGCCAGCTCGGTCGCGGTCCATGCCCGACCGTCCAGGAGGGCCAGGCAGAAGCTTGCGCGGGTGCCGTCCGCCAGAAGTCCGGCCAGAGCGGCCAGGTCCGGGCCCTCCGGATGCGCGTCATGGTTTCTCATTGCCGTCCATCTTCCACCAGTGATCCTTCGGCCGGGGCCGAAGAGTCTCCACCTTACGGTCGACTCTTATGGAGACCACGACACCCAGCACCCTGCCCGACAACGCCTCTGCCGCCCATGTGGCCATAGAACCGAGCATCCTGTACTTCGGGACGCCGGTCGTACTGCTCTCGACAGAGAACGAGAACGGCTCCTTCAACCTGGCGCCGATGTCCTCGGCCTGGGCACTCGGCCACGTCGTCGTCCTCGGTCTGGGCCTCGGGGGACAGACCGCGCACAATCTCCGCAGCCGCCCCGATCTCGTGGTCAACCTTCCCGCGCCGGCCCAGTGGCCGGCGGTGGAGCGGCTGGCGCCGCTGACCGGACGCACCCCGATACCCGCGGACAAGCGCGGCACCTTCCGTTTCGAACCGGACAAGTTCGCCGCCGCAGGCCTGCGACCTGAACCCTCCGAGCTCGTTCGGCCGCCCAGGGCCGCCGAATGCCCCATCCAGCTGGAAGCCCGCGCCGCCCGGGTCCAATCCGATGCCTCCGGGGATTTCCTCATCGTCGAAGCCCATGTACTCAAGGTCCACGCCGACCCGCGTATCGTCGTCCCCGGCTCCCAGCACATCGACCCGGTTGCGTGGAGCCCACTGATCTACAATTTCCGCCACTACTACGGACTGGGCCCTGAACTCGGCCACAGCTTCCGCTCCCAGACAACCCGGCAAAGCCACTGCCCGACCTCGAAGCCGGTAGACGGGCAAGGGGAACCGAAGTAGGGCCGCATCCGGCAACCCGCGCGCCTATCGTGATCATTCGCGCGGGAGGAACGCGTCGAGGCCGAGGCCGCCGCCTTGGAGGCCAAGGCCCACGACCTGCCGGCCGACGCCGAGCACGTCGATGCCGCCGAGGACGCCCAGATCGAGGCCGAGAGCACCGACAAGTCCCACCGTCACGTGGAGGAGAAGGAGCGTCGCCGCCAGGCACGTGCGGGCAGCAGCGACGAGCAGGCCGTCACCGACGCCGGCGAGAAGGCCGCCATGACGGCCCGCCCGAAGCCGAAGGCCCAGGCCGACTTCACCGACCCCGACTCGCGGATCATGAAGAACAACGGCGCCCGAGGCGAGTGGCGCCTGCCGGCCGCCTGCCACAACTTCCGTAAGGCCTTCCGACACGTCGGCACCGCCGGACTCGCCGCCGCGATCGCCTGACCGCCCCAACCGGACCTCTCGGGCCGCTTTCCGGGCCAACGGCGGGCGTGGGACGGTACGGAGGGGACGGTGACGGTCCCACGCATGCAGGACCCGGCCGGTGCCCGTAGTCTCCTGCCACACCGCGACGACAGCCGCCTCGACCCTGCCGCCCCAGACAGCAGGCACGATGACAAGCTGGCAAGGAGGCGGGAGCATCCCATGCTCAGGCCCCTGATGCAGCCGATGCTGGCGCAGGCCTCCGAGAAGATCCCGCTCCCTCCGCGCACGGGCCCGGGCCTGGCGTATGAGCAGAAGTTTGACGGCCACCGGCTGCTGGTCTTCACCCCGGCCGAGCCCGAGGGACGGGTGCTGCTGCAGACCCGCCGTGGCACGTTGGTCCAGGACGCGTTCCCCGACCTGGTGGCGGCCGCCCGGCAGTTGCCCGTCGGTCTGGTCCTCGACGGCGAGATCCTCGCCTGGGACCCGGAGGCCGGTGCGCTGTCCTTCGAAGGGCTGCAACGCCGAGCGGCCGCCGGTGCCAGGCAGGCTGCCGCGCTCGCGCAGCGCTTGCCCGCCTTCTACGTCGCCTTCGACCTCCTCCAGGCCGACGGCACCGAACTCCTGGCCCTCCCTACCAAGAGCGCCGACGGCGCCTGGAGGTCCTGTTCGCCGGCCGCACCCTGACCTCACCGTGGACGCTCTGTCCGATGACCACGGACGTGGCCACGGCACGGAAATGGCTGGAGTCCTGGACCGACGTCACCGGCATTGAGGGCGTGGTCGCCAAACCGCTGGCCGCTTCCTACCAGAGCGGCCGCCGGGCCTGGGGCAAGGTCAAACGACGCGACACCACCGAAGCGGTGATCGGGGCGATCACCGGCACCCTCACCCGCCCACAGCTCCTCGTCCTCGGCCGCCGAGACCCCACAGACACCTCCGCATGGTCGGGCGGACGGTCACGCTGCGCCCGGACCAGGCCCGGCACGTTGCCGAGCACCTCGCACCGGCCGACGCCGGGCACCCGTGGGAAGGCCTGCGGTTCTCCGCGTCCTAGGGCTCGCGCGAGGCCTTGGACGTCGTCCTGGTACGCCCTGAGCTGGTGGCCGTCAGCGCCGACACCGCCGTCGACCACGGCCGCGTCTACCGCCACCCCCTACGCTTCCGCCGCCTCCGCCAGGACATGACCGCCGACCATGCACCTCTCTTCGGGCCGAGCCCCTCGTCGGGACAGCCTTGATACGAGGGGTCGGCTTGCGGTGCACGGCGTGGGTGTTGGCTCGGACGGGTAGGGCGTACGGTCAAGGCATCGGGTGATCTGCCCGATGAAGAGCAAGACCGGGAGAAGACATGCAGACGCCGACGGTACGGGTGCGGTCCCAGGAGGACGGCCGGGCCGTGGTGGAGTGCGCCGGCGAATTCGACATCGACAGCGTCGACCTGCTGCGCCAGGCCT
This sequence comes from Streptomyces sp. NPDC048606, assembly GCF_040650855.1. NCBI lineage: Bacteria > Bacillati > Actinomycetota > Actinomycetes > Kitasatosporales > Streptomycetaceae > Streptomyces > Streptomyces sp. NPDC048606. The sequence goes on along the minus strand of NZ_JBEZIB010000071.1, from coordinate 7,186 downwards.
GCGCGGGTCCGGCCGCGGACGCCAAGCTCCTCGTGCTGGACGTGGCCCGGGTGGAGTTCGCGGACTCCTCGTTCCTCAACGAGCTGATCCGCCTGCGCCAGGAGCGCGAGTTGGCGCTGGCGGGCCCGCTGCCGCGGCAGCTGCGGAGGCTGCTGGAGATGACCGGGGCACTGGCCTTGTTCGAGATCCGCGACGACACGGCCGCCGGCTGAGATCGCAGGCCTCGTGGCGCGGGCTCAGCCGGTGGCGGGGTGCAGCTGTCGGTCGGTGAAGGTGGCGGTGATCGTCTTGCCGTGCGTGTCGGTGTGGACGGTGACGGTGTCGGCGAGGTCGTGGACCAGCCGCCAGCCGAACCCGCCGGCCCGGTCCGGGGCCCAGGGCCGGAGCACGGGCAGCAGGTCGCAGGCGTCGGACACCTCGATCTTCACGGCCTGTGCGTCGGCCCGGATCCGGAAACCGGTGGCGCCCTTCGCGTGGCGTTGGGCGTTGGAGACCAGCTCGCTCGCCACCGTCATCACGTCCGCGACCGCCGCCGCGGTGATGTGAAGGTCGCCGAGCACGTCCTGGACGGCCTCCCGGGCTGCCGCGCAGCTGACCTGACCGTACTAGACGGTCAGACGTTCGGATGAAACATCCTGTTCGCCCATAATCTGCGCCTTCCCCCCGGTTCCCCCCGTTACTCGGCCAGGAGCGCCCACCTGGCCGCACGCCTGCCCGAGACGAAACTCGGCCGTCCCCCGGCACAGTCGCCAGAGTATCCCCGGCCCCTGACAGCGGGCACCGAAGAGAGGCTCCGAGCGCACACCCGAAGAACCGCGACCGCCGCCGCAGTCAGAGCCTGCGTCCCGGTTCGGCGGCGATCGTCGCGGCCAGTCGGGCACGGCGCTGCGTGGCGGCTACCTGGGCGCGGCGGCTTCGCTGGAGCAAGATGCCGTGGTCGGCCGGTTCGCTGTCGAGCAGGAGCACGGCCAGGCGTTGGATTTTGTGGTCCAGGGCCACGGCGAGGCGTCGGCGTTCTCGGTTGCGGAGCGCGGCGACGGTGTGGGTGCTGGTTCGAAGGCGGGCGGCGAGGAAGCTGGTCGGCCAGCCGCGTTCGGCCAGGTCCTGCAGACAGGCGGCGGCTCTACCCGCGGTGACGAGGCCCGGAAGTGACCTGCCGCGTCTGAGAGGGATGTTCAGCGGGATGCCGAGTATGGCGTCGGCGGTGGTGCGGTGGATGTTGGCAGGTCGTAGGCCGGTGGGGCGGAGCAAGCGCCGTACCAGTGTGACGGCGATGCCTGAGATTTCCGCGATGTCGCCTGCCGACAGCCCCTTCTGCGACAGTTGGTGGGCCCAGGCGGCGGCAGCGGTGGAGGGGACGCGGGCGGGGCGGCCGGCGTTGCGCTCGGCGGTCCGCCGGGCGCGGGCGCGGCGGGCCGCGGCCGTGCACTCCTGCCTGCGGCAGCCGTAGTCGGCGCAGCTGGGGCTGCCATGCCGGACCCGCGACCGGATCGGAGGCCTGCGGTCGTTGCCGTCCGCGAGCGCCCCCCCCTCGGAGCCGGGGATGTCGGTGAATTCATGGCCACGGGTGGTTGCTGGTTCCAGAGGGCAGACGGCGCGGGGATCAGCCCAGGCGGCCGACATGGACGACCACGATGGTCACGGCGGCCTCGGTGATCTCGTACAAGACCCGGTAACGCCCGACATGCATCCGCCGCAGGTCCGGGGAACCGTAGGGGGTGCTGCCTTCGGGCCGGGGCTGGTCGGCGAGCAGGTCGACGGCGTCCATCAGCTGACGCAGGCCGTCGGGGTCGTCCTTGAGCAACCTGGCGGCCGCGTCGATGGCAGCCTCGTCCCAGACGATCGAGTAGGTCACCCGCGCTCCACGCCGAGCCGGACACGGACCTCATCGTGCGAGACGGTCGACGCGGTACCGGCGCCCTGCCGCTCGCGGTACAGGGCCAGGGCCAGGGCGTCCTCGAGGTCGGCGAGCTCCTGGGGATTGATGAGCACGGCCGCTGGCTGACCGTGGTCGGTGATCGTGATGCGTTCGCGGGCGTGGGAGGCGCGGCGCACCAGCGAGCCGAACTTCGCCCGCGCCTCGGTGATCGGCAGAGTGTCACTCATGCACAAAAGTGTACACTTCTTGCGCCTGTCACGGTGGAACCGCGACCAGTCCGCCAGCCCGATTGACATGGGCTCTGGAATGACTGCCTGAAGCCCGCCGGCCGTAGCCCAGAAGCCTTGACTGCTGTCACCTGCGGGCCGTGAAGCCGGCCTTTGCTGCGTCCTGCGGGGTCACGACCTGGTGGGGCCCTCCGATGGCAAGGCTGTCGATTGCCCTCCAGCCCAGGGCCTCCTGAAGCGGGGAAAACCGACATTATGGCGGGAGGTCTGCCGTCGCCGGGGCCGGAGTTGCAGACCCGGGATGCCCATCCACCGCCGCAGTGAGGGCGGACGTGCCGGCGTGGGTCGCCGACAGGTGGGGCGCCGGCAGGGTCACCCGGTGCGTTGGTCGTGGGTGTCCTGGCGGAGTTGGTCGGTGCGCGCGGTCATCGCGTCGATGCGGTCGGAGAGCTCGCCGTCCTCGGGTCGCAGGTGGGGTCGGGTTCCGGTCAGTGGCTGGACGAGGCGGGCGGCGTCGCTGTCGGCGAGGGCCGCGTTCAGCGCCGCGACAGCCGCTTCGGCGTCGGCGGGTAGGCCGGTGAGGGCGGTGACCTGGCCCGCCAGTCGGCGCAGGTCGGCGGCGTTGTCGCGGGCCCAGGCGGTGACGGTGCGGTCGGCGGCGCGGGTGTCGCGGGTGGCCTGGACGCGCTGCTCGCCGGTGCTCCCGGCCTTGCCCGGGCGTATGCGCAGGTAGCGGCGTTCGGCGGCCTGGCGGCTGGCAACTCCGAGTGCGGGTGCGAGGTCGGCCCAGCTGGCGCCTCGTTCGCGGGCGGTCTCGATGAGGCCGGTCTCCCAACCTGCGAGTTGCTCGCGGACCTCGCGGAGCATCAGCAGGGCGGCCAGGGCCGAATCCGGGCTCGCGCCCGACGTCGTCGTCGCATGTCGCGATCCCCCGGCGGCAGCTTGCCGCGCCTCCTTGAGGGCTTGGTTGATGGTGTCCAGTGCTACTGCGGCGGCGAGAAGAGTGACGGGTGCGGTCGGCTCGGTGGCGTCGTTCATGACGGTCTCCAGGGTTGTCATCCTCCAGATGACTCCTTGCTTGTCATCGTTTCGATGACATGTTACAACGGAAGCACGTTGAAGCGCATTGGCAGTTCCTGCCTGAACCAACTGGAGGTGTTTCGCGATGTTGATGCGCACTGACCCGTTCCGCGAGATGGACCGGATCGTCCAGCAGCTCTCCGGCACGTCGGGCACGTGGTCGAAGCCGTCCGTGATGCCGATGGACGCCTACCGCCAGGGCGACGCGTACGTGATCGCGTTCGACCTTCCGGGCGTCAGCACCGAGGCGATCGACATCGACGTCGAGCGGAACATGCTCACCGTCAAGGCCGAGCGCCGCCCCGCGGAGAAGTCCGACGGCGTGCAGATGGAACTCTCCGAGCGGCCCCTGGGTGTCTTCTCCCGCCAGATCATGCTGGCCGACACCCTCGACACCGAACGCATCGAGGCCGCATACGAGGCCGGCGTCCTGACCCTGCGGATCCCGATCGCCGAGCGCGCCAAGCCCCGCAAGATCAGCATCAACGGCGACTCCGGCCGCAAGCAGATCTCCGGCTGACCCCCCGCCCGTACCGGCCTGCAGCGGAGGGCGGGAAGCGCCGATTCCCCCTCCGGCACCCCGCCCTCCGCCCCTCTCACATCCCCCTTCACCTCTCTCCGGAGGCGATGTGATGTCGATGCGCAGGGAGGCGTTCCTGGCCCACGTCCAGGAACGCGGCGAGTACGAAACCCCGCAGGACGCCGACCGTGTGGCCCGCGTCGTCCTGGCCCTGCTCGGTGCACACCTGGTCGGCACCGTGCGCACCGAGCTCGCCGCCCGCCTCCCCGAAACCTACGCCCTCATCCTCTTGAACCCGCTGCAGGCCTCGGAGCCGCTCTCCCCCGAGCGCTTCGTCCGCGCGACCGCGGCCTGGATCGAAGGCGCCACCGAGAAGACCGCCCTGTGGGACATCGGCGCCGTCCTGTCCACCACGGCCGCCGCCGCGGGGGACGTCCTCACCCGAGAGGTCCTCCTCCAGCTCCCACAGGGCTACGACCTCCTCTTCGGCCACCCCCAACCCACCTGACCGGCCCACGCCACCGGCCGGACACCGACCCCTTCACGCAGAAAGGCAACCCCAGACCATGTACGACCAGCCTCGACCGAACCGGGCCACCCCCGCCATGACGTTCGAGCAGATGCTGGAACGCGTGCGCTACGAAGGCGCCTACCCCACCCGCGAACGCACCGAGGAGGCCGTCCGCAACGTCCTGGGCGCCCTCGGCCGCCAACTCACCGGCGACGAACGCGTCGACCTCGCCCAATGCCTGCCCGTCGAAGCCGCCCTCACCCTGACCGCCCAGACCCCCGACACGCAGCAGCTCACCGGATGGGGCTTCGTCAAAGACCTCGCCACCCGCACCAACCTCAGCCCGGCCGTCGCCCGCTGGGACACCGGAGCGGTCCTCGCCGTCGTCACCCGCCTGACCGGCCCCGACCTCCTCGCCCGTATCCTTCGCGAGCTTCCCGACGGCTACGCCCTCCTCTTCGGCCGGGCAGAACTGCGCCGCCCTGAGCCCGCCGCCGCCTGACCTCGCGGACATGCGTCAGGGCCCCGGGGTCCTAGGGTCTGTCGTCAAAGTGATCTTGGGTTGTGGATCATGGTCGGGTGATACGTCGCCATGAACTGTCGGACGCGGAGTGGGAACTCGTGCAGCCGTTGCTGCCTCGGCCCGTGATGGGGCGGCCGCGGCTGGATGACCGGACGACTCTGAACGGGATCGTGTGGAAGTTCCGGACCGGGGTCGCCTGGCGGGATGTGCCCGACCGGTACGGTTCGTGGGCCAGCCTCCACACCCGTTTCCGCAGGTGGGCGGCGGACGGAACCTTCGAGCGGATGCTCCAGGCGGCGCAGGCCCGGGCGGACGCGGCAGGCGACATCGAGTGGCTGGTCTCGGTGGACTCCACCGTCGTCCGTGCCCACCAGCACGCGGCCGGGGCCCGAAAAGGTGCCTCTATGGCTTTCGTCAAGCCGTAGCGGGTGTGGGTGGTTGGTAGAAGGTGCCGTCGCGGAGCATGGCAAACAGGACGTCGATGCGGCGTCGGGCGAGTGCGATGAGGGCGGCGATGTGGTGTTTCCCCTCGCGGCGTTTGCGGTCGTAGTAGGCGCGTGACTCGGGCTGGGAGAGCGAGGCGAACGCGGCGAGGTAGAAGGCTCTCTTGAGTTGTTTGTTGCCTCGCCGGGACGGATGTTCGCCGCGGATGGAGGAGCCGGAACTGCGGGTCACGGGCGCGAGGCCGGCGTAGGCGGCGAGGTGGCCGGCGGTGGCGAAGCCGCTGCCGTCTCCGACGTCGACGAGGATGCGGGCGGCGGTCCTGATCCCGATGCCGGGCATCGAGATCAGGACCTGGGAAAGAGGGTGGGCCTCCAGGAGTTCCTCGATCCGCCCGGCCAGAAGTTTTCGCTGGTCAAGAACGGACTGCAGCGAGCCGGCGAGGCTGGGGACGATCAGCGCGGCGGCTTCAGTGCCCGGGACGACGACGGTCTGTTCGTCGAGTGCGGTGAAGATGTCCTCGACCAGCCGCTCGGCCATTCGCGGTGCTTTGGGGCGTATCAGGGTCACGAGGCGGCGGCGTCCGGCTTTGCGGATCTGGGCCGGGGATCCGAACTGGTCCAGCAGCTTGAGCACGGCCGGGTGTTGGATCCGCGGCCCCAGGACCCGTTCCAGGGAGGGGTGGATCTGGGTGAGCAGGCCGCGGAGCCGGTTGGCGATCCGGGTGGACTCGCCCGCGAGATCGTCGTCGAACCCGGCGATCATCGCGAGCTCGGCAACCGTCTCGTCCGCGGGATCGATCGTCCTCAGGGTGTGGGGCATCGCTCTGGCGGCGTCCGCGATGATGAACGCGTCGCGGGCGTCGGTTTTCGCCTCGCCGGGGTAAAGATCGGCGATCCGTCGCATCGTGAATCCAGGCAGGTAGGCGACCTGGCAGCCCGCGTTCCGGGCGACCGCCAGCGGCAGGGCCCCGATGGAAGCCGGCTGGTCGACGACCACCAGCACCGTTCCGTGCTTGGCCCGGAGCTTGTCGAACAGCTCCCGCAGCTTCGGTTCGCTGTTGGGCAGCGGCTTGTCGAACACCTTCTTCCCCGCCCGGTTCACGGCGGTGGCGTGATGGTCACCCTTGCCGACGTCCAGGCCCAGATAGACGTCGATGCCAGTCTCCTCCGACATGCCCTTCGCTCCCGTGCTCGCCTGTTCCCCGGCCTCACCTGCGGCATCAGCGTGCCAGCATCCACGTTACGAAGAGACTGCCCGAGGGCGCTCGTGCCTCTAATCAGCGGTCTGCCAATGCCTCCGGCACCGGCGACACCACCTTTTCGATCATCTCGACTGGGGGCTCAAGTCATACCGGGGCCGAAGGCCGGGAGCCTCATTGCGAGGCCACGAAGACGGTAACGGGGCTCCGCAGCCCGGCCCTCGGCCGGTCCCGCGGAGGGCTGACCAGTAAGATCCACCTGGCCTGTGACGGGACGGGCCGACCCCTCGCGTTGGTGCTGACCGGTGGGAATGTCAACGACTGCACCCAGTTCACGGCCGTGATGGACGCGATACGGGTGCCCCGGATCGGGCCTGGCAGACCGCGCATCAGGCCCGACCACGCCATCGGTGACAAGGGCTACAGCTCGAAGGCCATTCGTACTTGGCTGCGACGCCGCGGCATCACGCACACGATCCCAGAACGGTCCGACCAGGTCCGCAACCGAACCCGGCGGGGCCGCCGCGGCGGTCGGCCGCCGGCCTTTGACAAGCAGGTCTACAAGCACCGCAACGTGGTGGAACGGTGCTTCAACCGCCTCAAGCAGTGGCGCGGCATCGCGACCAGGTACGACAAGACCGCCCAGGCCTACCAAGCAGCCGTCACTCTCGCGTCGCTCCTGATGTGGGCGTGACACTTTGACGACAACTCCTAAGGGCTGTCCCGTAAACGAGCTCTGTGAGCGGGACTCGGTTCAGGCATGTAGCTTCGTCGTCGGAGGTTTCGCTCGTGCTGTTCAGGCCC
>NZ_JBEZIB010000070.1:0-16062 GCF_040650855.1 Streptomyces sp. NPDC048606 | reverse complement strand
GACGCCCCGCCCCCCCCTCTGCGCGACCCGCACCAGCTGCAGCCGCTCCCCGACCTCCCCCCCGGCGCGCGCGCCCCCCGCCTCCGCCCGCCCCCCCCCCTCTCGCGTGTGCGGGACCGCTACTTCTTGACGCGGGCCGTGTTGTAGAGCTTCGCGGCGAAGTCCGAGGCCTGCGCCAGGGTGTAGCCCGGCTTGCCGGTGAGGATGGCGCCCGCGTCCGAGGCGCTGACCGAGGCGAGGGTGCTGTAGTCGGCCCAGACACAGACGGGAACGACCGATTCCTTCGGTCCCTTGGCTGCCGTGTCCTTGGCGATGAACTTGAACTCCTGGCACTTCATCACGGCGCCCTTGAAGCCGTCGGGGGTGAACTCCGCGGGGGTGCCCGCGGTCTCGACCGTCACCTTGTCGTTCTTCGCGAGGCTCAGCTTGAGCGCGGCGAAGTACGCGTCCACCGACTTCTCCGGGCTGCCGAGCGAGCCCCAGTAACCCGTGAGGTTGATGGCCTTCGAGGTCAGGGGGTTCTTCGGGTCGCCGGTGGTGTAGCTCATCTCCACCTTCGCGGCGTCGTTGACGCCTGCGGCCTTGGTCTGCTTCTTCTCCTCGTCGGTCATCGGGGTTTCCTGGTACTTCGGGTTCTTCTGGAACTCGCCCACCGACTCCGGGGCGACCAGCTTGTAGCCCTTGGTGTCCTCCGAGACGGGGTCCCCGGCACCGAGGAAGTACCAGGCGCCGCCGCCGATGGCCGCGATGGCCACGACCGCGCCGATGACGAGCCCGGTCTTCGACTTCTTCGGCGGGTCCTGCGGGGGCACGGCGCCGCCGCCGTACGGGGGCGTGGCCGGCTGCTGGTAGCCGTAGGAGGGCTGCTGAGGCTGCTGGGGGTAGCCCGGCGGCGGCGGGGGCTGCTGCGGGTAGCCGGGCTGTGGGGGCTGCTGGGGATAGCCCTGCGGCGGGACGCCCGGCGGGGCCTGCTGGGGGTATCCGTAGCCGGGCTGCGGCTGCTGCTGCCCGTACGGGTTCGGGGGCGGGGGCTGCTGCCCGTAGGGACCCGGCTGCTGCGGCTGCTGCCCGTACGGGCCCGGCTGGTTGTAACTCATCCCGCGTCCCCCTGTGAGGTTGCTTATTCGTTCCTCACATCCTGGCGGAACGCCCCGGCGCCGAGGGAGCCGGGCCCCCGGTTTACCGGTTTCAGTACCGGACCGTTACGCCTCTAAACTGTGCCCGTGACCGAGAACACGCAGACACCCAGCGCCCCCGACTCCGAACTGCCGACCCAGTACGCGCCGGCCGAGGTAGAGGGGAAGCTCTACGAGCGCTGGGTGGAGCGTGGCTACTTCACCGCCGACCCGGCGAGCGAGAAGCCCCCGTACACGATCGTCATCCCGCCGCCGAACGTCACCGGCTCCCTCCACCTGGGCCACGCCTTCCAGCACACGCTGATGGACGCCCTGACCCGCCGCAAGCGCATGCAGGGTTACGAGGCCCTGTGGCTGCCCGGCATGGACCACGCCGGCATCGCGACCCAGAACAAGGTCGAGCAGCAGCTCGCCGAGGAGGGCAAGTCCCGCCACGACCTGGGCCGCGAGGAGTTCGTCGAGCGCGTCTGGCAGTGGAAGGAAGAGTACGGCGGCAAGATCCTCGGCCAGATGCGCCGGCTCGGCGACGGCGTCGACTGGTCGCGCGAGCGCTTCACCATGGACGAGGGTCTCTCCGAGGCCGTCCAGACGATCTTCAAGAAGCTCTACGACGACGAGCTGATCTACCGCGCCGAGCGCATCATCAACTGGTGCCCCCGCTGTCTGACGGCCATCTCGGACATCGAGGTGGAGTACCAGGAGGACGCGGGCGAGCTGGTCTCGATCACGTACGGCGAGGGCGAGGACACCCTGGTCGTCGCGACGACCCGCGCCGAGACGATGCTCGGTGACACGGCCATCGCCGTCCACCCGGACGACGAGCGCTACAAGCACCTGATCGGCCGGCTCATCAAGCTGCCGCTGACCGACCGTTCGATCCCGGTCGTCGCGGACACGCACGTCGACCCCGAGTTCGGCACGGGCTGCGTCAAGGTGACGCCCGCCCACGACCCGAACGACTTCGCCATCGGCCAGCGCCACGACCTGCCGTCCATGACGATCATGGACGAGCACGGCGTCATCACCGTCCACGGCCCCTTCCTGGGCCTGGACCGCTTCGAGGCCCGCAGCGCCGTCGTCGGCGCCCTGCGCGAGCAGGGCCGCATCGTCGCGGAGAAGCGCCCGTACCTGCACTCCGTCGGGCACTGCTCGCGGTGCAGCACCACCGTCGAACCGCGCCTGTCCCTCCAGTGGTGGGTCAAGGTCGAGACCCTCGCCAAGGCCGCCGGTGACGCGGTCCGCGACGGCCGGGTCACGATCCACCCGCAGGAGATGGAGAAGCGCTACTTCGACTGGGTCGACAACCTCAACGACTGGTGCATCTCGCGCCAGCTGTGGTGGGGCCACCGCATCCCGGTCTGGTACGGCCCGGACGGCGAGGTCGTCTGCGTCGGACCGGACGACGAGGCGCCCACGGGCGAGGGCTGGACCCAGGACACGGACGTCCTCGACACCTGGTTCTCCTCCGGCCTGTGGCCGTTCTCCACCCTCGGCTGGCCGGAGAAGACCCCGGACCTGGAGAAGTTCTACTCCACCGACGTCCTGGTCACCGGCCACGACATCATCTTCTTCTGGGTCGCCCGGATGATGATGTTCGGCCTGTACGCCATGGACGGCGAGGTCCCCTTCAAGACGATCGCGCTGACCGGTCTGGTCCGTGACGAGCGCGGCAAGAAGATGTCGAAGTCCTTCGGCAACGTCGTCGACCCGCTGGACTGGATGGACAAGTACGGCTCCGACGCCGTCCGCTTCACCCTGGCCAAGGGCGCCAACCCCGGCACCGACGTCCCGATCGGCGAGGACTGGGTCCAGGCGTCCCGCAACTTCGCCAACAAGATCTGGAACGCCACCCGCTTCGCGCTGATGAACGGCGCCAGCGTCGAGGGCGAGCTGCCGGCCCCCGAGGAGATGTCGGCGACCGACCGCTGGATCCTGTCCCGGCTGAACAAGACCGTCGCGCAGGTCGACGCGTACTACGAGGACTTCCAGTTCTCGAAGCTCAGCGAGGCCCTCTACCACTTCGCGTGGGACGAGGTCTTCGACTGGTACGTCGAGCTGTCGAAGACGACCTTCTTCGCGGGCGGCGAGGGCGCCCGGGTCTCCGGCCGCGTCCTCGGCGAGGTCCTGGACACCACCCTGCGCCTGCTGCACCCGGTGGTCCCCTTCGTCACCGAGACGCTGTGGACCACGCTGACCGGCGGCGAGTCCCTGGTGGTCGCCGACTGGCCGAAGGACAGCGGCTTCCGCGACGAGGCCGCCGAGGCCGAGATCGAGAACCTCCAGGCCGTCGTCACCGAGGTCCGTCGCTTCCGCGCCGACCAGGGCCTCCAGCCCGGCCAGAAGGTCCCGGCCCGCCTGGACCTGGCCGGTACGACGCTGGCCGCGCACGAGGGCGCCATCCGTCAGCTGCTGCGCCTCCAGCCGGAGGGCGAGGAGTTCAACGCGACGGCGACCCTGCCCGTCGGCGGGGCCACGGTCGCGCTGGACCTGTCCGGCACCATCGACGTGGCCGCCGAGCGCAAGCGCCTCTCCAAGGACCTCGGCGCCGCCGAGAAGGAGAAGCAGCAGGCCGAGGCGAAGCTGGGGAACGAGGCCTTCCTGGCCAAGGCCCCCGACAACGTCGTGGACAAGATCAAGGGTCGGCTCGCCAAGGCCGAGGCCGACATCGCCCGGATCCAGGCCCAGCTGGACGCGCTCCCCGCGGCCTGACCGACCGGTCCGCCAAGCCGCCCGAGGCCCCCGCACCGTCGCACGTCGACGGGGCGGGGGCCTTCCGCGTGTCCGTGCGGCGGGCTCAGGCCAGGAGCCGGCCCCCGAAGCGGGTCACGACCAGGATCGCCACGACCGCGTACAGGGTCAGGGGCACCAGCCAGTGGGGCAGGGCGCGCAGCGGGGAGCCGGGGGCGGACAGCCGGCGGGTGACGTACCAGAACAGCGGGATCACCACCGCCCACACCAGGGCGCACCACGGGCACAGCGCGCCGATCTCGTACAGGCACTGGCCGATCAGCCACGCCGTGAACGCGAAGCCCGCCGCGAGGCCGGTCCACAGCGCGCGCCACAGGAGGCGGGGGAGCGCCGCTCCCGCCGCGAGGGCCGCGCCGAGTGCGGCGAGCGCGGCGAAGCCGGCGAGGCCGAGGAGCATGTTGGGGAAGCCGAGGAGGTTGCCCTGCCAGGTGGTCATCACGTCGCCGCAGCCGATGACCGCGTTGACGTCGCACCCCGGGACGAAGGCGGGGTCCGCGAGGGAGCGCAGGTGCTCGTACGTGAGGACGCCGGAGGCCAGGGTGCCGAGGAGGCCGCCGAGGAGCAGGGCCAGGCCGGTGCGCCGGTCCTCGCGGGTGTCGGGGGTGGCGTGCGGCGCGGCGGGGGTCATTCCCGTGACGCTACGGGCGCGGCGCGGGCCGTCCCAGGGCGGAAGGTCGCGGGTCCGCGGGGCGTCCGACCCGGCCCGGGGGAGACGTTCGACCCCAAGCGGAGTGCCGTATATCACTTCATATGTCCGACATGCTGATCCGATCCGGGCCCCGGACCACGGATGATGGTGGGCATGCACGTCAAGCCCGTCCTGTCGGCGTACCACCGGGCGGTGGCCGCCGGCCGCCGGATGGCCGAGGGCTGGGCCGACTCGCCCCGGGCCCAGGACGTCCTCACGGCCCTGAGCTGCCTGGGTCTGATGGCCCTGGACCTGCCCGGGCTCGCCGCCGCCGACAACTCGCTCGGCGGCTGGACCGCCGCGCTGGTGCTGGCGGCCGGCTGCGCGACCCTGCTGGTGCGGCGCCACACGCCCTGGCCGGCGTTCCTCACGGCCCTGCTGTTCATCGGCTGGCTGCACGAGCTGACCCTGGTCCAGTTCGCCCTGTACTCCGTCGGGCGCTACCGCGGCCGCCGGGCCGCGATCGTCGCCACCCTCGGCTACGTCGCCTTCGCGCTCGGCGTCTTCAGCGTGCCGGGCTGGCCCGAACCGAGGGCCGCCAGCCTCAGCTCCTTCCTCAGCCTGGTCGTGCCGATCGGGGTCCTCGCCTCCTTCGTCGGGGTCGCCGCGTTCCGCCACGACCTGGTGCGCGAGCTGGAGGCCCGGCGGGCGGAGTCGGCGGTGCGCGGGGCGGTGGAGCAGGAGCGCACGTCCGTCGCCCGGGACGTCCACGACTTCGTCGGGCGCGAGCTGACCCTGCTGACCGTGCGCTCCGAGGTGCTGTCGATGCGGGCGCGCGAGACGGCGTACGCGAAGGACTTCGAGGAGCTGGCCGACACCGCGCGCCGGGCGCACCTGGTGCTGAACGAGATCATCGTGCAGCGCGGGGAGCGCGCCTCGACCCCCGGCGTGGAGGGGCTGACGGCCCTCGCGGAGGAGAGCGGCCGGGCCGGCTCGCCCGTCCGGCTCGTGATGGACCCCGAGGCGCACGGACTGTCGCCGCTGCGGCAGGCCGCGGTCTACCGGGTGGTGCAGGAGTGCCTGACGAACGCCGCCAAGCACGCCCACGGGGAGACCATCGACGTGTCGATCTGCGCCGAGGGGCCCCGGCTGCGGATTGCCGTCAGCAACGCCCTCCCGGCCCGGGCGCCGGCCCTGGCCCCGGTCTCGGCGGGTTCGGGCACGGCGAGCATGTCGGAGCGCGTGAGCAGTCTCGGCGGCACGTTGACGGCGACGCGTACGCAGGACGCGTACGTGGTCATCGCCGTCGTGCCGCGCGGCTGAGGGCGGGGCTCAGACCCGGCCCGGCGCCAGCAGGGAGGTGAGGGAGTCGAAGTCCTCCACGCAGCGACCCGAGCCGAGGGCCACGCAGTCCAGCGGGGCGTCCGCGACGAAGACGGGGATGCCGGTGGCGGAGGCGATGCGCAGGTCGAGTCCGGGCAGGAGCGCGCCGCCGCCGGTCAGGACGATGCCGTGCTCCATCACGTCGCCGGACAGTTCCGGCGGGCACTCCTCCAGGGTGGCGCGGACGGCGGCGATGACGGCCTCGACGGGCTCGTCGAGGGCGGCGCGGACGTCGGTCGCGGTCAGCTCCAGGGTCTTCGGCATGCCGCCGACCTTCTCGCGGCCGCGCACGGTGAAGGTGCGGGTCTCCCACTCGGGCCGGTCGGGGACGGGCCACGCAGAACCGATGGCGATCTTGACGTCCTCGGCGGTGCGCTCCCCGATGAGCAGCGCGTGCTCCTTGCGGACGTGGTCGATGATCGCCGCGTCGAGGCGGTCGCCGCCGACCCGCAGCGACTGGGAGGTGACGATGCCGCCCAGCGAGATGACGGCCACCTCGGAGGTCCCGCCGCCGATGTCGACCACCATCGATCCGCGGGCCTCGGCCACCGGCAGCCCGGCGCCGATCGCCGCGGCCATGGGTTCCTCGATCAGGTGGACGGTCTTGGCCCCGGCCCGGGTGGAGGCGTGGATGATCGCCCTGCGCTCGACGGGGGTCACCCCGGAGGGAACGCAGATCACCATGCGGGTGCGGGGCCGCCGGCCGGGCACGGCCTTGCGGACGAAGTGCCGGATCATCTCCTCGGCCGCCTCGTAGTCGCAGATCACCCCGTCCTTCAGGGGGCGGATCGCGGTGATGGAGCCGGGGGTGCGGCCGATGGTCTCCTTGGCCTCGGTCCCGACGGCGAGGGCGGTGGTGGTGCCGGCCTTGACCGCCACCACGGACGGCTCATTGAGGACGATCCCGTGTCCCCGGGCGTAGACGAGGGTGTTGGCGGTCCCCAGATCGATGCCTATGTCGCGGCTGGAAGCGGACGCGGTGGTACTGGCCTGCGGCATTTGTTCCCCAATCTCCTGCCGCAAGGCTTGCATAACGATCAGGTCGCGGTGTGCGCCGAACGTCCCGAAACGGCCGTGTCGAAAGTCCCTGGGGTCCTCGTCCGTAGACTGGGTGCGTGAGTGAGCAGCAGCCCGAGAGCCACGACCGCGACGACGTCGACCACCTCGCCGACTCCTTCGACGAGTTCGACCAGATAGTGGCGGAGGAATCCGACCGCGACCCCGACCTGGCGGTGATCGAGGCCGGCAGCCGCACCCTGCGCGCCCAGGCCGGACCGCCCGCGGGCGACCCGGTGCCGTCCCGCCCCGAGGACCCGGAGGTGGCCAAGGCGCTGCTGGAGGTGGAGCAGGAGCTCGCGACCCGTTGGGGCGAGACCAAGCTCGAACCCTCGGTCAGCCGCATCGCCGCCCTGATGGACGTCCTGGGGGAGCCGCAGCGCGCGTACCCGACGATCCACGTCACCGGCACCAACGGCAAGACCAGCACCGCCCGCATGATCGAGGCCCTGCTGAACGCCTTCGACCTGCGCACCGGTCGCTACACGAGCCCGCACGTGCAGTCGATCACCGAGCGGATCAGCCTCGACGGGCTGCCGATCGACCCCGAGCGCTTCGTCGAGACGTACCACGACGTCAAGCCGTACGTGGAGATGGTCGACGCCGCCGAGGAGTACCGGCTGTCGTTCTTCGAGGTGCTGACCGGCATGGCCTACGCGGCCTTCGCCGACGCCCCCGTCGACGCGGCCGTCATCGAGGTCGGCATGGGCGGCAGCTGGGACGCCACGAACGTGATCGACGCCTCCGTCGCGGTGATCACCCCGATCAGCCTCGACCACACCGACCGGCTCGGCTCCACGCCCGGTGAGATCGCGGGGGAGAAGGGCGGCATCATCAAGCAGGACGCCACCGTGATCCTGGCGCAGCAGCCGGTGGACGCGGCGCAGGTGCTGCTGAAGAAGGCCGTCGAGGTGGACGCGACGGTGGCCCGTGAGGGCATGGAGTTCGGCGTGGTCTCCCGCGAGGTCGCGGTCGGCGGGCAGATGCTGACCCTGCGCGGGGTCGGCGGCGAGTACGACGGCATCTTCCTGCCGCTGTACGGGGCCCACATGGCGCACAACGCGGCGGTGGCGCTGGCGGCCGTGGAGGCCTTCTTCGGCGTCGGCGCGGAGCACGCGCGGGAGCTGGACGTGGAGACGGTGCGCCGGGCGTTCGCCTCGGTGACCTCGCCGGGCCGCATGGAGGTCGTGCGTCGCAGCCCGACCGTGGTCCTGGACGCCGCGCACAACCCCGCGGGCGCCCGGGTGACCGCCGACGCGGTGACCGAGTCCTTCGGCTTCAGCCGGCTGATCGGCGTGGTCGCGGCGAGCGAGGGCAAGGACGTCAAGGGCGTCCTGGAGGCCTTCGAGCCGATCTTCGCGGAGGTCGTCGTCACGGAGAACTCCAGCCACCGCGCGCTGTCGGCGGACGAGCTGGCGGCCGTCGCGGTGGAGGTCTTCGGGCCGGACCGGGTGCAGGTGGAACCGCGCCTGGACGACGCCCTGGAGGCGGCGATCACCCTGGCGGAGGAAGAGGCCGAATACGGAGGGGCCGGCGTTCTGGTGACCGGTTCCGTGATCACGGTGGGCGAGGCCCGCCTGCTGTTCAAGAGGGGCTGAGGGATCCATGCGCACGCTCTGCGCGAGCACGCTGATCGGTGAATTCTTCGTCATCGGTTTCGCGGGCCTGGTGGCCATGAAGAACCCGGACCTGACCCAGGCCCAGGTGTGGACCGTCTGCGGTGTGACCATGCTGCTGTCGGTGCTGCTGTGCGGGATGCTCTCGCGCCCCGGCGCGGTGCAGCTGGGCTGGGCCCTGCAGATCGGTCTGATCGCCAGCGGCTTCGTGGTGCCCACGATGTTCTTCCTGGGCGGGGTCTTCGCGGCCCTGTGGTGGTGCTCGGTGCACTACGGCCGCAGGATCGACGCGATCAAGGCCCGCTGGGCGGCCGCGCAGGCGGAGAGCGGCGCCCCTGACGCTGCGTGACGGGGGCCCCGTTCGGCCCTGTAGATTCGCCCTACCGCACCCGTATGCCGCAAGGAGTGTCACATGACCCAGCGCACGCTCGTCCTGCTCAAGCCCGACGCCGTCCGTCGCGGCCTGATCGGTGAGATCATCGGTCGCATCGAGCGGAAGGCCGGCTGGACCATCCCCGCGCTGGAGCTGCGCACGCTGGACCAGGAGACGCTGGAGACCCACTACGGCGAGCACAAGGGCAAGGTTTTCTACGAGCCCCTCATGGGCTTCATGTCGAGCGGCCCCGTCGTCGCCCTGGTGGTGGAAGGGGAACGCGTGATCGAGGGTGTCCGACAGCTCGCCGGACCCACCGACCCGATCGCCGCCGCGCCCGGATCCATCCGCGGCGACTTCGGCACCATCACCCGGGAGAACCTGATCCACGCCTCGGATTCCGAGGAGTCGGCGGAGCGCGAGCTGAAGCTGTTCTTCCCCGCGCTCTAGTACCCCGAGAGCCTTCCCGAGCGCTCTTTCCTGACGAGACATCAGCCAAATAGCGCTCATGACCTGGGGCGACCGAAGTAATTTCGGTCGCCCTTCGGTATTGGGGCCGCCGACCGGGAACGCAAGGACAGGACACGACGTCACCACTAAGGGGGCGGGTATCCGTTCCGGCGGGATTGCCGGAGTCCCGTCGCGCGATGTCCGTACCTGCGGCACTACGATGGGGCCTCCACCCACACACCCACCTCGCCGACCTGACAGCAGCCGCTATCAACTGGAAGGCCAGACGCTCCTCATGGGGAACAAGGGGAACAACATGTCGTTCATCGGCCGTGACATGGCGATCGACCTCGGGACCGCCAACACGCTGGTGTACGTGAGGGGCCGGGGAATCGTTCTGAACGAGCCGTCCGTGGTCGCCATCAACACGAACACCGGTGGAATCCTCGCGGTCGGATCCGAGGCGAAGAAGATGATCGGCCGAACGCCCGGCAACATCGTCGCCGTCCGTCCGCTCAAGGACGGCGTGATCGCCGACTTCGAGATCACCGAGCGCATGCTCCGGTACTTCATCCTCAAGATCCACAAGCGACGCTACCTGGCCCGCCCGCGCGTGGTGGTATGCGTGCCCTCCGGCATCACGGGAGTGGAGCGCCGCGCCGTCATCGAGGCGTCCACGCAGGCCGGCGCCCGCCAGGTGCACATCATCGAGGAGCCCATGGCCGCCGCCATCGGCTCGGGCCTGCCCGTCCACGAGGCCACCGGCAACATGGTCGTGGACATCGGCGGCGGCACCACCGAGGTCGCCGTCATCTCCCTCGGCGGAATCGTCACGGCGCAGTCGATCCGCGTCGCCGGCGACGAGCTGGACAACGCGATCATCCAGCACATCAAGAAGGAGTACTCGCTCCTCCTCGGCGAACGCACCGCCGAGCAGATCAAGATCACGATCGGGTCGGCGTACGACCTCGACAAGGACGAGCACACCGAGATCCGCGGCCGTGACCTCGTCTCCGGCCTCCCGAAGACCGTCGTCATCTCGGCCGCCGAGGTGCGCAAGGCCATCGAGGAGCCGGTCAACTCCATCGTCGACGCCGTCAAGACCACCCTCGACAAGTGCCCGCCGGAGCTCTCCGGCGACATCATGGACCGGGGCATCGTGCTGACCGGCGGCGGCGCCCTGCTGCGCGGTCTCGACGAACGCCTGCGCCGGGAGACCGGCATGCCGATCCACATCGCGGAGGACCCCCTGGACTCCGTGGCCCTCGGCTCCGGCAAGTGCGTCGAGGAGTTCGAAGCCCTCCAGCAGGTCCTGGACGCCCAGCCCCGGCGGTGAGCGAAACCCCACGAACGGGGCATGCGGAACACAAGGATCCGCCGTACGGGTGCTAGCGCGCCGGTGCGGCGGATCGTTGATATACAGGCACAGTCCGGACGGAAACCCGGCTCCCGTCGGAGCGGCTCCGCCGCACGGTTTCTACGAGGAAGGCACGGCCGCCGCACGTGAGGGACACACGAGAGAGCCGGCTGCTCCTGGTACTGCTGATCGCCATCGCGTTCGCGTTGATCACGGTGGACATCAGGGCGGGAGAGCAGTCGCCGGTGGACGGTGCCCGGCAGGCCGCCGCGGCGGTCTTCGGCCCCGTCGAGAAGGGCGTGGCCACGGCCGTGGACCCGGTCGCCCACGCCATAGGGGCGGTACGCGACTCCGGCGGGCGCCACAGCCGGATCGCGGTCCTGGAGCGCGAGAACACGGCGCTGAAGACCAAGCTGGGCAGTGACGACCAGACCCGCAACCGCATCCGCGAGCTCGACGAGATGCTCAAGCGCGCCGGCGCCGGCCAGTACGGCATCAAGGGCGCGGAGGTCATCGCCATAGGAGCGGCCCAGGGCTTCTCCTGGACCGTCACCATCGACGCGGGCAGCAAGGACGGCATCGAGCGGGACATGACCGTCCTCAACGGCGACGGACTCGTCGGCCGCGTCGCCACCGTCGGCCCCGACACCGCGACCGTGGTCCTCGCCAACGACCCCGACTTCACCGTCGGCACCCGCCTGGAGAAGACCGGCGAACTCGGCTTCGCCACCGGACAGGGCGACCGCGCCCTGTCCGTGCAGATGCTCAACGGGCGGGCGCGGATCAACCCGGGGGACCGGCTCGTGACCTTCGGTTCGCGCGGCAACAAGCCCTTCGTGCCCGGCGTCCCGATCGGAGAGATCGTCAAGATCGAACCCGTGCGGGGCGATCTGACCCGCACCGTCTGGGTCCGCCCGTTCGTCGGGTTCTCCCGCCTGGACATCGTCGGCGTGGTGGTCATGCCCCCGCGCGAGGACCCGCGCGACGCCGTCCTGCCGCCCAAGCCCGAAGGGCCCAAGCCGACCCCGACGGTCACCGTCACGGTGACCCCGTCGGCGTCGGCCGGCGCGCCCGCCAAGCCGGAAGACGAGTAGGGGCCGACGATCATGCGCTTCAACCGGATTCTGCTGTCGGCCACGCTGGTCGTGGTCGCCCTCGTCATCCAGGTCGCCGTCCTCGGACGGCTCCAGCTCCCGGGCGCCGTCCCCGACCTCGTCCTGCTGACCGTCGTCGCGCTCGCCCTGGTCTACGGACACCTCGGCGGCGCCCTCATCGGCTTCGGCGCGGGCCTCCTGACGGACCTGGCGCCGCCCGCCGACCACGCCGCCGGGCGGTACGCGCTCGTCCTGTGCCTGATCGGCTACCTCGTCGGCCTCGTCCGTCCCGACAACGGGCGCTTCCGCTCCGCCTGGGGCCCGATGCTCACCGTCGTGGCCGCGGCGATCGGCTCCACCCTCCTCTACGCCGGGGTGGGCGCCCTCGTCGGCGACACCGCCGCCCGGCACGTGGGCCTGACCGGGCTGGTGTTCACCGCCACCCTCTACGACCTGCTGCTGGCGCCCTTCACGGTGCCGTTCATCATGGCCCTCGCCCGCCGGGCCGAGAACGACCCGATGGCGGTGGAGGCCGGCGGCGGTCCGCCCCAGGGCAAGGACGTGTCCTCCGGTTGGCTGGCCGGCGGCACGGGGCTGCGGATCGGCAGCCAGCGGGGCGGCCTGCGGATGAAGAGCAGCCGGCTGCGGGCCAACCGGGCCGGCCGCATAAAGGGCGTCAAAGGCGTGAAGAGCGTCAGGAAGCTGTGACGGGGGAGCACGAGGCATGACCAACATTCCCGAGACCGGCCGCACCCCCCGGGTGCAGATCCGGCTCGCCATCATCCAGATCCTCGTCTTCTCCCTGCTGTTCACCCTCGGTGGCCGGCTCTGGTACCTCCAGATCCGCAACGGCCACGAGTACGCCGACGCGGCCCGCAACAACCACGTCCAGCGGGTGGTGCAGCCCGCCGTGCGCGGGGCCGTCCTCGACGCCCGCGGGGTCCCGCTCGCCGACAACGAGACCCGTCTCGTGGTCTCCGCGTCCCGCACGGAACTGATGCGGATAAAGGACCGGGGCAAGGAGGTCCTGACCCGCCTCGCCGGGGTCCTGGACATGAAGCCGCAGGACGTCATGGACAAGGTCCGGCTCTGCGACTCCAAGACCCCCAAGCCCTGCTGGAACGGCTCCCCCTACCAGCCGATCCCGGTCACCCTGGAAGCCACCACCCAGCAGGCCCTGCAGATCCGCGAACGCCCCGAGGACTTCCCCGGCATCACCGCCGAACCCACCGCCGTACGCCGCTACCCCGCGCCCGGCGGCGCCCGCATCGCGCAGGTCCTCGGCTACCTCTCGCCCGTCACCGACGACGAGATCCAGAAGGCCAAGGACAGCGACTCGCCGCACCTGCGCTCCGACCAGGTCGGCCGCTCCGGCATCGAGCGCACGTACGACAGGCAGCTGCGGGGCAAGGCGCAGGTCACCTCGTACGAGGTCGACAACCTCGGACGCGTCATGGACCAGACGAAGTCCGACCCGGGCGTCGCCGGCTCCACGCTCGTCACCAGCATCGACGCCCGCGTCCAGGCCGTCGCCGAGTACGAGCTCCAGCAGGCCATGAAGGCCGTCCGCAACGAGACCGACAACATCACCGGACGCAAGTACGAGGCCGACTCCGGCGCCGTCGTCGTCATGGAGACCAAGACCGGCCGCGTCGTCGCCATGGCCTCCCAGCCCGACTACGACCCCAACGCCTGGGTCGGCGGCATCTCCGGCCAGGACTACGCCCGCCTCACCAGCAAGGACTCCAACTACCCGCTGCTCAACCGCGCCATCCAGGGCCAGGCCCCCGCGGGCTCCATCTTCAAGGTGGTCTCCGCGAGCGCCGCCGTGCGCGCCGGCTACCCCTTCAACGACAAGTACAACTGCAGCGCCTCCTACAGCATGGGCGGCCGCAGCTTCGCCAACTTCGAGTCCCAGGGGCACGGCCCCATCACCCTCGGCGAGGCGCTCAAGTTCTCCTGCAACACCGTCTTCTACGCCCTCGGCCACAAGGAGTGGCAGCACGACGGCGGCCTGGAGCCCAAGAAGGACGCGCACGACTGGTTCTACCGCACCGCCCGCGAGTTCGGACTCGGCTCCGAGACCGGCATCGACCTGCCCAACGAGGTCACCGGCCGCATCCCCGACCGCCACTGGAAGCAGAGCTTCTGGGAGGCCAACAAGGCCTCCTGGTGCAAGCAGGGCAAGAAGGGCGGCACCTACGTCGAGCAGATCGCCTACGAGAGCTGCCTCGAAGGCAACCAGCTGAAGGCCTACGACAGCATCAACTTCGCCATCGGCCAGGGCGACGTCCTCGTCACCCCCATCCAGATGGCCACCGCCTACGCCGCGATCAGCAACGGCGGCACCCTCTACAACCCCACCGTCGGCAAGGCCGTGGTCAGCCCCGACGGCAAGGTCGAGGAGATCAAGCCCGCGGCCCACGGCAGGCTGCCCGTCGACGCCAAGACCGTCAAGGACCTCGACAAGGGCCTGCGCATGGTCGTCGAACCCGGCGGCACCGCCGCCTGGCGGTTCGGCGGTTGGCCGCTGGACCGGATCCCGCTGCGGGCCAAGACCGGCACCGCCCAGGTCTACGGCAAGCAGACCACCTCCTGGCTGGCGACCTACACCGACGACTTCACCATCGTGATGACGATCTCCCAGGGCGGCACCGGCTCCGGCGCCTCGGGCCCCGCCGTGCGCAACATCTACAACGCGATGTACGGCCTCACCATGGAGGGGAAGGACACGGGCAAGGCCCTCCTGCCCCGGCCGGAGGCGAAGCTGCCCACCGTCCACCCCGACGGCAGCATCGACGCCCCCGAGATCAAGCCGTACGTGCCCCCGTCCCCGGAGGACCTGGCGCCCCCCGCACTCGCCGGCCCGCCTCCCCTGCGGCATGACTGAGACGTGATGATGCAGACCGCCAACAAGTTCTCCGTGTCCCGGTACGCGCCCCGCAAGGGCCCGCTCAACCGGCTGACGGCCCGCGACTCGGTCCTGCGCCGACTCGACTGGTCGATACTGCTGTCGGCCCTCGCACTGTCACTCATCGGCGCCCTGCTGGTGTGGTCCGCGACCCGCCACCGCGACTACCTCAACCAGGGCGACCCGCAGTACTTCCTCTGGCGCCACCTGCTCAACACCGGCATCGGCCTGGTCCTGATGATCGCGACGGTCCTGCTCGGCCACCGCAACCTGCGCGGCGCCGTCCCCGTCCTGTACGGGCTCTCGCTCGTGCTGGTCGCGGCCGTGCTCACCCCGCTCGGCGCCACCATCAACGGCGCCCACGCCTGGATCGTCGTCGGCGGCGGCTTCTCGCTCCAGCCCTCGGAGTTCGTGAAGGTCACGATCATCCTGGTGATGGCGATGCTGCTGGCGGCCCGGGTGGACGCGGGCGACCTGGAGCATCCCGAGCACCGGACCGTCGTCAAGGCGCTGTGCCTGGCCGCCGCGCCCATGGGCATCGTCATGCTGATGCCCGACCTCGGGTCGGTCATGGTGATGGTCGTCATCGTGCTCGGGGTGCTGCTGGCGTCCGGAGCCTCCAACCGCTGGGTGCTCGGGCTGATCGGCGCCGGGACAGCCGGCGCGATCCTGATCTGGCAGCTGGGCGTGCTCGACCAGTACCAGATCAACCGCTTCGCCGCCTTCGCCAACCCCGCGCTCGACCCCTCCGGCGCCGGCTACAACACCAACCAGGCCCGCATTGCGATCGGCGGCGGCGGCCTGATGGGCTCCGGCCTGTTCAAGGGCCCGCAGACCACCGGACAGTTCGTGCCGGAGCAGCAGACCGACTTCGTGTTCACCGTGGCGGGGGAGGAGCTCGGCTTCGCCGGCGGCATCCTGATCATCGGCCTGCTCGGGGTGATCCTGTGGCGCGCCTGCATGATCGCCCGCGCCACCACCGAGCTGTACGGCACCATCGTGGCCGCCGGGATCATCGCCTGGTTCGCGTTCCAGGCCTTCGAGAACATCGGGATGAACCTGGGGATCATGCCGGTGGCCGGTCTGCCGCTGCCGTTCGTGTCCTACGGAGGCTCGTCGATGTTCGCCGTGTGGGTGGCCGTCGGGCTGCTCCAGTCGATCCGGGTCCAACGGCCGATAAGCGCGTAGGCGGACGGGCCGACGGACGGACGGGCGCCGATCACGGTGATCGGCGAACTGCTCGGCGTCCCCGCGGACGACCGCCACGCGTTCGGACGCTGGACCAACCGCATGCTCATGCGCGGCGCCGA
>NZ_JBEZIB010000069.1:0-18625 GCF_040650855.1 Streptomyces sp. NPDC048606 | reverse complement strand
CGGGGGCCCCGCACTGCGTGATCGCCCGTTTCGAGCAGACCGCCCTGCGCCACCCCAGCCTCCCGGCCGTCGAACAGCACGCCGAAGTCACCGACGGCCGGCCGCGTCCACGGCGCCTCCCGGGCCCGGCGAGGTACCAGTCGGCGACCTCACCGATGGGGGGCCGGCGCCGCAGGTGCGCGGCACCATGCAGGGAACACGCTCGGCGCAGTCGACCGGATCCGGTGGACAGGCGACAGAGCGGGGACTCAGCATGATCCGGGTGGCAGTGGTCGATGACGAGGCGCTGGTCCGTTCGGGCTTCAGCATGATCCTTGAAGCCGCAGGTGACATCGTTGTCGTCGCAGCGGTCCCGGGGCGGCAGGCTGTGGAGGCCGTTACGGAACACGAGCCGGACCTCGTGCTGCTGGACGTGCGGATGCCGGATGTGGACGGGCTGACCATCCTGCGCCGGCTGGTGGAGAGTCCCTCTCCGCCGCGCGTGGCGATGCTGACCACTTTCGGCTGCGACGAGTACATCGCGCAGGCGCTGGGCTCGGGGGCATCGGGGTACCTGCTGAAGGACACCGACCCCGATGAACTCGCCCCACTGGTCAAGTCCCTGGCCACGGGCGCCGTGGTGCTGGCCCCCCAGATCGTCCCCACCGTGGTCGACGGCTACCTCAGCCATCACCGCGACCTGGAGGCACCGACGGGGCGGGACCCTGCCACGCGCGACCACGGCGTCCCGGCTGCCGCCCTGAGCGAGCGCGAGCACGACGTGCTGCTGCTCCTCGCGGAAGGACTGGCCAACCGGGAGATCGCCCATCGCCTTTACCTCGGCGTGGGCACCGTCAAGGACCATGTCAGCTCGGTGCTGGCCAAACTCGGCGTCGACAACCGGGTGAAGGCCGCCCTGTGGGCGCAGCGTGCCGGGATGCTCGCCCGGGACGGCGCGCAGTGAGCGCGAGCGCGATGGCACCTGCCGCCGCGGCGCGGACGGCGGCCTGCCCGACGGAGTCGTGGTCACCCCGGGCGCTCGACATCCTGTTGGCGGGCGGCTCGCTGATCAGTGCGTGGGTACTGGCCCTGGAGCTTTCCGGGCACGTGGTCCTGGAGCTGGTCAGTGCGGTGATGGGCTCGGTCGCCGCGCTCGCCCTGCTCTTTCGCAGACGCCGGCCCGTCCTGGTCTTCGTCTTCACGTTCCTGGTGATGACGGTGGCGGTGGAGGAGACGCCCTTCCCGACCCTGGCGGCCCTGTTCACGCTGGCCGAGCGGAGGTACAGCCGTTGGGCCCTGGGCGGGTACGTGGCCCTGTACGCGGTGCTGACCAACCTCCCCGACTACGACGGTGTGGACGAGCAGGTGCTCTCGCTGATCAACACGGTCAGCTCGGCCCTGTCCGCCTGTGCGGTGGTCTTCCTCGCGCGGCTGCTGGAGGCCCGGCGCGGCCTCACCCGGAGCCTGGCCGAGTTGCGTGAGGCCCAGGAACACCAGCGAGAGCTGCACGCGCAGGCCGTGCTGGCGCGGGAGCGGGCGCAGCTGGCGCGGGAGATGCACGATGTGGTGTCGCATCAGGTCAGCCTGATCGCGGTGTGCGCCGGCAGCCTGCAGGTGGGTGCCGACAACGAGGCCACACGCGAGGCGGCCCGTACGATCCGCAGGCTGAGCGTGACCACCTTGGACGAGCTGCGGCACATGGTCGCCTTGCTGCGGGCCGCCGGCAGCCGGGACCGGGAACTCGACCGCCGGCCCATCCCGGAGGAGCTCCCGGACCTGGTCGCGGGAAGCGGCCTGGAGGCCCGTTTGGTGGGAGCCGTCCCCGGCGACGCGAGCGCGGCCGTGCGGCGGGCGGTCTACCGGACCGTCCAGGAAGCGCTGACCAACGCGCGCAAGCACGCTCCCGGCGCGAGCGCGGTGGTCGAGATACGCCCGCTCGGTGTGGGGCTCGAGGTGAGCGTGGTGAACACCGTCGCCACCCGGCCCGGCCTGCGGCTACCGGGCTCCGGGCACGGGCTGATCGGGCTGCGCGAGCGGATGGAGAACCTCGACGGGGCACTGGTCAGCGGCCCCACGCCCGACGGCGGATACCGGGTCCACGCCGTCCTGCCCGACCGTCGGCACTGACGATCCGGCCCGGCCCTCCGCGGTCCCAGCCAGGTGCCGGGGGCCCAGGCGACCAGGGGTCACCGACAGCCGATCGGCGCACCTGCCTTGTCGGTGGCCACGAAGGGCTCGCACTCCCTGGCGCGCGCCCGGCACAACCCTCGCTTGCCGCGGTGGCGGCCGGCGCACCCGCAGGTCTCATGCCCTCGGCGCGGCTCCACGAACGGATTCCTGCCGTGGCCGCGTTCGATCTGCCCGGGAGACGTCAGGGCTGTGTACGCCACGGGCAGCTTCGGAACCACACCGGTCACGAGGAGACCGCCCACCACGGCGGCGGCTGTGATACCCGCTACGGCGTTCTTCACCTGCTGGTCCCTCGTTGATTCGGACGGCAAAGTGCCTGATCGGCCTCTCCTGTTCGGGATTCAACCTAGGAGCGTCATCTCCGCCACGGAAGGGCACGCGGAGGTGCCTTGGGGGGTGCCTCCGACAGGCGGCCTCGCGGGGTCGTGCCTCAGCGGGTGGATTTCCCGGGTGAGCGCGGAAGCGTTGGCGCAGCCTTCCATCCAGCGATGGTGCAGGCAGAGGCGGCAGTCGTCGATCACGGAGGGGGGAGGTCGCGTGCGATGGCGCGAAGGCTGTCACCGCGTTCGATGCGTTCGTGGATCTGTTGGTGCCGTTCGCGGGTGCGGGAGACCAGAGGTCGTGGCCGTCCGTGGATGTCCGGTTCTTCACGGCCGCGGCCTCTGAGGCCGGTCTGCCTTCGGTCCGGTCTTCGTGGGAGGTGACGGGTTGTCGCAGGTCGGCGCGGTGCCGTCCGATGACGCGTTCGGCTGCCCTACTGATCTTTTCGTAAGTTCGGTGGGTGTGGTGGGTGGATGGTCAGGCCGGTGTGGGTGAGGAATGACCACGGCAGTTGAGGGTTTGTGTTGATGCGTTGGATGCCTTGTTTGGTGGCGTCGGCGACGTCCGCGAGGTGGTCTCCGGCGAGGTTGGCGAGCTCACGCTTCTTGAGCGAGGACCACAGCAGTTCCACCGGGTTCAGATCGGGAGCGTAGGCGGGTAATCGCTCCAGGGCGAGCCAGCACTGTTCGGCGACCCACGCCCGCATCGCGCGGCTCCGGTGAGCGGACAGGCCGTCCCACACGAGGACCACGTTTTCGCCGCGGTAGAAGATCTTCATCTGCTCCAGGACCTCGCTGAGCCCGGCAGTGTCGTAGCTGCCGGGCTTGAGATGAAAGCACAGGCGGGCCCCACGGTCGGGGTCGGTGGAGTGGTAGCCCAGTGGCCCGGCCATCGACGCGCGCTTCCAGTTCAGGCGGTGCCGTAAGAGCGGGGTGCGGCCCCGAGGCGCGTAGGTGCGACGGATCCGCGGGAGGAGCGAGACGCCTGATTCGTTGAGGAACACGATCCAGGCACGTGTGTCCACGGCCCCGTTACCTTCTTCGTGGCCCCGCAACGGGGTTCCCGGTCTCCGGGTCCGGTATGACTTGAGCCCCTTGTCGATCATGGTCGAAAAAGTGGTGTCACCGGGCCGGGAGGGGCGCCCAGACCGTTTCCGTGACCGACCTCGGACAGGCGCAGCTGAGCGACGACGAGGTGCTCGTGACCGTCCGCGAGACCCTGTCGGGCACCACCCGCATGGGCGCCTTCATGGTGCCCGGGTGGGGAACCGGCCGGGACATCCGCCGTGCCGCAGGACATGGAGCCGATATCGTAGGTGTCGCCGCGCACTGCACGGAAGCCAACGTCATCGCCCGGCACCTCGGTATCGTCCGCGAGCTCGGACTTGAGGCGCACGCCGTCCTGCTGATGATCCACATGACCGCCCCCGAGAGACTCGCCAAGGACTGCGGGCGGAACGTGGCCTACGGCGCCCAGGCCGTCGGCATCATGGACTCCGCGGGCCACTACCTGCCTGACGATGTCACTGAGCGCGTCGAGCGCATCGTCGAGGCGGTGGGCGACGTGCCGGTGATCTTCCATGGGCACAACAACCTGGCTGTGGCTATGGCTGTGGCCGTGGCCAACAGCGTCGCCGCAGTCGAAGCAGTCGGCGAACTGGGCCTCACTGCCAGGATCCCCCGGGACATCCAACTTCTGGGGCCGAAGTGTCCGCGGCCAGGCTGGCGACGCGGCCACCTGACCACGACGGCGGTCCTCGGCGACGACGGCCGCCGGCACCTACGGCTCGGCACCGTCATGGTGTGCTCCGTGCCAGCCCGCGGCCAACTCGACATCAGCAATCCCCAGGCTGCCTCCGGTGCCACGGTCACCCGTGTCCAGGACTCCCACCACCCGGAACGTGCGCGATTCCCGCCCCCCGTCGTCCCGTCCGCCCGCCCTGCCCCCATTTGAATCGGACCCGGTCGACCGCGCGGAGCCCCCTCCCCACGTGGCGCCGCGCGAACCGCGATGTCTGTTCCCACTCCAGCCCCTCGCGCCGAGGCCGAAGGACCGCACGAGCGCGTACGCGCCGCCCTGCGGATCGGAAGGTCCCGTTCCCGCCGATCGGCGGGGTGCGAACCGGCCGGGTGGCGGGTGTGCCTCCGGGTTCCGTCCACGAAATGATCATGAGGACAAGGTCGCCGCGCCCCGTTCCCAGCGGTCCGCGACGCGCACCGCCCGATACCGACCGGGCGGCCGACGAGTTTCCGCTCGACAACACCGGGGGTTCCCATGCTGTCCCGTGAAGAAGCAGACGCGTTCCGTCTACGCGGATACGCGCGCCGTGAGTCGGCGACGATCCAGGGCGGACGCGAAGTCCGCATGGGCATCAACCCGCCCCTCATCACGCCCATCCACATGTCCGCCGCGTACGAGTTCCCCGACGCGGAAGCCGCCGCCGGCATCTTTGGCCTGGAGGTCGACGGGCACGCGTACAGCAGGCTCGGCAACCCGACGCTCAACGTGCTGGAGGAGCGCGTCGCGCAGATCGACGGGGGTGTCGCCGCGCTCAGCGCCTCCACGGGACAGGCAGCGGTCACCCTGGCGATCCTCACGCTCGTGGAGGCGGGCGACAACGTCGTCGCGTCCAACGAACTCTTCGGCGGCTCCTGGAGCCTGCTCGGCGCCACCCTGAAGCGGTTCGGCATCGAGACCCGCTTCGTCAGCCCGGAGGACCCCGAGAACTTCGACCGCGCCACCGACGGGCGCACGCGGCTGTACTTCGGGGAGACGCTCCCCAACCCGCGCCTGCGGATATTCCCGATCGCCGAGGTCGCCGGGATCGGCGCCCGGCACGGCGTGCCCCTCATCGTGGACAACACCCTGCAACCTTTCACCTGCCGCCCCTTCGAGCACGGCGCGGCCGTCACCGTGTACTCCGGAACGAAGTACCTCGGCGGGCACGGCGCCGCCCTCGGCGGGCTCATCGTAGACAGCGGGAACTTCGACTGGGCCTCTTCCGACCGCCACCCGGTGATGACGGACCCGGACCCGGCCTACGGCAACGTCGTCTGGGGCGAGCGCAGCCGAAGGCTGCCCGACACCCGGGGGCGCAGCAGTTACCTATTCAAGGCGCGCGAGACACTGCTGCGCGACCTGGGCATGAGCCTCAGCCCGTTCAACGCCTGGCTCATCCTCCAGGGCATCGAGACCCTCGCGCTGCGCATGCCCGCCCACTCCCGCAACGCCAAGAGGGTGGCGGAGCACCTCACCGGACACCCGAAGATCGTGGCCGTACGCCACCCGGCACTGGCCGAGGGCATCGAGGCCGAGCACGTCGAGCGTTACCTGGGCGGCGGGTTCGGCCCCATGGTGACCGTCGAGCTGGAGGGCGGACGCGCGGCCGGCGCCCGGTTCATCGAGGCGCTGAGGCTCTTCTCCCACGTCTCCAACGTCGGGGACGTACGCTCCCTGGCCACCCACCCCGCCTCCACCACCCACCGCCAACTCCCCGAAGCCGACCTCCTGGCGGCCGGCATCACCCAGGGCTCGGTACGGCTCTCCGTCGGCCTGGAGCACCCGGACGACCTGCTCCACGACCTCGACCAGGCACTCGCGGCCGTCTGACGTCCCGTCCGGCGTCCCGTGTGTCCCCCCGACCGAACCGAGAGCGAACGAAGTGACCGTCAACGGCGCCGTCCCGGCCCACCGGCACGCCCCGCACCGCCGGTTCCACCGACTCGACGGCCCCCTGCTACTGACATCGGGGCACCTCCTCGGCCACGTACGGGTGGCCTACGAGACCTACGGCGAACTCAACACCGCGCGCGACAACGCCGTATTCGTCTGCCACGCCCTGACCGGCGACGCGCACGTGGCCCGCCACGATGACGACGACACGGCCGGCTGGTGGGACGTCATGGTCGGTCCCGGCCGCCCGATCGACACCGACCACC
Organism: Streptomyces sp. NPDC048606; assembly: GCF_040650855.1. NCBI lineage: Bacteria > Bacillati > Actinomycetota > Actinomycetes > Kitasatosporales > Streptomycetaceae > Streptomyces > Streptomyces sp. NPDC048606. The sequence continues at coordinate 12,197 of NZ_JBEZIB010000069.1, read as the reverse complement.
TCTACGTGATCTGCGCGAACGTCCTCGGCGGCTGCGCCGGCACCACGGCCCAGCCGTCCGGCGCGTCCCTACCACCCGTAGCCATCGCCGACATGGTCGCCGTCCACCGCTCCCTCGTCGCCGCCCTCGGCGTTCCCCGGCTGCGCGCCGTCGTCGGCGGCTCGGTCGGCGGCATGCAGACCCTCGAATGGCTGCTGCGCCACCCGTCCGACGCCGCGGGCTTCTTCATCGCGGCGGCGACCGACCGCCAGAGCGCGGACAACCTGGCGTGGAACGCGGTCGCCCGCGCCGCGATCCGCAGCGACCCCGAGTTCCGCGGCGGCCACTACGCCCCGGACGCCGGGCCCCGCGACGGTCTGGGCACCGCGCGGATGATCGCCCACCTCACGTACCTCTCCGAAACCTCCCTGCGCCGCAAGTTCGGACGCGGCCCGCGCCGGCCGGGGACCCGCTCACACCCCTCGTCCCTCGTGCAGGGGGACTTCGCCGTGGAGGGCTACCTGGAGCACCAGGCCGAGAAGTTCGTCCGCCGCTTCGACGCCAACAGCTACCTGCGGCTCATGGGCGCCATGGACGGCTTCGACGCCTTCCGCGAACCGGACGCGCTCGCCGCGCTCGACGAAGTACCGCCCCACGTACGGCTGTTCAGCTTCACCCACGACCGGCTCTACGGACCCGCGCACAGCCGCCGGATCCAGAGCGAGCTGGCCGTCCGCGGAGTCGTCGCCCACCACGAGGAGGACGCCACCAGCGACGCCGGGCACGACGCCTTCCTGCTGGACGTCCCCCCGTTCCTGGCCGCGGTCGGCGCGTTCTTCCACGAACTTCAGGCGCGCAGCCGCCTCCCACACACCCTCACACCCCGCTGAGCGGGGCACCCGCCAAGCCACGGAGGAAGTTCTGATGAGTTCCAGTCACCGCATCGGGGTGGCCCAGGGCACCGCGTTGTTCATCGGCGCGGTGCTCGGCGGGGGAGTGCTGGTCCTGCCCGCCGTCGCCGCGCGGGAGGCCGGCCCCGCCTCCCTGGTGGCGTGGGCCGCACTCGTCGCGTTCTGCGTCCCCGTCGCCGCCGTCTTCGCGATGCTCGGGACGCGCTACCCCGACGGCGGCGGAGTCGCCACGTACGCCGCGAAGGCCTTCGGCCCCAAGGCCTCGGCGCCGGTGGGATGGCTGTTCTACTTCGCCGTCCCCGCCGGGGTGACCAGCGCGGCCATCGTCGGGGGCGCCTACGTGGCCGACGCCCTCGGCGGCGGTCACGCGATGTCCCTCGCGGTCGCGGCCCTCCTCCTGCTGGCCGCCTTTGTCAGCAACGGGCTCGGTCTGCGCCTGTCGGGCGGGCTCCAGCTCACGCTGGTGGGGCTCCTCGCGGCCCTTCTGGTCGTGGCCATCGTCATCGCCGCCCCCGACTCCCGCGCCGAGAACCTGACCCCGTTCGCCCCGCACGGCTGGCTCGCGGTCGGGCACGCCGCCACTCTGCTCTTCTTCGGGTTCTCCGGCTGGGAAGCCGTCTCCCACCTCTCCGGCGAGTTCAGCGATCCGCGCCGGCAACTGCCCGTCGTCACCGCCCTCACCGTCGTCACCATCGCGGTCCTCTACCTCGGCATCGCCTTCACCAGCGTCGCCGTCCTCGGCTCCGAACCCGACCGGCCCGGAGTCCCCCTCACCCTCCTGCTCGAACGCGGCATCGGAAAGTGGGCCGGCGCCGTCACCGCCGTCGCCGCGGCCCTGCTCACCTTCGCCACGGCCAACTCCTACATCGCGGGCGGCTCCCGCCTCGGCGCCGCGCTCGGCCGTGACGGCGACCTGCCGGTGTGGCTGGCCCAGGGCAACCGGGCCGGCGAGGTGCCCCGCAGGAGCCTCGCCGTCCTCGCCACCCTCGTCACCGCCCTGCTCGCGACCGCCGCGATCACGGGCATCGGGCTCGACCCGATCATGTCCGCCGCCTCCGCCTGCTTCGTGGCCGTCTACATCGCCGGCCTCTCCGCCGCCGTGAAACTGCTGCGGACGAGCCGCTTCGGCCGGCCGGCCGCGCTCGTCTCGCTGGCGGTGGTGCTCGTCGTCTTCTGCTTCTACGGCGCCTACCTGCTCCTGCCGTTGGCCCTGGTGGCCGGCGCCACCGTCTTCCGACGCCTCGCGGCACCCTCTCCGCCCGTCCCGCCCTCCCCGCCCGTCCCGACGCGGCACCCCGCCGATCACGCCGATCACGTCGATCCCCGCGTCGACCACGCCGCCACCGACTGATCGCCTCCCCGGAAGAAGACCCCCCACATGAACCTCAAACCCCTGCGCGTCGCCCTGCTCGGCTTCGGCTCGGTGGGCTCCGAAGTCGCCCGGCTGCTGGTCTCCCGCCACGACGAGCTGGCCGCCCGGATCGGCGTGCCCGTACAGATCGCCGGCATAGCCGTCCGCCGCCCACGCGGCACGGCCCACGACCTGGAACCCGCCCTGTTCACCACGGATCCCGCCGGGCTCGTCACCGACGGCGACCTCGACGTCGTCATCGAGCTCATGGGAGGCGTCGAACCCGCCCGGTCCCTCCTGCTGGCCGCCATGGAGGCCGGAGCCTGCGTGGTCACCGCGAACAAGGCCCTCATCGCCCGACACGGCGGCGAACTGCACCGGGCCGCTCACAAGCACGGCGTCGACCTCGCCTACGAGGCTTCGGTCGCCGGAGCCGTACCGCTGCTGCGTCCCCTGCGCGAGTCCCTGGCCGGGGACCGGGTCAACCGGGTGGCCGGCATCGTCAACGGCACCACCAACTACATCCTGGACCGGATGACCACCTCCGGCGGCACCTTCCCGTCCGCGCTCGCCGAGGCGCAGTGGCTGGGCTACGCCGAGGCCGACCCCACCGCCGACATCGAGGGGTACGACGCGGCGGCCAAGATGGCGATCATCGCCCGCCTCGCGTTCGGGGTCGAGGTCGGCCCCGACGACATCCACCGCGAAGGCATCTCCGCGATCACCCCGCGCGACATCGCCGACGCCAAGGCCGAGAACGCGGTGATCAAACTCCTCGGGATCTGCGAACGCACCGACCACGGCGTCAACGCCCGCGTCCATCCCGCCCTCGTCCCGCGCGACCACGTCCTGGCCGGCGTCACGGGCGCCGACAACGGCATCCTCGTCGAAGCCGAGGCCAGCGGTGAGCTCCTCTTCCGCGGCCCGGGCGCCGGAGGCCTGCCCACCGCGGGCGCGGTACTCGGCGACCTGGTCGCCGTCGGCCGCAACCGCGCGGCGGGCACGTCGGAACGGCACCTGCCGCCCACCCGCCACCTGCCCCTGTTCCCGATGGAACGGGTCGGCTCCCGGCGCTCCCTGAGCATGCTCGTCACCCACCGCTCCGGCGTCCTGTCCGACGTCACCTCCGTGTTCAGCCGCCACGGCATCTCCCTGGCCACCATCCGCCAGGACGTCCTCGGCGCGGAGGCGACGCTGTCCCTCACCACGGACACCGCGACGGACGCCGCGATCACCACCGTCGTCCGGGAACTCCGCTCGCTGCCGACCGTACGCGCCATCCACCGGAGCATCCGCGTCCACGACCAGGACCGCGCCCGTTGAGCGCCCCCGGCACACCGACCCGCACCACAGCGCGCGGCGGCGGTCACGGTGCCGGTGGTCGCCGTGCGCGCGAGGACTCCCCTCCGCGGTCCGGGCCACCGCCCGAAGCGCCCGGCCGGGGCCGCTGGATCGAGCACTGGGACGTCGAGTCGCCCTCCTTCTGGAACACCACCGGCCGCCGCACGGCACGCCGCAACCTGATCTGGTCGATCGCGGCCGAACACCTCGGCTTCGTCATCTGGACCCTGTGGAGCGTGCTGGCCGTCGAGCTGAGCGACCGACACCTCTCCGCCGACCGCCTCTTCTGGCTCGTCGCCCTCCCCCACCTCGTCGGCGCCGTCCTGCGCGTCCCCTACACCTTCGCGCCCGCCCGGTTCGGCGGCCGCGACTGGACCGTGACCGCCACCCTCCTCCTGCTGGTCCCCGCCGTCCTGCTGGGCATCGCCCTCGACGACCCCGCGACCCCGTACGGGACGCTCCTGCTCATCGCCGCCACCGCCGGCCTGGGCGGCGGGAACTTCGCCTCCAGCATGGCCAACATCACGCACTTCTACCCCGCCTCCCACCAGGGACTCGCCCTCGGCCTCAACGCCGCCGGCGGGAACATCGGAGTCAGCTCCGTCCAACTGCTCGTACCCCTGGTCGTCACGGCCCTGGGCCTGGCCGCCGCCGGATTCCTGTGGGTACCGCTCATCCTGCTCGTCGCCCTCGGCGCGCACCGGTACATGGACAACCTGCGTCCCGTCTCCCCGACCGTCGGCGGACTGCGCGGCGCGGCCCGAAACCCCCACACCTGGCTCGTCTCCCTGCTCTACATCGGCACGTTCGGCTCCTTCGTCGGCTTCGCCACCGCCCTCCCGCTCCTGGTGAAGGTCGAGTTCCCGCAGTCCGCGCAGGCCTGGTACGTCCACCTCGGGGCCCTCGTCGGCTCGTGCGCCCGGCCGCTCGGCGGACTGCTCGCCGACCGGCTCGGCGGGGCCCGGGTGACCACGTGGAACTTCCTCGCGATGGCGGGCGCCGCCCTCGGCGCGCTCGCCGCCCTCAGGGCGCATCACCACCTGTCATTCCTCCTCGCCTTCGGCCTCCTGTTCCTCACCGCGGGCATCGGCAACGGCTCCACCTACCGGATGATCCCGGCGATCCTGCGGGCCAGGGCACTGCGCGGTGTCCCCACCGACGACGTCGCCGCCCGGTCGGCCGCACTGGACACGGGCCGCCGCGAGGCCGCCGCGGTCCTCGGCGTCACCTCGGCGGCCGGGGCACTGGGCGGATTCCTCATCAACCGTGCGCTGGGGGCGTCCCTCGCCGACACGGGCGACTCGGGTGCAGCCCTCCTGGCCTTCGCGGCGTTCTACGGGCTCTGCCTCCTCCTGACCTGGTCCTGCTACCTGCGACGGGCCTTCGCCACCGGCCGCGCACCGAGCCTGGCGGGCGCCGGTGTCTGAGACCGTCGACACCCACTGCCCCTACTGCGCGCTGCAGTGCGGCATGCGGCTGCGCCGCGAGGAATCCGGCCGCGTCAGCGTCCACCCGCGCGACTTCCCCACCAACCGGGGCGGGTTGTGCGCCAAGGGCTGGACCGCCGCCGAACTGCTCACCTCCCCCGAGCGGCTCACGGGCCCGCTGATCCGCCACACCCCGGGCGGCGCACTGGAACCGGCCTCCTGGGACGAGGCCATGGAACGAATCACCGACGGCGTCCGCGCCATCCGTCGACGGGCGGGCAACGACGCGGTGGCCGTCTTCGGAGGCGGCGGACTGACCAACGAGAAGGCCTACCTCCTCGGCAAGTTCGCCCGCGTCGTCCTCGGCACCGCGAACATCGACTACAACGGCCGGTTCTGCATGTCATCGGCCGCAGCCGCCGGCATCAGGGCGTTCGGCCTCGACCGGGGCGTGCCGTTCCCGATCGCCGACATCGCCGAGGCCGACTGCGTCCTCCTCGCGGGCTCCAATCCGGCCGAGACCATGCCCCCCTTCCTCCGCCACCTGGCCGACCGGCCCGGCACGGGGCGGTCGCTCGTGGTCATCGACCCCCGGCGCACCGCCACCGCGGACCGGGCCACCCTGCACCTGCGCCCCACCCCGGGCACCGACCTCGCCCTCGCCAACGGGCTGCTGCACATCGTCATCGCCCACGGCCTCCTGGACACGCGGTACATCACCACCCGTACGCGCGGCTTCGACGAGGTGCGGCGTGCCGTCGCCGACTGGTGGCCGGAACGGGTCGAGCGGACCACCGGCGTACCGGTTGCCGACCAGCACCGCGCGGCTCGCCTCCTCGCCGACGCCGATCGCGCGGTGATCCTGACGGGCCGGGGCGCCGAACAACACAGCAAGGGCACCGACACCGTCTCGGCCTTCATCAACCTGGCGCTCGCCCTCGGCCTGCCCGGCACCCCCGGTTCCGGATACGCGTGCCTGACCGGCCAGGGCAACGGACAGGGCGGCCGGGAACACGGGCAGAAGGCCGACCAGCTCCCCGGCTACCGCTCCCTCCACGACCCCGCGGCCCGCCGCCACATCGCCCGGATCTGGGGCGTCGATCCGCGAGCGCTGCCGGGCGCGGGCCTCAGCGCGTACGAGCTCCTCGACCGCCTGGGCACCCCCTCGGGACCCCGGGGGCTGCTGGTCTTCGGCAGCAACCCCGCCGTGTCCGCCCCCAACGCCCGGCATGTGGAGGAACGGCTGCGCTCCCTGGAGCTCCTGGTCGTCGCCGACCCGGTGCGCAGCGAGACCGCCGCGCTGGCCGACGTCGTCCTGCCGTCCGCCCAGTGGGCGGAGGAGGACGGGACGATGACCAACCTGGAGGGGCGGGTGCTGCGGCGCAGACGGCTGTACCCGCCACCACCCGGAGTCCGCACCGACCTGGACATCATCGGCGAACTGGCCCGCCGGCTGGGCCACCCCGGCGGATTCCCCGCCGAACCGCGCGCCGTCTTCGACGAACTGCGCAGGGCGAGCTCAGGGGGAGCGGCCGACTACTCCGGCATCACCTACCGCCGCGTCGACGAGAACGACGGCGTCTTCTGGCCGGCCCCCCGCGCCCGGTCCGCCGCCGGGTCCGCTCACCCGGGGAGCGGACCCTCCGGAACCCCGCGCCTGTTCCTCGACGCCTTCGCCCACCCGGACGGCCGCGCCCGGTTCCTCCCGGTGGACCACCGGCCCGCCGCCGAGGAACCCGATGCCGACTACCCGCTCCACCTCACCACCGGACGGATCATGCAGCACTACCAGAGCGGCGCCCAGACCCGCCGCGTCCCCACCCTGGCCGCGGCCGTGCCGCGGCCCCGGGTGGACGTCCACCCCGACCTGGCCGGCCAGCTGGGGATCGAGGACGGGGACCCCGTACGCGTCGTCAGCCGGCGCGGCGAGGCCCGGGCCCACGCCCGCCTCACCACCGCCGTACGGCCCGACACCCTCTTCATGCCCTTCCACTGGGGCGGCGAGGGCCGCGCCAACTCGCTGGTCAACGACGCGCTCGACCCCGTCTCCCGCATGCCGGAGTTCAAGGTGGGCGCGGCCCGGCTGGAGCGCCTCTGATGCGGCGCGTCGTGATCGTGGGCGGCGGACCGGCGGGCCACCGCGTGGCGACCGAGATCCGGGCGCGGCAGCCCGAGCGGCCGATCACCGTCCTGGGCGCGGAGCCCCACACCCCCTACAACCGCGTCCTGCTGACCAACCTGCTCGCGGGCACCGCGACGCGGAGGTCCATCGAGCTGCCAACCCACCCGCAGGGGATCACTACGGAGACCGGCGTCGGCGTCACCGGCATCGACCGCGCCGCGCGCACCGTCACCACCGCGGACGACCGGGCCATCGGCTACGACACCCTGGTCCTGGCCACCGGCGCGACCGCGTGGATGCCGCCCCTCAAGGGACTCGCGGACGACGAGGGCCGCCCCCGCCCCGGCGTCACCGCGTTCCGCACCCTCGCCGACTGCCGCCGCGTCCTCGCCCTCGCCGAGGGCGCGACCGCCTCGGCACCGGCCGGGCGCGGGCCCCGCGCGCTCGTCCTCGGCGGCGGACTCCTCGGCATCGAAGCCGCCCGCGCCCTGGGCCGGCGGGGCCTCGCCGTGAGCATCCTGCACGCCGCCGACCGGCTGATGGAAGGACAGCTCGACGCGGGAGCCGGCCGGATCCTCACCCACACCCTGAACCGGTTGGGCGTCACCGTGGAACTCGGCGCGAACACGAGCGCGGTCACCCGTGAGGACGGCCGGCTGACGGGCGTCGAGTACGCCGACGGCCGGCGGATCGCGGGCGACCTGCTCGTCGTCGCCTGCGGCGCCCGCCCGGACATCCACCTCGCCGTCGCGGCCGGCCTCCCGACGGGCCGCGGCGTGCTCGTGGACGACCGGATGCGCACCGCCGACCCGCGGATCCACGCCGTCGGGGACTGCGCCGAACACCGCGGCACCGTGCACGGCCTGATCGGCCCCGCCTGGGAACAGGCCGCGACCGCCGCCCGGGCGATCACCGGCGACACCGGGGCCACCCCCTACCGGGGGTCACGCGTCGTCAGCCGCCTGAAGGCCGAGGGCGTCCACCTCGCCACGATGGGAGAGACCCGGGTCACCGAGGACCCCGCCGACGGCGACCACACCAGCCCGGCACCGCCCGAGATCGTCCGCTTCCTCGACACCCGCCGCGGCACCTACCAGAAGCTCGTGCTCCGCCGGGGCCGCGTCACCGGCGCCATCCTGCTCGGCGACACCGCCACGGCCGGCCTGGTCACCCGACTGTTCGACCGGCAGGGCGAAGCCCCCGAGGACCGGCGCCTCCTCCTCTTCGCCGAAACGACCGCCACGGCCACCGCCACCGCCACGGCCACCGCCACGACGGCCGCGACGGCGACCGCCCCCCGCGCGGCGGACCACCCCGACGACACCGTGGTCTGCCACTGCAACGCCGTCACCAAGGCCACGATCCTGCGCACGCGCGCGGCAGGCGCCACCAACCTCACCGCCCTCGCCGCGCGCACCCGCGCCACGACCGGATGCGGCGGCTGCCTGCCCCTCGTCGAGGAACTCCTCCACCCCGACCGGAAGGAACACCGATGACCCTCGTCGTCCAGAAGTACGGCGGCTCCTCGGTCGCCGATCCCGCCGCCGTCAGACGCGTCGCCCGCCGCGTCGTGGCGGAGCGGGAACGCGGACACGCCGTCGTCGTCGTGGTCTCCGCCATGGGAGACACCACCGACGACCTGCTCACCCTCGCCGAACAGATCGGTGCCCGGGGCCACGGCCGGGAACTGGACCTGCTGCTCACCGCGGGCGAGCGGATCTCCATGGCGGTCCTGGCCATGGCCATCACCGAACTCGGCCACCAGGCGCGCTCCTTCACCGGCTCGCAGGCGGGCGTGATCACGGACGCGGCCCACGGCCGGGCCCGGATCACCGACGTCACGCCGACGCGCGTCCGCACGGCACTGGCCGACGGCGCCGTCGCCATCGTCGCGGGCTTCCAGGGCGTCTGCCGCGAGACCGGAGACATCACCACCCTGGGACGCGGCGGCTCCGACACCACCGCGGTGGCCCTGGCCGCCGCTCTCGGCGCCGACACCTGCGAGATCCACACGGACGTCGACGGGGTGTTCACCGCGGACCCGAGGATCGTCCCCGCGGCCCGCAGGATCGACCGGATCGAACCGGGTCAGATGCTCGAACTGGCCGCCCACGGGGCGAAGATCCTGCACCCGCGCTCCGTGGAGTACGCGCGCCGCCACGGCATGGCCCTGCACGTGCGCTCGTCCTTCGGCGACGAGGACGGCACCTGGATCACCGACCGAGCGGCCCGAACGGGCCGGCGGACAACAGCAGGAGGAGACATGGAACAGCCGATCATCACCGGCATCGCGCACGACCGGAACACGACGAAGATCACCGTCGAGGGCGTCGCCACCCACCGGGCGGGCGAAGCGGCGGCCGTCTTCGCGGCCCTCGCCCGGGCGGGCGTCACCATCGACATGAGCACGCGGGGCCCCTCGGCCCCGTCCGCCGAACGGACCGACGTCGCGATCACCCTCGCGCGCACCGACGCCGCCGCCGCGTTGACCGCCCTCCAGCGGGCCCAGGACCGCATCGGCCACCTGGCCGTGCGCCGCGACGACCGGGTCGCCAAGATCTCCGTCGTGGGCGCGGGAGCGGGGTCCCACCCCGGGGTCGCCGCCACCCTGTTCTCCGCACTGGCCGCCACCGCCGTCGACGTCGACATGGTCTCCACCTCCGAGAGCCGGATCTCGGTCCTCGTCCCCCTCCGGGACCTGGAGACCGCCGTGCGGGCCGTCCACCGGGCCCTCGGACTCGACTCCGACCGCCTCGAAGCCGCGGTCCACGCGGGGACGGGCCGATGAGCGAGCCGACCGTACGCGACACCGCGGGCGACACCGCCGCCGTACGCGCCGCCGTACGCGAGAGCGCCGCCGCCGGTCGGCGCGCGGCCGGCCCGCTTGCCGCCCTCTCCCGCGCCGAGCGGGACGCCGCGCTGGAGGTGATCGCGGACGCCCTCCTCGATCACGCCGACACCGTCCTGGAGGCCAACCGGCAGGACGTGGCGAGCGCCCCGGACCTCCGGCCCCGCGATACCGACGCCGTGCTCGACCGACTGCGGCTCGACGCGGGGCAGATCGCCGAGATGGCCGCCACGATGCGGCACGTGGCCACCCTCCCCGACCCGATCGGCGAGAACACGCGCTCCACCGTCCTGCCCTCCGGCCTGGACGTCCAGCGGATCCGGGTGCCCCTCGGCGTGGTCGCCTTCGTGCACGAGGGCCGCCCCAACGCCACCGTCGACGCCGCGGCGCTCTGCCTCAAGAGCGGCAACGCCGTACTCCTGCGGGGTTCGTCCGTCGCCCGCAGGACCGACACCGCGCTGATCTCGGTGATCCGCGACGCGCTGGCCACCACCGCAGTCCCCGTCGACGCGGTCCAACGCGTCCCCGGCACCACCCGCGCCTCGGTGCGCGAGCTCATGACCGCCACCGGCCTGATCGACCTGCTGATCCCGCGCGGCGGAACCGACCTGATCCGTACCGTGAGAGTGGGAGCCACCGTTCCGGTGATCGAGAACGGCATCGGCAACTGCCACGTCTACGTCGACGAACACGCTGACCCGGCCATGGCGCTGTCCGTCCTCCTCGACGCCAAGACGCAGCGCCCCTCCACCTGCAACGCCGCCGAATCCCTGCTGGTGCACTCCCGGATCGCGGACGCCTTCCTCCCCGACGCGCTGGCCGCCCTGCGCGCCCTAGGGGTCACGGTTCACGGCGACCCCCACGTCCGCTCGTACGACGACACCGTCGTCCCGGCCACCGAGGAGGACTGGGCCACCGAGTACCTCTCCCTGGACCTGTCCGCCGCCGTCGTCGACTCGCTGGACGAGGCGGCCGCGCACATCCGGCGGTACGGCTCGGGCCACACCGAGGCCATCGTCACGGACTCGCCCGCGCACGCCCGCCACTTCGCGTCGGCGGTCGACACCGCCGTCATCGCGGTCAACCTCTCGACCCGTTGCGTCGACGGGGCGGAGATGGGGCTCGGCGCGGAGATCGGGATCTCCACACAGAAGCTCCACGCCCGCGGGCCCATGGGAACGAAAGCCCTGACGACCACCACGTACGTCCTCACGGGCGGCGGCCACGTCCGCGGCACGCCTCCTGCACCCCCGAGCTGAGTGCCCTGTCCCCGGCCCGGAAGGCTGGAGCACTCACCCAGCTCTGGACGAGGAAGGAGGCCAACCTCAAGGGCATCGGTACGGGCCTGAGCCGTTTGACGGAACTGGACTACCTGGGCCGCCGGTCGAGGCGGCGGCCGGAAGGCCGGAGAGTCGCCGACATCGTGTGTCCACCGGGATACCGATCCGCCGTGGCCGTGCGGCCGGTAGTGCGAGCCGGTCGCACAGCGCAGCCGCGCGATAGGCCTGTTCCAATACGGCGTCGGGCACCGGCTTGTCGAGCCAGCGACAGTAGGGCCGTCTGGCGAGCTTGAGCACCCGGTACGTCGCCGCGACGGCCCCCGTCCGTGGCCGGCTCCTTCACGAGCGGGTAGACCCTTTCCCGGCAGGTGCGCCTCGCGGGCCGACGCAGGACCTTGTTCCTGCTCCAGCAGCTGGACCCGCCGACGTGCCTCGCGTAGCTCCGCGCTCTCCTGACGGCTCACTCCGGGCTTGGCTCCTTCGCCGATGTCCGCCCGGCGCATCCACTTCCACAACGTCAGCGAATGGACACCGAAGTCGGCGGCCACCTGCTCGACCGCCACGCCCGGACCGCAGCTCCTCGGGACCCGCACGACATCCTGGCGGAACTGTCCATCGTCGTTGGCGGCCTCTCCTACGACTTCGGCCGCGACTGCGAGCGGCTGCCGGGCGCTGCACGAGCGACAGGTCTGCGTCTGTTCTGGCCACTCCTTCGGCCGGCAGGCCGGGGCGTGTCCGCTCACCCTCGCGGGCGATCCGGCCGAACTCGAGGACAGGCTGCGTCGGCTGGCGGAGTTCGTGCAGGCGAACCAAAGGGTGGCCGGCGGAGGGGCGTGACACCGGACGGGGCCGGCAACCGCCCGCCGCGAGATGACCTCGTGGCGGGCCATTCGCCGGAACTCCCCGCGTCGTACGTGGCCCGCAAGTCCCATCGAGGC
>NZ_JBEZIB010000068.1:0-19960 GCF_040650855.1 Streptomyces sp. NPDC048606 | reverse complement strand
CACCCGTTTTTTGGTGTTTGGGTCTTTGTTTTTCTGGGTTTTGTTCTCCCTAGGGGGCCCCCCCCCCGCGCGCCCCCGGGGGGCCCGCGCCGCCGTTGCGGGGCCGGCTCAGTGCTCGTCGGCCAGGATCAGGTAGAGCTTCTTGCGGGCGTCGTTGATCACCACGAGCGCCTTCTCCCGCTGCTCGGGTGAGCCGGTCTTGAAGACCTGCCCGAACGCCTCCATCAGGCCGACCCCCGCGGTGCGGACCTCGTGCATCGCCTCGAAGTCGAAGCCGCGCCCGGCGTCCGCCCAGGGAGCGTCCGGTCCCGATTCCGCCTCGGCGCGGCCGGTGTCGGTGAGCGTGAACAGCTTCTTGCCGCCCTCGCTCGCACTGGTGATGAGCCCCTCGTCCTCCAGCAGCTGGAGGGTCGGGTAGACCGAGCCGGGGCTGGGCTTCCAGGCCCCGCCGCTGCGCTCGCCGATCTCCTGGATCATCTCGTAGCCGTGCATCGGCCGGTCCGCGAGCAGGGCCAGGATCGAGGCCCTCACGTCTCCCCGGCGGGCCCGGCCGCGCGGTCCGCCGCGCCCGCCCCGCCCGCCGAAGGGGCCCCCGCCGAAGGGCGGCCCGAACGGCCCGAAGGCGGCGCGCAGCCCCCTGAACTCCTCCCGACGGTCCGGCCCGCAGTGGCCGTGACCGCGCCCGTGGTCGTGTCCGTGCCCGTGGTCGTGCTGTCCGTGTGAACGCATCGCCGCGCTCCTTTCGTCATCGCTCGTCGCGTGTGCGGTCGCCGTCGCAATCGACGACTCCTTCACTATCACTGATCCATCGCGATGCGTCAACGATATATCGGAAACTGTTTCCGACTGTCGGCGATCGCTCGCACGGTTCGTCGTGAAGCAGCAGGTCAGGGGGCGGGACCGCCCGAGGGGGCCGACCGGGCGGTCCAGGCCAGTCGTCCCGGATTGGCCTTTGTCCGCGTTCGCGACCCCGCCCTACGGTCGGCCCATGCGCATCCGAATCGTCGACGCCTTCACCGACCGCCCGTTCCAGGGGAACCCCGCCGGGGTACTCCTGCTCGACTCGTTCCCCGACGACGCCTGGCTGCGGCGGGTGGCGGCGGAGGTCAACCTCTCCGAGACCGCGTTCGCCCACCCCCTGCCGGCCGGCGGGGACACCGACTGGGCGCTGCGCTGGTTCACCCCCACCGCGGAGGTGGACATGTGCGGCCACGCCACCCTGGCCACCGCCCACGTCCTGCGCGAGACGGGTCTGGCGAAGGGCACCGTCCGCTTCGGCGCGCGCTGCGGGGTCCTCATCACCCGGGCCGCCGAGGACGGCACGATCACGATGGACTTCCCGACCTCGACGCTGACCCCTGTCGAGGCGGACCCCGCGGTCGGCCGGGCCCTCGGGGCCGAGATCCTCTCGGTCCACGACACCTCCGCCCACATCGGCGACCTGGTCGTCGAGCTGCCCGACGAGGCGGCCGTACGGGACCTGCGCCCCGACCACGCCGCGCTGCGCGCCCACTCCCGCCGGGGCGTGATCGTCACCGCGCGGGCCGAGGACCCCGCGCGCGGCTACGACTTCGTCTCCCGCGGCTTCTTCCCGGCCGTCGGCATCGACGAGGACCCGGTCACGGGCAGCGCCCACACCGCGCTCGCCCCGTTCTGGGCCGAGCGGCTGGGCCGGACACGGCTGACGGGTCTCCAGGGCGGCGCCCGCCGGGGCCTGGTGGAGGTCGAGCTGGCGGGCGGGCGCACGCTCCTGACCGGGCGCGCCGTCACCGTGATCGACGGCGAGCTGCTCACCGCGCCGTGACCCGGGCCGGTGGCGGTCGCCGGACGCGACGGCGACCGGACGCCGCCCCGTGCCCCCTACGGGGTGGGCAGCCAGCCCACCTTGCCCGCGAGCAGCGCGTATCCCCCGAAGGCCACGATGTCGAGCAGGGCGTGGGCGACGACCAGCGGGCCCACCCGGCCCCACCGCCGGTAGGCGAGGACGAAGACCACGCCCATCACCACGTTGCCGATGAACCCGCCGATGCCCTGGTAGAGGTGGTAGGAGCCGCGCAGCACCGAGCTGGCGACCAGCGCGGCCATCGGGGACCAGCCCAGCCCGTCGAGCCGGCGCAGCAGGTACGCCAGCACGATGACCTCCTCCACCACGGAGTTCTGCACCGCGGAGAGGATCAGTACGGGGAACTTCCACCACACGTCGGGCAGCGCCTCCGGCACCACCGTGAGGTTGAAGCCGGAAGCGCGGGCCGCCAGGTAGAAGGCCAGTCCGGCGCTGCCGATGCCGGCGGCCACCAGGGCGCCCCGGGCGAGGTCGCCGCCCGGTCGGGTGCGGTCGAAGCCGAGCACCCTCAGCCCCGGCACGCCCTCACGGGTGAGCAGGTGGGCGACCAGCAGGACGGGGACCAGCGCACTCGCGATCCCGAACAGTTGCCAGGCCAGGTCCAACCAGGGCCGGCCGGGGGCGTGGGAGCCGTTGAGGGTGGCGGCCTGGTCCGCCAGCCCGCCCGGTTTGGTGAGCGAGCCGAGGAAGCTGATCAGCGCGGACACGCCGCTGGCGCCCAGGGAGAGGGCGAGGACGAGCAGGGTCTCGGTGCGCAGCAGGTTCCGCCGCCGCTCGTCCCCCAGCTCCACGACCACCGGTTCCGGCTCCGCCCGCACGTCCGACTCCCGTCCGCCCATCCCGCTGTGACCACCCCATACTGCCTCCTCGGCGGCGGGGGCGGTTCGACGGGACGGGCGTACGGGGCCCGGACCGGGCGCCGCCGCTCAGCGGCGGGCGGCGGCGGGGGCCTCGACCCCCTGTTCCGCGATGCCCACGGGCCAGGTGTGGACCGGGTCCCCCTTGTGCATCAGCTCGCTGTAGCGGCGGGTGGTCGCGGCCAGCGCGGCGTCCCGTTCCAGCCCGCCCGCGAGCGCCCGGTGGTAGGTGTCCACCTGCCAGGTCGCCCCGTTCACCCGGCGGCGACAGCGTTCCTCGATGATCCCGAGGTAGTGGTCCCGGTCGGCGGGCTCGATGCCCCAGGCGTCCAGCCCGGCCGCGGCCATCGGCAGCAGTTCGTCGAGGACGAGCCGCACCGCCGGTACGCTGACCAGCCCCCCGGCCCGGCCCCGACGCGGCCAGTGCAGCCGCGCGTCGATCCCGTACCGGCAGGCCGCGTCGAAGTTGGCCTCGGCCTCCGCGAACCGCATCCGCGTCCACACCGGGCGCTGTTCGTCGGCGAGGGTGCGGACGAGTCCGTAGTAGAAGGCGGCGTTGGCGACGACGTCGGCGACGGTCGGCCCGGCCGGCAGCACCCGGTTCTCCACCCGCAGGTGCGGGACCCCGTCGGCCACCCCGTAGACGGGCCGGTTCCAGCGGTAGACCGTGCCGTTGTGGAGCACCAGCTCCTGCAGGCTCGGCACCCCGCCCTCGGCCAGCACCCGCAGCGGCTCCTCCTCGTCGCAGATCGGCAGCAGGGAGGGGAACCAGCGCACGTTCTCGGCGAACAGCTCGTACGCGGAGTCCACCCACCGCTCCCCGAACCAGGTCCGAGGCCTGACCCCCTGCGCCCGCAGTTCGGGCGGGCGGGTGTCGGTGGCCTGGGTGAACAACGGCGGACGCGACTCCCGCCACAGCTCCCGCCCGAACAGGAACGGCGAGTTGGCCCCCACCGCTATCTGTACGGCCGTCACCGCCTGCGCCGCGTTCCACACGTCGGCGAACCGCGCGGGCGTGACCTGGAGGTGGAGCTGTACGGAGGTGCAGGCGGCCTCCGGCACGATGGATCCGGTGCTCCAGGTGAGCCGCTCGACCCCGTCGATGTCGAGCGTGAAGTCCTCCCCGCGCATCATCAGGATCTGCTCGTTCAGCAGGGAGTAGCGGTCCACCGCCGACAGGTTGGCCGGGGCCAGGTCCGCGCGGGAGATCGTCGGCAGGATCCCGATCATGACGACGCCCGCGTCGATCTGCGCCGCCTGCCGGTGCGCGTAGTGCAGTCCCGCGCTCAGTTCTTCGGCGAGCTGGTCGAACACCCGGCCGCCGAGCCGGTGCGGAAGGACGTTGACCTCCAGGTTGAACATCCCCAGTTCCGTCTGGAAATCAGGACTCGCTATTCGCTCCAGCACCTCCGCATTCACCATCCGCGGCAAACCGTCGGAACCGGCGAGATTCAACTCGATCTCCAGCCCCATCATGTTCTTGGGGCGATCGAACCTCTTCTCGGCCAGAAGCCGCTCCAGTCCCTCCAGGCACTCGTGAAGCTTCCTCCGATACCGTTGCCGATCGGACAGGTCGAATCCGCCTGCCACGACCTTCTCCCCCATCGAAGCGTCCCTCCTCGAGTGGCCCGGCCGTTGCCCCCGGGCGCGCGTTACGGTCGATGATGCCCAGGCGTCGTGATCCATAACGCCGGGGCGACCGGTCCGCCGGAGAGCGCGCGCCGGTATGGCCGGATGGGCGCTTCGGCACATTCACCTGGCAAGTCGCCATCGGAAAATGCGACGTCGACTTTGCCGATTCCGGATAACCGACACTTTCCGGCCGAGCACCCTTCCGGTAACCTCCGAGGTCAGCGCGTCAGGTTCGCGCGCATTGGGCATGAATAGCACGACAGTGGGACCGGAAGAGGACTTGCCGGCAATGGCGGGGACAGGTAGCCGAAACACTGCGTGAACACATGTCGTATAAACTCCGCAAACGAGGCAGAGAGTTGGCGCGCGGCCATTGTCCCAATGCCCACCTCTGACCCCAGAATGCGACAGCGCCGTCCGCACCTTCCCCTGCACCACAGGTCTCCCAAGTGAGAGGCGACCCACCATGCCGCTGCATGTCCCCCCGGCCCCCGCGCCCGCCCTGCGCAGCGTCCTCGCGGCACTCGGTTCTCCCACCGCCGTCCACGAGGCGCACACCCCGACCCTGCGCGCGGTCCAGGGTCCGACCACCGCCGAACTCCCCCTGCCGGTCCACGTCCTCGACCGGCTGGGGATGTCGGGCGCGGCGGGAGACGGCAGGCCTCCCCGCACGCGGCTCACCGCGTGGCGCTTCCTGATCCGCAGCGGCGACCGCTTCGTGGCGGCGGCCGACACCCGCCTGACCGCGGACGGCTGGACCTTCTCCCACTTCTTCGAGGGCCCCTACGTCGCGGCCACCGAACGGGCCCTGCGCCAGGCCGAGTCGCTCGGCAAGAGCTACCAGCCGCGCCTGCTCTCCGTACCCGAGCTGTACATGCTGACCCTGTGGCTGCACGGGGCGGTCGGCGCCGACGCCGCCGCCGGCCTGCCCGCCGCCACCGACCTGCTGGTGCCGCTCGCCCCCGCCCCGCCCGGCATCGCCCCGTACCGCCCGCACACGGTGTCCGAGCTGCTCCCCGTAATGACCCATCGGCTGACCCCGCCGGCCCCTCCCGTCCCTCCGACCCTGGCCGCCCCGGCCGCCTGAGGCCACCCACCCGTCCGGCCCATCCGGCCTAGTCCGCTCGGGTCATCCGCGAACCACCCAAAATGACAGGGGAGTTGGCCTGAACCGCCCGCACGGGTGATGCGTCCTCAATCCATGAGGACAGCTGCCGGGAAATACCTGCGAAGCAGCCGTCGTGGGGGAAGACTGAGGACATCCTCCCCGCAGGCGCGGGGACGACCCAGGGGGACGGCCATGAATCACGCATCGAGCCGTAGCGAACAGACCACACCGCAGCGAAAGAACGCATCCATGTGCCAGCACCAGCCTGCCTGCCCGTCATCAGAGTCCGCCGACCGGGAGGCCGCGCGCCCGGTGGCCAACCACCCGGAACAGGGCTGGAGCCTGCTGTGCAACGGCGTCCTGCTCTTCGAGGACACCGGTGAACTCCTGCCGGACGGCCAGATCATCGCCCCGCACCGCCCGCTCGCGGCGGCGTAGCGGCCGACGGGCACGCACGGGCGGACGTACGCACGCACGGACGCACGAGAAGGGGCCGGTCCCGGAGCGCGAAGCTCCGGGACCGGCCCCTTCGACGTGTCCCCACGTCACGGCGGCGTACCGCCGGGCGGGATCAGTTGTCGTACTCGTCCAGCGGCGGGCAGGAGCACACCAGGTTGCGGTCGCCGAAGGCGCCGTCGATCCGGCGCACCGGCGGCCAGTACTTCTCGGACGGGTTCACGCCGCCCGGGAAGACCGCGTCCTCACGGCTGTACGGGTGGTTCCACTCGCCGCCCAGGGCCGCGGCCGTGTGCGGCGCGTTGGCCAGCGGGTTGTCCTCCAGCGGCCACTCGCCGCCCGCGACCCGCTCGATCTCGTGACGGATGGCGATCATCGCGTCGCAGAAGCGGTCGATCTCGGCGAGGTCCTCGGACTCCGTCGGCTCGATCATCAGCGTGCCGGCGACCGGGAAGGACATGGTCGGCGCGTGGAAGCCGTAGTCGATCAGGCGCTTGGCGATGTCGTCGACGCTGACGCCCGTCGCCTTCGACAGCGGACGCAGGTCGATGATGCACTCGTGGGCGACCAGGTTGCCCGGGCCGGTGTAGAGCACCGGGTAGTGCGGCTCCAGGCGCTTGGCGATGTAGTTCGCGCCGAGCACGGCCACCTGGGTGGCGCGCTTGAGGCCCTCGCCACCCATCAGGCGGACGTACGACCAGGAGATCGGCAGAATGCCCGCCGAACCCCACGGGGCGGCGGAGATCGGACCGACGCCGGTCTCCGGGCCCGCGGTCGGCTGGAGCGGGTGGTTGGGCAGGTACGGGGCCAGGTGCGCCCTGACACCGACCGGGCCGACGCCCGGGCCGCCGCCGCCGTGCGGGATGCAGAAGGTCTTGTGCAGGTTCAGGTGCGAGACGTCGCCGCCGAAGTGACCCGGCTTGGCGAGGCCGACCAGGGCGTTCAGGTTGGCGCCGTCGACGTAGACCTGACCGCCGGCCTCGTGCACCTGCGCGCAGATGTCGGCGACGTGCTCCTCGAACACGCCGTGCGTCGACGGGTAGGTGATCATCAGCACGGCGAGCTCGTCACGGTACTGCTCGATCTTGGCCCGCAGGTCCGCGGCGTCGACCTCGCCGTCGTCGGCGGTCTTGACGACGACGACCTTCATGCCGGCCATCACGGCGCTCGCCGCGTTCGTGCCGTGCGCCGAGGACGGGATGAGGCAGATGGTGCGCTGCTCGTCGCCGTTGGCCCGGTGGTAGGCGCGGACGGCCAGCAGACCGGCCAGCTCGCCCTGGGAGCCGGCGTTCGGCTGGATGGAGACCTTGTCGTAGCCGGTGACCTCGCAGAGACGTTCCTCCAGCTCGGTGATGAGCGTGAGGTACCCCTCGGCCTGCTCGACCGGGGCGAACGGGTGCAGCTGACCGAACTCGGGCCAGGTGACCGGCTCCATCTCGGTGGTCGCGTTGAGCTTCATGGTGCAGGAGCCCAGCGGGATCATGCCGCGGTCCAGCGCGTAGTCCTTGTCCGAGAGGCGGCGCAGGTAGCGCAGCATCGCGGTCTCGCTGCGGTGCTGGTGGAAGACCGGGTGGGTCAGGTACTCGTCCGAACGCAGCAGGCCCTCGGGCAGGGCGTCGGCGGCGGAGGCGTCCAGCGCCTCGATGTCGGCGGTGACGCCGAAGGCGGCCCAGACGGCCTCGACGTCCGCGCGCAGCGTGGTCTCGTCGCAGGAGACGGAGACGTGGTCGGCGTCGACGCGGAAGAGGTTGACGCCGCCCTCGCGGGCCGCGGCGACGACCTCGGCGGCCTTGCCGGGCACCCGGGCGGTGACCGTGTCGAAGAAGGAGCCGTGCGTGACCTCGACCCCGCCGGCCGTCAGGCCCGCGGCCAGGATCGCGGCGTAGCGGTGGGTGCGGCGGGCGATCGTGCGCAGGCCCTCGGGGCCGTGGTAGACGGCGTACATGCCGGCCATCACCGCGAGGAGCACCTGGGCGGTACAGATGTTGCTGGTGGCCTTCTCCCGGCGGATGTGCTGCTCGCGGGTCTGGAGCGCCAGGCGGTAGGCCTTGTTGCCGTCCGCGTCCACGGAGACGCCGACGAGGCGACCGGGCAGGGAGCGGGCGTGCTTGTCCTGGACGGCCATGTAGCCGGCGTGCGGTCCGCCGAAGCCCATCGGGACGCCGAAGCGCTGGGTGGTGCCGACGGCGATGTCCGCGCCGAGGGAGCCCGGGGAGGCCAGCAGGGTCAGGGCGAGCAGGTCGGCGGAGACGGCGACGATCGCGCCGAGCCCGTGCGCCTGGTCGATGACCGTCTTGATCTCGCGCACCGCGCCGGAGGCACCGGGGTACTGGACCAGGACGCCGTAGACGCCGCGCTCGGCGATCTCGGCCGGGATGCCGTCGGACAGGTCCGCGACGACGACCTCGATGCCGATGGGCTCGGCGCGGGTCTCGATGACGGCGATGGTCTGCGGCAGGGCGTCGGCGTCGACGAGGAAGACGTTGCCCTTGGACTTGCCGACGCGGCGGGCCAGGGTCATGGCCTCGGCGGCGGCGGTGCCCTCGTCGAGCAGGGAGGCACCGGAGGTCGGCAGACCGGTCAGGTCGGCGACGACGGTCTGGAAGTTCAGCAGCGCTTCGAGGCGGCCCTGCGAGATCTCGGGCTGGTAGGGCGTGTACGCCGTGTACCAGGCCGGGTTCTCCATGACGTTGCGCAGGATGACCGGCGGGGTGAAGGTCCCGTAGTAGCCGAGGCCGATCATGGAGGTGAGGACCTGGTTGCGGTCGGCGAGCGAGCGCAGCTCGGCGAGCACCTCGGCCTCGGTCCGCGCCTCGGGCAGGTTCAGCGCCTCGGCGGTCTTGATGACATCCGGCACCGCGGCGGCGGTGAGTTCGTCCAGGGAGCCGTAGCCCACCTGGGCGAGCATCTTCGCCTGCGCCTCGGCATCCGGGCCGATGTGGCGCTGCTCGAAGGGGATGCCCTGCTCCAGCTGAGCGAGCGGAATGCGGTTGGCGGTCATGACGGAGGCCTCCTGGTCGTATGACCTGCGAGGGGCACCACGGCGCGGGCACCCGGACGGCCTCCCCCTCTGTCATCTCAACCTGAGAGCTTCACCGGGCCCCACGGGGGTCTCCCGTGCGATCCGGCTTTCACCGTCGGTGAGGCGCGGAACCGGTACTGCGTGCCCGGTACCGCCCCTGCTTTCCAGAGTGGCCTCGTCGCGTGCGGTACGTATGCCTGAGAGATTCCGGGGAGGATTTGCTCCTTCGGCGCCTCCGTCGAGCTCACTCGGAGGACTCTCCCGCACAGGGTCAACAGCCGTCACCCAGCCTACCAGCGGGGATCCGGGGCCTCCCTCGAGTGGCCCCCCATCCCGATATGCCCTTCTGTAGTCATTACGGATGAGTTGTGAACCGCGTGCGACCAGACGGAGGGACCGTGCAGACCGACATCGATCCGCGCAGCCTGATCGGCCGCAAGGCATTCGACCGCAACGGCGCCAAGATCGGCACCGTGGACGAGGTCTACCTCGACGACGCCACGGGAGTGCCGGAATGGGCCGCCGTCCGGACCGGCCTCTTCGGCCGGGACGCCTTCGTCCCCCTGGAACCCAGCGAGGTCGTGGACGACGCCCTGCGCGTGCCCTTCGACCGTTCCCTGATCAGGGACGCCCCCGATTTCGGGGTGGGTCGCCACCTCTCCCCCGAGCAGGAACTCCAGCTCTACCACCACTACGGCCTGGACGTGACCCTCCCCGAGGACGTCCGCGGCCCCCTCACCCCTCCGGAGAAGCCGTAGAGAGGTCCGAGGACGCCTCCCCCACCAGGGGCAGCGGATCGGAGGTCTCCAGTTCCGGGTCGTCCACCCGGAAGGTACGGACCCGCCCGGGCGCCGATCCCGGCCGCTCGAACCGTACGGTGACCCGCCCGACGCCGCTGCCCTGCACCCATCCGGCCCCGTACACCGCGTGCCGTACGTCGCTCCCCGCCGGCCAGTGCCGTGCGGCGGCCCGCTCCGGCTCCCCGGACGGCTCCTCGGGCGCCGCGGCCCCCTCCTGCCCGGCCGCCTCCTGGGGCGCGCCCGTCGTCCCGTCCGCCGCCTCCCCCTCGGTGCGGGCCTGGGCGAAGAGGTCCTCCTGGGTGTAGTCGGCGAGCCCGGTCACGCCGACCCCCAGCAGCCGTACGCCGCCCGTGGTGTCGACGCCCTCCAGCAGTCGCGCCGCCGCCTCCCGGACGACCGCCGGGTCGTCGGTCGGCCCGCGCAGGGTCTCGGAGCGGGTCAGGGTGGAGAAGTCGTAGCGGCGCACCTTCAGGACGATCGTCCGTCCCGAGTGCCCGGAGGCGCGCAGCCGCACCACGCACCGGTCGGCGAGCCGCGCCACCTCCCCCCGGATGCGGACGCGGTCGTGCAGGTCCACGTCGAAGGTGTCCTCGACGGACACCGACTTCGCGTCCCGTTCGGCCACCACGGGCCGGTCGTCCAGTCCGAGCGCCATCCGGTACAGGCCGACCCCGTGGGCCCTGCCCACCATCCGCACCAGCTCGTCCTCGCCCGCCTCGGCCAGGTCCCCCACGGTGGTGATGCCGGCCCGCCGCAGGTGTTCCCCGGTGGCCGGCCCCACCCCGGGCAGGGTCCGCACCGGCATCGGCGCGAGCAGCTCCCGCTCGGTACCGGGCTCGATCAGCAGCAGTCCGTTCGGCTTGGCCTCCTCGGAGGCCACCTTGGCCAGCATCTTCGACCCGGCCAGGCCCACCGAGCCGCTCAGGCCGGTCAGGGCCGCGATGTCGGCGCGCAGCCGTTCCCCGGTGGCGCGGGCGCCCGGCGCGTCGAAGGCCCGCCCGCCCGCCTCCAGGTCCACGAAGGCCTCGTCCAGGCTGAGGGGCTCCACCAGGGGCGAGAGCTCCCGCAGCAGGCCCATGACGAGGTCGCTGACCTGCCGGTAGAGGGTGAAGCGGGGGTGGACGTAGGCGCCGTTCGGACAGAGCCGGCGGGCCTGCGCGGTCGGCATCGCCGAGTGCACCCCGTACCGTCTGGCCTCGTAGGAGGCGGTGGCGACCACGCCGCGCGGCCCGAGCCCGCCGACGATCACGGCCTTCCCGCGCAGACTGGGCTTCGACGCCTGCTCCACCGCGGCGTAGAAGGCGTCCATGTCCAGGTGCAGGATGGTCGGCGCGGTTCTCACACCCCGATGCTGCCCTACGGCTCTGACAGCGGGCCGCAGCCGCCCCACGGGCCCGCGGGGATCCGCGCGCGGCGAGGGCCCGCACCGGGGAGGTCAGCCGGCGCGGTTGCGGCGGGCCGCCAGCTCGTCGGCCGGATTGTGGCCGACCACGGTCTCGCCGGTGTCCACGCGCTCGCCGTGCAGCTGCGACAGCGCGCTCTCGACGTCGCGCCAGACGACCCCGACGGCGATGCCGAAGACACCCTGCCCGCCCTGGAGCAGGCTGACGACCTGGTCCGGGGAGGTGCACTCGTAGACGGTCGCCCCGTCGCTCATCAGCGTCATCCGTTCGAGGTCGGAGAAACCCCGGTCGCGCAGGTGCCGGACGGCGGTGCGGATGTTCTGGAGCGCGACCCCGGTGTCGAGGAAGCGCTTCACGATCTTGAGGACGACCACGTCGCGGAAGCTGTACAGCCGCTGCGTGCCCGACCCGTAGGCCGGTCTCACGCTGGGCTCCACGAGGCCGGTGCGCGCCCAGTAGTCGAGCTGGCGGTAGGTGATCCCGGCCGCGGCGCAGGCCGTGGGGCCCCGGTAGCCGACCTGTTCGGGCGTCGGATCCTCGCTCACCGGCCCCACCGCCGGGGCCGCCGCCGGCTGACGGTGCGCGGGACCAGCCGCAGCACCGCGCATCGGGTACGACCCGCCATCACTGCGCGCGGGGGTGCCCCCGGTCGTACCGTCGCCCGTGATCCTCACGCCGACCCTCCGTCCTTGACCTGCCATCTTGAAGGTAGGCAGTGACCAGGGGTGCGTCAACGATCGCCACACTCGGCACGCCGAGTGATAATCACCCTGAGAGTGGTTTCCCGTACCCCATTGCGGGGAAAGGCTACTCGAATGGGCTGAAAGTTCCGGGAGTACGACGCGGCCCGTGTTTCACGAGGGGCCCGGTCTCGCGCCCCTCACGACCACGGTGCGCCACCCCCGCCGGGTCCGCTACTGGGGGCCCGTGCCGAAGTCCTCCGGCGAGATCTGGTCGAGGAATTCACGGAACTTCTCCACCTCGTCCTCCTGCTCGTCGGGAATGGCGATTCCGGCGTCGTCGAGGACGCCGTCACTGCCGTAGATCGGCGTCCCCGTCCGCAGGGCCAGCGCTATGGCGTCGGATGGCCTCGCGCTCACCTCGACCCCGCTGGCGAAGACCAGCTCCGCGTAGAAGACGCCCTCCCGCAGATCCGTGATGCGGACCTCGGTGAGCTCCTCACCGACCGCCTCCAGCACGTCCTTGAACAGGTCGTGCGTCAGCGGCCGGGCAGGGGCCATCCCCTGCTGCGCGAAGGCAATGGCGGTCGCCTCCCCTGGACCGATCCAGATGGGGAGGTACCGATCGCCTCCCACTTCACGCAGGAGCACGATCGGTTGGTTGGAGGGCATTTCCACCCGGACACCCACAACGTCGAGCTCGTTCACACAGCAACCCTAGGACCTGCCCGGCAGGTTTGGGTAGTCGGGGCCGCACGACGGACCTCCCGGTCAGTGCAACCGGACCCCGAGCGCGGTCTGTACCAAGGCCTCGTGGAGCCTTACGCACAGCCCCGCGAGCTCCCTGGTCGTGGCCTCCGCGTGCGTCCGGGTCTGCGGATTGCGGTGCCGGCGCAGGGGCGCGACGACCTGTTCCACGAGTCCGGCCTCGCGGTCCGCGGCCGCTTTCATAGCGCGCAGATGGCGGGGTTCGAGCCCGAATCGACCGAGGTCCGCGATCAACCGGGCCACGGTGACCGCCTCGGCGTCGAATCCACCGTCGGGAGCCTCGCTGACGAGCCCGTACGACTCCCACTCCACGAGCCGGACCTCGTCCACCTCCGCGGCGGCGATCAGCTCGGCACGGCCCACCCGTGCGACGGTCGGCCGCCCGCCGCCCGCCTCCCCGTACAGGGGTGCGGGGACGGCGGGGTCGACGGACTCGCCGTTCGCGGTGGGCGCGGGAATGCGCACCTGCTCACCGCGGTCGAGCGCGTCGAGCTGCTCGCGGATGACCTTCAACGGCAGGTAGTGATCGCGCTGGAGGCGCAGGATGCGCCCCAACCGCTCCACGTCCCCGGTACTGAACTTGCGGTACCCGGAGGGCGTGCGCCGGGGCTCGACGAGCCCCTCCGCCTCCAGGAAGCGGATCTTCGAGATCGTGACTTCGGGGAACTCCTCGCGCAGCGTGGTCAGCACCGTGCCGATGCTCACCAACCGTCCTGCCGAGGCGGCGGCGCCGGCGGCGCCGCCCTGGGGGGCACCGCCGGTCGGGGTACGCAGCATGGAACCTTCCCTCCGAGGGCTTCCCCCCGGACGGAAGTCCAGGGGGCGGGTCAGATGCTCCGCAGGCTCGCGTAGAAGACCAGCCGGTACTTGCCGATCTGCACCTCGTCGCCGTTGTGCAGGGCGACCGAGTCGATGGGCTCGCGGTTGACGTACGTGCCGTTGAGGCTGCCCACGTCGGAGACGGTGAAGCCGCCCTCCGGGCCCCTGCGGAACTCGACATGCAGCCGGGAGACGGTGACGTCGTCCAGGAAGATGTCGCTCTGCGGGTGACGGCCCGCCGTGGTCAGTTCGCCGTCCAACAGGAAGCGACTGCCGGAGTTGGGACCGCGCCGGACGATCAGCAGCGCGGAACCGGGCGGCAGCGCCTCCACCGCGGCCTGGGCCTCGGGGGACAGCGAGGAGGACACGTGCTGTCCGGACGCCTCGGCCTCGTAGGCCTCAAGACCCGAGATCGAGATGGTGGACGTGGTCTCCGAGGCACGCTCCGGCGTCAGACCCGGTCGCAGCGGCGCCCCGCAGTTGGAGCAGAACCGGCTGGCCGCATCGCTGCGGTGCCCGCACCTGCCACAAACCTGGACGGCCGACATGGACGGCTCCTCGCGCCGCGGCTGCCCCGCGGATGCATTGGTGGCATACGGGTCGGGAGTAAACCCTCCACCCGCACTTGAGGTTGATGGTTCACCGAAACCTATGCGTCCGGAACCCGCGGGGTCAACAGTCGACGCGCCCTGTGCGCCCGAATTGTCTCCCGCACCGGCCACCTCGTCACGGAAGAGCGGCCGGTCGCCCTGCCCTTCCCCGTCTCCCTGTCCCGCACGGTGGCGCGCCGCGCCACTCTCCTCGCGGTTCTTCTTGCCGAACAACTTCTCAAACAACTTCACGGGCGATTCCCCTTGACCGAAACAGACCCGCCCGTGGGGCAGGACGAACTCTGCATGCACACACCTGCCGACCCGGACATTCTCACAACGTCCGTAACCACCAGACAGTTTCCACCACGCACCGCGACTTCGGTGCGTCGACCCCCCGCAGCCGTCCGGCCGCGTGAGCCGTTCCACATTCCACACCGCCTCACGGCGATGACGACCGAGCGTAGTCAGGCTGCTCCGCAGCCCGCAAGGCATCCACAACGATCTTCGCCGACCGTGTGACGGCCACGTTGGCCTGCTCCTTCTCCAACGTCTGCACGACACCGCCCGGGATGTTGAGCGCGGGCTCCAGGTCCTGCGGCTTGCCGATGACCTTGAACTCGTAGGGCTGTGTGATCTTCTTACCGTCGATCCCGATGCCACCGCCCACGTCCGAGAAGTACGACCCCGCCACGACGCGGACGCCGTTGATCTGGATCGCCTCGGCCCCGGCCGCGCGCAGCTCCTGCAACGTGTCCAACAACTGGTCGGACCGCACCTGACCCTTGGGATCGGTGATCCGCAACGTGATCCCCGGCCCCTGCGCAGCTACCGTACCGGCCAGGATGCCCAGTTGGCGCTCCTTCTCCAGGGTCTGCCGGCGCGCTTCCTCCGCCTGGTCGGAGCTGTTCTCCAGCTCCCTGCGCTGCGCGTCCAGGCTCTGCTTCTCGTCCTCCAGGCGCTTGGTGCGCCCGTCCAGCTCGTCCAGGATCCGCACGAGGTCCTCCTGGCGGGCCCCGCGCAGCGGCGCGCTGGAGTCGCTGTTGGAACGGACCTGGATCGCGAGACCGAGCCCCAGGACGAACAACAGCAACGCGACGATCAGTTGGGCCCGGCTCACCCGCGGCGGCCACAGACCGGCCGCCAGCCGCTGCCGCCCCGTCTGCGGCGGATCACCGCCCGCCGGGACCGCCGCCGGACCGGGCTCCTCTGCACGGGGCGCGGCGGGCGCCTTCGGCTCTTCGGGCGGGGTGTTCTCCGTGCTCATCGGCCTCACGCCCGGAAGACGTGCCGACGGATGGCCGCGGCGTTGGAGAAGATCCGGATGCCGAGGACGACGACCACGCCCGTCGACAGCTGCGAGCCGACGCCGAGCTTGTCACCGAGGAAGACGATCAGCGCGGCCACGACCACGTTCGACAGGAACGACACCACGAAGACCTTGTCCACGAAGATCCCGTCCAACATCGCGCGCAGACCACCGAACACCGCGTCCAGCGCGGCGACCACGGCGATCGGCAGATATGGCTCCACCACGGCCGGCACTTCGGGCCGGACCAGCAGCCCGACCACCACTCCGGCCACGAGGCCCAGTACCGCGATCACGATGCACCCTTCTTCGGCTCTGCTGCTGTGGCTGTGCGTACGGTCAGGCTGGAGGCGGCCGGGAGCACCAGCGCGTCCGCCGGGGACAGCTTGGAGCGGATGCCGTAGCTCTCCTGCAACACGTGCAGGTACTGGCCGTCCAGCGAGTCCTGGAAGGCGGTGCCCAGCCGCTTCTTGTCCCCGATCGCGAGGACCTCGTAGGGGGGCACCAGGGGTCTGTTGTCGACCAGTATGGCGTCACCGGCCGCCCTGATCGCCGACAGCGCCGTCAACCGCTGCCCGTTGATCGAGATCGCCTCGGCTCCCGACTGCCACAGGCCGTTGACGATCCTCTGCATGTCCCGGTCACGCAGCCGTCCGGTGTCCGAGAACCCGCTGCTCTCGCGCGGTCCACCGCCACTGGACGAAGATCCCTTCGCGTCGTCCACTTCCAACCTGACGCCGGGACCGCGCACCTCGGTTGCACCGGACAACGCGGCCACCAGCCGGGCCTGCTCCCCGCCCGGCTGCTTGAGCACCGCCCGCTGACGATCGGCGACCTCCGAACGCAGCCGCTCGATGTCCCGCTCCAGGCCGTCGGCGCGCGCGTCGGCGCGCTCCACCCGCTGGATCAGCTCCTGGCGCTCCTTGGCCAGCACCGGCGCCGCTATCCGTGCCTGCGCCGCACCCAGCGTGACCACCATCGCAGCCAGGACGAGCCCGGCGGCGAGCGCCAGCTTCGCCTTCAGGGTGCGCGGCAGACCCGCGGTACCGTCCGCCTCGCGCCGGGCCGTCGCTTCCGCATAGCCCTCGTCGAGGCTGTGGTCCATCACGTGCGTCAGCAGCGACATGGACGCGTCCGGGCGCGCGGGCGGACCGGCCGAACTCCGGTTGTGGGGCGGCTGCGACATGCACCACATCGTCGCATGTCGCCACCGCCCCCACCGAATGCGTCCGGCCGGCGGACCGGGACGGGTCACTGCCCGCACCCGGCCCGCCGGCCGACCGCCCTACGGGGCACCCGGCCCCGTCACCGCCGTCAGTGCTGCCCGGCACCGTCCACGACCGCGCCCCACTCGTCGAGCAGGGCCTGCGCGGACGCGTCGTCGGGGCCCTCGGCCCACAGGTGGGTGACCGCCTCCGCCGGGTCCGGCAGGACCAGTGCCCACCGCCCGTCGGCCTCGACCACGCGCACCCCGTCGGTGGTGTCGACCTGCCGGTCGCCGGCGGCCTCCACGACCCGCCGCATGACGAGCCCCTTCGCCGCCCACGGCGTCGGCACGTCCCGCTTGAGCACGTGGGCCCGCGGGATCCGCGAGTCGATCTGGCTCAGGGTGAGCTGCGTACGCGCCACCAGCCCGATCAGCTGCACGAACGCCGCCGACCCGTCGAAGACGCTGCTGAACTCGGGAACGATGAACCCGCCCCGACCGTCTCCACCGAAGATGGTGGTCTCCTCCCGGCCGACCCGCGTGAGGTCGTCCGGCGAGGTCGTCGTCCACTCCACCTGCGTGCCGTGGTACGCAGCCACCTGCTCGGCGACGCGCGTGGTGGTCACCGGCAGCGCCACCTTGCCGCTGCGCTTCTCGGCGGCCACCAGGTCGAGGAGGACGAGCAGCGCCCGGTCGTCCTCGATGATCCGGCCGCGCTCGTCCACGAGGGAGATCCGCTCGCCCACCGGGTCGAACCGCACGCCGAACGCGGCCCGCGCCGACGCCACGATCTCCCCGAGCCGCACCAGGCCGGCCCGCCGGGATTCCCGGCTCTCCGTCGGCCTGGACTCGTCCAGACCGGGGTTGATCGTCAGCGCGTCCACGCCGAGCCGGCCCAGCAGGCTCGGCAGGACCAGTCCGGCGCTGCCGTTGGACGCGTCCACGACGACCTTGAGGCCGGAGTCGGCGATCCCGGTGGTGTCCACCCGCCTCAGCAGCGAACCCGTGTACGAGTCGAAGACGCTCGACGGGAACTGGAGGTCACCGATCTCTCCGGGGAACGCGCGCCGGTACTCCTGACGCGCGTACACGCGGTCCAGCTTGCGCTGCTGCGCCTGCGAGAGGTCCGCGCCCCGCTCGTCGAGGAACATGATGTCCACCGAGTCCGGCACCCCGGGCGAGGTTCTGATCATGATGCCGCCGGCGGCGCCGCGGGCGGTCTGCTGCCGCGCCACGGGCAGGGGCACGTTCTCCAGGTCACGCACGTCGATGGCGCTGGCCTGCAACGCCGAGATGACGGCCCGCTTGAGCGCTCGCGCGCCGCGGGAGTGGTCTCGGGCGGTGGTGACGATCGCGCCCTTCTTCAGCGTCGTCGCGTACGCCCCCGCCAGCTTCACCACCAGCTCGGGGGTGATCTCCACGTTCAGGATGCCGGAGACCCCGCGGGCACCGAAGAGGTGCGCCTGGCCCCGGGACTCCCAGATCACGGAGGTGTTGACGAAGGCGCCGGCCTCGATCGTCTTGAACGGGTACACCCGGACGTTGCCCTGGACGATGGACTCCTCGCCCACCAGGCATTCGTCGCCGATGACGGCCCCGTCCTCGATCCGCGCGGCGCGCATGATGTCGGTGTTCTTGCCGATGACGCAGCCGCGCAGGTTGCTGTGCGGCCCGATGTACACGTTGTCGTGGACGACGGCCTTGTGCAGGAAGGCCCCGCTCTTGACGACGACGTTGGACCCGACGACGGTGTGCTCGCGGATCTCGACCCCGGCCTCGACCTTGGCGTAGTCCCCGATGTAGAGGGGACCCCGCAGCACCGCGTCGGGGCTCACCTCGGCGCCTTCGGCGATCCACACCCCGGGCGAGATCTCGAAGCCGTCCATGTCGACCTGGACCTTGCCCTCGAGCACGTCGGCCTGCGCCTTGACGTAGCTCTCGTGGGTGCCCACGTCCTCCCAGTAGCCCTCGGCCACGTAGCCGTAGATCGGCCGGCCTTCCTTCATCAGCTGCGGGAAGACGTCACCGGACCAGTCGACGGAGACGTCCGCGTCGACGTAGTTGAAGATCTCCGGCTCCATCACGTAGATGCCGGTGTTGATGGTGTCCGAGAACACCTGCCCCCAGGTCGGCTTCTCCAGGAAGCGTTCGACCTTTCCTTCCTCGTCCACGATGGTGATGCCGAATTCCAGCGGATTCGGCACACGGGTGAGGCACACCGTGACGAGTGCGCCCTTCTCCTTGTGGAAGTTGATGAGGTCGGTGAGGTCGAAGTCGGTGAGCGCGTCGCCGGAAATGACGAGGAACGTGTCGTCCTTCAGTGCCTCCTCGGCGTTCTTCACGCTTCCGGCGGTGCCGAGCGGCTTCTCCTCATTGGCATAGGAGAGCTCCATACCGAGCTCCTCGCCGTCCCCGAAATAGTTCTTGACGAGCGACGCCAGGAACTGCACGGTGACCACGGTCTCGCTGAGCCCATGGCGCTTGAGCAGCCTGAGCACGTGCTCCATGATCGGCCTGTTGGCCACCGGCAGGAGCGGCTTGGGCATGCTTGAGGTCATGGGGCGAAGCCGCGTACCTTCGCCACCGGCCATCACGACGGCCTTCATGTCGGAAGAGTCCTCCTAGAGAGATGACGGTCCAGCCGACCTCACCCGTCTCGGACGGTGACTCCCGCTACTCCTCCGCGTCAGTACCGGCGCCGAGTGAGCTCAATCGGCCGTGGCATCCGCCTTGACCAGACGGCGGACTTGCACCACGTAAAGGATTCCTGCCCACCAATAGAGCGTTGTACCCCAACCCGCGAACGCCCATCCGAAAACGGACGCCATCCAGGCGAGCCAACCGGTGCCGTCGCTGAGCAACAGGAGGGGGAAGGCGTACATCAGGTTGAAGGTCGCGGCCTTGCCGAGGAAGTTGACCTGGGGCGGCGGATAGCCGTGCCGGCGCAGGATCCACACCATGACCAGCAACATTGCCTCGCGGGCGAGGAGCGCCGCGGTGAGCCACAGGGGCAGGATCTCGCGCCAGGTCAGCCCGAACAGCGTGGTCAGGACGTAGAGGCGGTCCGCGGCAGGGTCCAAAAGCCGGCCGAGATTGCTGATCTGATTCCAGCGGCGCGCGAGTTTTCCGTCGAGGTAGTCGCTGATCCCGCTGAGCATCAGGACGGCCAGGGCCCATCCGTCGCGCTCGGTCAGGATCAGCCAGAGGAACAGCGGCACGCCCACGAGACGGGCCATGCTGAGGATGTTCGGAATGGTGAAAATTCGGTCAGTCTGGACCCGAGTCTCCTGGACCTCCACCCGGGGGCCTCCACTGTGACTGTAGATAGTGTCGAATCGATGCCCCCTGACCCTACAGGAGTTCGCGACCGGCCCCTGAACGCAGAAAAGCCCCGCACCATAAGGTGCGGGGCTTTCCCACAATGATTGTTCGGCGGCGTCCTACTCTCCCACAGGGTCCCCCCTGC
>NZ_JBEZIB010000067.1:0-21637 GCF_040650855.1 Streptomyces sp. NPDC048606 | reverse complement strand
AGTACAAGGGCTTCCGCCCGGCACGCCGAGAGCACGCACCAGCCGCCGCGGGGCCGCCCTACGGGCGACGACGGGAGTTTGACGACAGGCCCTAGCGGACGCGGGCGGAACCTCCCGGCCGGGGCCGCGGGTAGGTCCGCGACTGCTTGACGCTGCCGAAGGCGAAGCTCGACTCGATGGCCGCGATCCCGGGGATGGCGTGGATCCGGTCGCGCACCAGGGACTCGTACGCCTCCAGGTCCTCGATCACGACGCGCAGCAGGTAGTCGCTGCTCCCCGCCATCAGGTAGCAGTCCTGGATGTGCTCGATCACCGCGACGTGCTGCTCGAACAGCCGGACCGCCTCGGCCGTGTGCCGCTCCAGCCGGATGCGGACGAAGACGGTCACCGGCAGCCCGAACGCCACCTGGTCGACCATGGCCGTGTACCCGCGGATCAGGCCCGCCTCCTCCAGGCGCCGGACGCGGCGCAGGCAGGGCGAGGGGGAGAGGCGCACGCGGTCGGCGAGGTCCTGGTTGGACAGTCGCCCGTCGGCCTGCAATTCCCGGATGATCTGCAGATCGACTGCGTCCATGGCCACTCCTTGGCAGATTCTGCCCCAAACGTATGTCCGAGCGGCAGAACTGGCAATCGGCTGCCCCGCCCCAGGCCCTAGCGTTGCCCGTGAGCGGACCGGACCGGTGCGCACCCCTGAGGCTGGAGCAATTCCCTTGGTCGCTACGCACACCACCGAGGCGGCCGAAGTTCCCGACGCGGCGGGCCCGCGGGCCGGACACCCCGGCCCACGCGGGCTCTCCCCGCAGGCCCGCGGCATGGCCGCGCTGATCGTGACCGTGGCGATCTGGGCGGGCTTCGCGCTCAGCGCCCGCGCTCTTGGCGCCTCCACCCTGCGACCCGCCGACGCGGCCCTGCTGCGCTTCGGCGTCCCCCTCCTCGTCCTGCTGCCGGCCCTGTGGCGCCGACGGCACCGGATCGCCGCCGTCCGCCCCGGACCCGCCCTCAAGATCGTCTGCGGTGCCGGGGTGCCCTTCTTCCTCGCCGCCATGCACGGGGGCGCCCTGACCTCCGCCGCCTTCGTCGGCTCGATCGTCCCCGGCATGGTCCCGCTCTTCGTGGCCGCGATCATGGCCGCCCGAGGCAAGGGAGTGCCCCGCGGGACGCAGACCGTCGGACTGGCCCTGATCGCCGCCGGCGTCGCCGCGCTCGTGTGGCGCTACGTCGTCCCCGTCGACGCCGACGTCCTCCAGGGCGCCGGCACCCTGCTCGTGGCCAGCGGCCTGTGGGCCCTGTACACCGTGGGCCTGCGGGACGTCGACCTCGACCCGATCGGCTCCATCGGCCTGCTGTGCCTGCCCTCCTTCGCCGTCATCGCCCTCCTCGTCCTCACCGGCGTCCTGCCCACGGGCCTCGCCCAGGCCGCCGGGTCCGACATCGCCCTGTTCCTCGTCGTGCAGGGGCTCGGGGTGGGCCTGTGCGCCGGCCTGCTCTACGCCTTCGCCATCCGCTCCCTCGGCGCCGAGCGCAGCTCCGTCGTCGGCAGCCTCAGCCCCGTCGCCGTCGTCCTGCTCGCCGTGCCGGTGCTGGGCGAGAGGCCGACCGTCGCCGTCCTCGTCGGGGTCCCGCTGATCACCGTCGGCGTGGTCCTGGCCAACCGCCGCCCGCGCGCCCGGACCACCGCCGGCGCGGCCGCCACCGCCGCGGCCCCCGGCGCCACCGCACGTCCCGTCCCCGCCGTGTCCGCACCCCGTACCGAGGTTCCGTAGATGCTCGAGCTGCTCCCCCCGCCGCCCACCGACCCGCTGTGGGACCTGACGTACGAGTTCGGCGCCGACGAGCGGAGCGAACGCCTGGACCTCGTCCTCGGCGTCTACCGCGACCACACCGGACGCACGCCCGTCATGGCCGCCGTCCGCGAGGCCGAGATCAGGCTCGCCGAACGCTCCGCCTCCAAGGAGTACCGCGGCCTGTCCGGCAACGCCGCCTTCAACCGCGCCCTGCTGGGCCTCGTCCTCGGAGCCGAGGAGGCCGGCGGCTCCGCCGGTCGCGCCGCCGCCGTCCAGACCGTCGCCGGCTCCGGCGCGCTGCGCCTGCTGGCCGACCTGATCTGCCGGACCCGCCCCGGCACCACCGTGTGGATCAGCGACCCCGCCTACGTCAACCACCGCCCCATCCTGGAGGCCGCCGGACTGCGCGTCCGCCCCTTCGGCTGGTGCGCCCCCGACGGCGGCTTCGACTCCGACGGGGTCCTCGCCGCGCTGGGCGAGGCCCGCCGCGACGACGTCGTCCTGCTCCAGGGCTGCTGCCACAACCCGACCGGCGTCGACCCCTCGCGCGAGGACTGGGAGGCGCTGGCCGACCTCGCGGTGCGCGACGGCTGGGTGCCCTTCGTCGACCTCGCCTACCACGGGCTCGGCGACGGCCTGGAGGCCGACCTGGAACCCACGCGCCTGCTGGCCGCGCGGGTCCCGGAGATGCTCGTCGCCGTGAGCTGCTCGAAGAATTTCGGCCTCTACAGCGACCGGACGGGCTGCGCCATCGTCCTCGGCTCCTCGCGGCAGGCCGTGCGGCACGCCGAGACCGCCCTGCAGAACGCGGCCCGCACCCTGTACTCCATGCCGCCCGAGCACGGCGCCGCCGTGGTGACGACCATCCTGGAGGACGCCGGCCTCACGGCCGCCTGGCGGGCGGAACTCGACGTCATGCGCGGCCGGATCACCGCCCACCGCACCGAACTGGTCCGGCTGCTGACCGACCTGGGGCACGGCGCCCCGGCGCGCGTGCTCGCCGGACAGCGCGGGATGTTCTCCATGCTGCCGCTGACCGGCGAGGAGATGCTCCGCCTGCGCCGCCGGCACGCCATCTACGGGACCACCGCCGGACGCGTCAACATCGCGGGCATCCCCGCCGACCGCATCCCGTGCCTGGCCCGGGGCATGGCGGAGGTCCTGGCCG
Organism: Streptomyces sp. NPDC048606; assembly: GCF_040650855.1. NCBI lineage: Bacteria > Bacillati > Actinomycetota > Actinomycetes > Kitasatosporales > Streptomycetaceae > Streptomyces > Streptomyces sp. NPDC048606. The sequence continues at coordinate 18,685 of NZ_JBEZIB010000067.1, read as the reverse complement.
CGCGCTGACCTCGGGACGCCTCACGGAGGCGGGTGCGCCCCTTTCCGGTGTCGATGCGTATTCACGATTCCCCTCCGTATTCCGCCGCGGTCGAGAGCAGGCCGGCCGGTCGATCGTCGGCCGGAATACGGGGGGAATGGCCGAATAGAACTGACGCCGTCCGGTGGCGAGTTGGGCGTGTGGCATCATGGCCGCGTTGTCCGACCGCTGGGTTCGCCGGAGGACTGAGGATGAAGTTACCTGGCTCCGCGTTACCGGCGTCCGAGGAGAGGCGGCTCAGGCGTCGCCTGAGGAAGGTCCGCCAGAGCTGCGAGGCCCTGCTCGACGAGTGGGGCATGGAGCGCGGCTGCGGTATCGACGAACTCCACCGTTATTTGAGCGAACAGCGCCGTCGACCGATCCATTTGATATCCACGCCGTTCCCTGAACGGCATCTCTTCGGCATATGGCTCAAACTCGACGACTTCGACGTGATCGCGTTCGAGGAGGCGGCGTCCGCCTCCCACAAGGAACACATCATCGCCCACGAGCTCGCGCACATCGCTTTGGAACACAGCGGATCCGTGCGGCTGGACCAGACCGATCCGAGCCGCATTTTCTCCGACGTCGACCCGGAGGCCGTCCGCGGCGTCCTGGCCCGCTCCCGCTACAGCGACGACGAGGAGCAGGAGGCCGAGACCATGGCCTCGCTGATCCTCGCCCGCGCCGCGAAGCGCTGGACCGAACGGGCCTGGGGCGTCCCGGCGGACGCCGCCGAGATCGTGGCCCGCATCGAGAGCGGGCTGGGCCGCCCCGACCGACCCGAACAGGGGCCCGCGTGATCTACACGATCCTCGCCTGGGTCTGCGCCGGCGTGGGCCTCGCGGCCTTCGCCTACCGCCTCCCCGACCTCCTGCGCCGCCGCCAGGACATCGCCCTGTGGGCCCTGTGCACGTACTTCCTGTGTTCCGGCGTCAGCTTCCTCGTCGACCTGGACCTGCTGCGCCTGCACATCTCCGCCTTCTTCGGCCTGCCCAACATCACCTCGCTGATCACCCAGGTCGCCGTCGTCGTGCTCACCGCCGCCCAACAGGTGGTCCTCGTCTACTGGTCGGCCCCGCCCGACCGGGCCCCGGGCATGGCCCGCCGCCGTGTCGCGTTCTTCGGCGCGGCCCTCGCCGTCCTGATCGTCGCCTCCTTCGTCGTGGGACCCGTCGCCCGCTCGGAGACGGCCACCTCGACGATCCTGCTCAGCATCCAGCACCGCGGCTACGCCCTCTACATGACCTTCTACCTGCTGATCTGCGCCGTCGGACAGTTCGAGACGGTCCGGCTCTCGCTGCGCTTCACCACGATGGCCAACCGCCAGTGGCTCAAGGTCGGGATGCGCACGGTGACCGTGGGGGCCACCCTCATCCTCGTGTACTGCGTCACCCGCGGCATCCAGATCGCCGGCACCCGACTCGACTACGACGCCGCCGTCCTCGACCCCATCCAGTGGACCTGCGGCAGCGTCGGGGCCCTGCTCCAGATCGCCGGCTGGACCATCCCCTCCTGGGGCATCCACATCACCCGCACCCGGGGCTGGCTGCGCAGCTACCGCTCCTACCGGCGCCTGCGCCCCCTGTGGTGGGCGCTCTACCAGGCCACCCCGGACATCGCCCTCGACCCGCCGCGCTCCTGGGCGCGCGACCTCGTCCCGCCCCGGGACCCGCACTACAGCCTCTACCGGCGCGTCATCGAGATCCGCGACGGGCAGCTGATCCTGCGCACCTCCCTGTCCCTGGCCGAGTTCTCCCGCGTGGCCCGCTCCCTGGACCTCCCGGACGACCCCACCTCCCCCCTGGGCGAGGCCCTCCAGGTCCGGGCGGTCCTCGGACGTCCGCCCGAGGAGCGGGTGGCCCGCGCCGAACGGGCCGAGACCTCCGACATCCCCGAACGCCCGCCCTACGAGGACTTCCGCGACGAGGTGGAGTGGCTGACCGAGGTGGCCTCCTCCTTCGACGCCCTCGGCGCGCGGGGCCGCGCGGGGCGGATCGACGCCGGGCTCCTCGCCACCCGGAGCGGGTCCTGACCGGCCCGGCCGGCCCCCCGCCGGCGGCGTACGAGGGCGACGAGGACGCGGCGGCGCTGTGGGCCCGCTCCGCGGCCATGGCCCTCGTCGGCGTCGACGTCGCCCACGGCGCCACGGCGGCCGTCCCGGCCGTGCGCGAGGCCCTGCGCGCCGCGCGCGCCGTGCCCGGCACCGGCGCCGACCTGCTCGCGGCGCTCGCCGAGCTGTACGAGGTCGCGGGCTGGATCCTCTTCGACGCCGGCCACTACCGGGGCGCCCGCCGGATGAACGCGCGCGCCCTGCGCCTCGCCGCCCGCTGCGGCGACGACTGGACCGCACGCCTGGTCCTGCTCAACCACAGCATGCTCGCCGCGCACACCGGCCGCCCGCGCGCCGCCCTGGAGGCCGCCTCCCGGGTACGGGGGCGGCGGCCGCTGCCGGCCAGGGTCGCCGGGCTCGTGCAGATCCGGCAGGCGCACGCGCTGGCCCTGCTGGGCGGCCACGCGCGCCCCCTGGAGCTGATCTCCCGCGCCCGGAACCTCTTCCTGGACGGCGTGTCGCGCCACGACCCGCCCTGGGCCTGGTGGATCGACGAGGTCGAACTGCTCGGGCACCGGGGCTGGGTCGAGGCCCGGCTGCGCCGCTGGGACCGGGCCGTCCCCCTGCTGTACGAGGCGGCCACCGCTCCCGGCCCCGCCTACCGGCACCTGTTCACCGCCGAGCTGCTGTCGGCGCTGGCCCGGGCCGGGGCCTGGCGGGAGGCGGAGGCGCTGATCGGGCGGATCGCGCCGACGGCCGCCGCCATCGGCTCCGCGCGGACGACCGAGACCCTGGCCCGGACGGCGGCGGAACTGCGCGGGCGGCCGGACGCGCCCCCGGCGCTGCGGGACGCGGCGGTGTTCCTGCGCCGGTCCCTGCCACCGGGGCCCCGACCCCTCTAGCCGGCCCGCCGGCACCGGGGCGCCCGCCCCGCCCGCCCCGCACCGACCCGCGCCGCGATCGACGGCGCGGCGGCACGAAGCCCCACGCCCCCACGACCCCTTCGACCGATCCCCCCGCTCCACCGTCCCCACCGCCCCACCGACCCCAGACGGGAACCCATGCCCCAGATCCGCATCACGACCCCCGCGGCCGTCCTCCTCGCGGCCGCCGCCCTCCTGCTCACCTTCGGCGGACCCGCCCCGCAGGTCCCCCTCGACACCCGCGCCGTCACGGCGACGGCGGACCGGGACGAGGCGTCCGCGCGGGGCACCGCCTACGTCTCCACCCACCTCTACTTCGGCACCGGGCGCCACGACGGCCACCCGCCCATCACCGAGGAGGAGTTCATGAAGTTCGTCGCGGACGTGGTCACGCCCCGCTTCCCCTCGGGACTGACGCTCCAGGAGGCGCGCGGCCAGTGGCGCGACAAGGAGGGCGACATCAACAAGGAGAGATCGTACGAGCTGACGGTGATGTACCCGGTGCGCGAGGCCCACGCCCGTAACGCCGACATCGAGTACATCCGCCGCCTGTACTGCTCGACCTGGCAGCTGGAGTCCGTGGGCCGGGCCGACGTACGGGCGCAGGTCGACTTCTGACGCGGGAGCGGGGGCGTCCGGCGACGCCGGGGCAGAGCGAACGGTCCGGTTCACCCGCCGAGACCCCGCCCCGGCCCGCCGCGCGCCCCCGCGCCCGACGCCCGCCCCCGCCCCGGCTCCTGTCGCCCGTCTCCCCTGCCTGTACCCTGCGGCAGCGCCCGCACCCGAGCCCTCGGATAGGGTGAATCGGTAGGAATCGGACCCCCCGGGGTGAGGTCGGTGCATTGGACACGTACCAGTCGACGAGCGAGGCGCCCGATCCGCCACCGATGGCGGCCGTCGGGTACGCGGGCGTTCTGCGCGAGCTGCTGCCGATCGCCCTGTGGCGCGAGGACGCCGACGGGCGCGTCGTCGAGTGGTCCCTGGCCGCCCAGGACCTGCTCGGCCACCGCCCCGAGGACATCCTCGGACGCCCCGGCACGGCCGTGCTCGTCCCCGAGGCCAACCAGGAACTCGCCGAGGACCTGACGCGCCGCGTCCAGGCGGGGGAGACCGTCGTCGGCACCCTCCCGGTACGCCACCGCGACGGCCACCGGGTGCCGATGGAGATGTGGATCGTGCCCGCCGCCGACCCGCAGGGCCGTACGGGGGCCATGCTCATCGCCGTCGAGACCTCCGAGGTCCTGCACATGCGGGACTCCCTCGCCGCCCTCCAGAGCCTGTTCACCCAGTCCCCGATAGGCCTCGCCACCCTCGGCACCGACCTGCGCTTCCTGCGGGTCAACGACGCCCTGGCCCGGATGAACGGCGTCCCCGCCGCCGACCACCTGGGCAGACGCCTGAGCGAGGTCGTGCCCGGGGTCAACGCCGTCGCCCTGGAGGCGACCATGCGCCAGGTACTGGAACGCGGCACCGCCGTCGTCGACGTCCGCCGCACCGGCCGCACCCCCGCCGACCCCGACCACGACCGCACCTGGTCCTGCTCCTACGCCCCCCTCCTCGACGTCGGCGGCCGACCGCTCGGCCTGATCGCCTCCCTCATCGACATCACCGAGAGCCAGCGGGCCCACCGCGAGGTCGAACGGGCCCGGACCCGCTTCGCCCTCCTCGCCGAAGCCGGCACCCGCATCGGAACCACCCTCGACCTGCGCCGCACCGCCGAGGAGATCGTGGAGCTGCTGGTGCCGCAGCTCGCGGACTCGGCCGACGTACAGCTCCTGGAGGCCGTCCTCGAACCCGACGAGGCCGCCGCCTCCACCCACGGCGTCCTGCGCCGGCTCGCCGCGACCTTCCCCGACCCCGAGGCCCCCACCGCCCGACTGGCCCCCGGCCAGACCTTCCAGATCCCCGCCGACACCGTCTACGAACGGGTCATCGCCGACGGCGTCCCGATGAACCTCTACGTCTCCGACATCCCGGCCCTCATCACCGACCCCCGCGCCGGAGCCCTGCGGGACTACCTCGCCACCCTCGGCTCGGCCCGCATGGTCCCGCTGGTGGCCCGCGGCAAGGTGATCGGGGCCGTCGCCGTGACCAGGCTGCGCGCACGCGAACCCTTCGACGCCCAGGACTGCGTCCTCATCGACGAACTCGTCGCCCGCGCCGCCCTCAACATCGACAACGCCCGGATGTACACCACCCAACGGCAGGCCGCCCTCACCCTCCAGCGCAGCCTGACCAACAGCGCCCTGCCCCGGGTGGCGGGACTGGAACTGACCGGCCGCTACCTGCCCGCCAGCGAGCACGACGTCGGCGGCGACTGGTTCGACGTGATCCAGCTGCCGCGCGGACGCACCGGCCTGGTCATCGGGGACGTGATGGGACACGGCATCCACGCCGCCGCCGTCATGGGTCAGCTCCGCACGGCCGTGCGCACCCTGGCCCGGCTCGACGTACCGCCCGCCGAGATGCTGCGCTCGCTCGACGCGGTGGTCGCCGACCTGGGCGAGGACGAGATGGCGACCTGCGTGTACGCCGTCCACGACCCGGCCGCCGGCGGCTGCGTCGTCGCCCGCGCCGGCCACCCGCCCCCCGCCGTGGCGGCCCCCGACGGAACGGTCCGCTTCCTCCAGGGGCCTCCCGGCACCCCGCTGGGCACCGGCGGCGGCCACGCCTTCCGCACCGAGGAGGTGCCGCTCCCGCCCGGCAGCCTCCTCGCCCTGTACACCGACGGCCTCATCGAGAGCCGCGACCGGGACCTCGACGAGGGCATGGACCGGCTCGCGCACGCCCTGCGGCAGCCCGCACGGCCGCTGGAGGAGCTCTGCGAGGGGATCCTGACCCGGCTGCTGCCGGGGGCCGCCCAGGACGACGTGGCCGTCCTCCTGGCCCGTACGGCCGCCCCCTGACCCCCGCGCCGGCCCGGCGGGCGGGGCAGGGGGCGGCGGTCACCAGGCCAGGTCCTCCAACGCGTCCAGGTCCGGCTCCGGCAGCACCGGCTCCCCGCCGGAAGGGGACAGCTCCGCCCAGATGACCTTGCCGCGCTCCGTGTACCGCGTACCCCACCGCTCGGCGTACTGCGCCACCAGGAACAGCCCGCGCCCGCCCTCGTCCGTGGTGGCGGCGTACCGCAGGTGCGGCGAGGTGCTGCTGCCGTCCGACACCTCGCAGATCAGGTTCCGGTCGCGCAGCAGCCGCACCCGCACCGGCGCGGAGCCGTACCGGATCGCGTTCGTGATCAGCTCGCTGAGGACCAGCTCCGCCGTGAAGGAGACCTCCTCCAGCCCCCAGGCCGCCAACTGCCCGGCCGCCAGCCGGCGCACCCGCGAGACGGCCTCCGGGTTCCCGGGCACCTCCCACTCGGCGATCCGGTCCGCCTCCAGCCGCCGCGTGTCCGCGACCAACAGGGCGATGTCGTCGCTCGGCGCCGGGAACAGCAGCGCCGTCAGCACGTCCGCGCACGCCTGCTCGGGGCTGCGCCCCGGCCGGGCCAGGGCCTCGCCCAGCAGCGCCAGACCGGTGTCGAAGTCCCGGTCGCGGTCCTCCAACAGCCCGTCGGTGAAGAGCACCAGCCGGCTCCCCTCGGGCAGCCGCAGCGTCGTCGCCTCGAACGGCATGCCGCCCACGCCCAGGGGCAGCCCCGTCGGCAGCTCCGGGAACTCCACGCGCCCGTCCGCGTGCACCAGGGCGGGCCCCGGATGACCGGCGCTGGCCATCGCGCACACGCCCGACACCGGGTCGTAGACGGCGTACAGGCAGGTGGCGCCCGTGATGCCGGCGGCCCCCTCGCCCTCCTCGCCCTCCTCGGCCCCCGCGGTTCCCGTCAGGGCGCTCGCGGCCTGCGGGTCGGGCGGGCCCGGGCGCCCGCCCCCGCCCTCGGCGGCGGCGCCGCTCTCCAACTGGTCGATCCGGTCGATCAGCTCGTCCAGGTGGCCCAGCAGCTCGTCCGGCGGCATGTCCAGCGTCGAGAAGTTGTGCACGGCCGTCCGCAGCCGGCCCATCGTCGCCGCCGCGTGCACCCCGTGACCCACGACGTCGCCCACCACCAGCGCCACCCGGGCCCCCGGCAGCGGGATCACGTCGAACCAGTCACCGCCCACCCCCGCCTTCGCCGGCAGGTACCGGAAGGCGACGTCCACCGCCGTCAGGTCCGGCAGCACCCGCGGCAGCAGGCTGCGCTGGAGCGTCACGGCGGTGGCGTGCTCCCGGGTGTAGCGGCGCGCGTTGTCGATGGAGACGGCGGCGCGGGCGCCCAGCTCCTCCGCGAAGGACAGGTCCTCCTCGTCGAACGCGTCGGGCGTGTCGACCCGCCAGAAGTTCGCCATGCCCAACACCACGCCGCGCGCCTGGAGCGGTACGGAGATCAGCGAGTGCAGCCCGTAGTCCAGGGCCACCCGGGTGCCGGCCGGGTCCTGCGCCCGCCAGCCCATCGCGGCGTGCAGATCGGCGGCGAGCACCGCCCGCCCGGCCTCCAGCGCGGCGGCCATCGGAGCCGTCGGCACCTCGAAGCGGATGGTGTCCCCGACCGGCTGGAGCGGCTGGTCCGTACGGATCCCCGACATGGCCGCGCGGCGCATCCGGGTGTGCGTCCCGCCCGTCGCCGAGGGCTCGTCCCCGCGCAGCACCGGCTCCAGCAGCTCGACGGTCACGAAGTCCGCGAACCGCGGCACGGCCACCTCCGACAGCTCCTCGGCGGTGCGCACCACGTCCAGGGTGGTGCCGATGCGCACGCCGGCGTCGTAGAGCAGCTGGAGCCGTTCGCGGGCCACCTCCGCCCGCCCGGAGAGCGCCGCCAGCTCGGTGGTGTCGCGCAGCGTCATCACGCTGCCCGACGGTTCCCCGGCGAAGGGCTCGGTGGGACGTACGTTGACGGCGAGGAACCGGTCGCCCGCCAGGTGGACCTCGTCGGTCGCGACCCGGCCCGAGACGAGCAGCTCCACCGTGCGCGGATCGAGGCCCAGGTCGGTCACGTGGCGGGCCTCGGCGTCGGCCGGCAGGTCCAGCAGCCGTCGGGCCTCGTCGTTGGCGAGCAGCAGCCGGTGCTCGGCGTCGACGATGAGGACGCCCTCGCGCACCGCGTGCAGGACGGCCTCGTGGTGCTCGTTCATCCGGGCCATCTCGGCCGCTCCCAGGCCCCGGGTCTGGCGCCGCAGCCGGCCGCTCACCAGGGCGGCGCCGCCCGTGCCGAGCAGCAGGGCGACGACGGTCGCGCCCACCAGCAGCGGCAGCTGCTTCTCGACGGCGTCACCCACGTTGTTGACCTCGATGCCGGTGGAGACCAGCCCGACGACCGCGCCGCTCGCGTCGCGTACGGGGACCACGGCCCGGACGGCGTTGCTGGGGGCGCCCTCGAAGGTCTCCGTGAAGGACTCCCCGGCCACCGCGCGGGCCAGGTCCCCGGTGGCGCGCCGACCGATCAGCTCGGGGCGGGAATCGGTGTAGCGGACGCCGTCGCGGCCGAGGACGGCCACGAAGTCCAGCCCCGACGCCTTGCGGGCGCCGTCGGCCAAGGGCTGGAGCACGGCCGTCGGGTCGGAGGCCTTCAGCGCGGCGGGCAGCCCCGGGGCGCGGGCGAAGGCCTCGGCGGCGGCGAGCGAGCGGTTGCGGGCGTCGTTCTGGCTGTCGTACCGCGCCTGGAAGAACAGGGCGAAGGCGGCGGCGGTGATCAGCACCAGCACGATCACCGCCTGGAGCGCGAAGACCTGGCCGGCGACACTGCCCGGGATCACGGAGAGCCGCGCGAGCAGGCCAGGCGGCCGCGCCTCCCGATGCCGACCCGAACGTCCGCTCATGAGCCATTTCTAACACTGTCGCCGGTTATGGGAGCGTTGGCCGCCGCCGAGCGGTACGCGCGGGGGCTCATGCCGACCTGGGCGCCGAAGTGCTGGCGGAAGGTGACCTCGCTGGCGAACCCGGCCCGCCGCGCCACCTCCGGCACGGGATGGTCGGTGCGCTCCAGCAGTTTCCGGGCCTCGTCGAGGCGCCGGGAGAGCAGCCACCTGTGCGGGGTGGTGCCGGTGGACGCGGCGAAGTGCCGGGCGAACGAGCGCGGCGACATGCCCGCCCAACCGGCCAGGGTGGCCACGTCCAGCGGCTCGTGGAGCCGCCGCAGGGCCTGCCGGCGTACGGCGGCCAGCGCCTCGGCGGTCCGGTCGGCGGCCGGGGTGGGCCGGTCCAGGTACTGCGCGTGGTCCCCGGCGCGGAAGGGGCCGGTGACCATCGAGCGGGCGACGGCCGCGGCGGCCTCCGCCCCGTGCGCCTCGCGGACCAGGTGCAGGCACAGGTCGATCCCGGAGGCCACCCCGGCGGAGGTCCACAGCCCGTCGTCCTCGACGAACAGCGGCGCCTCCTCGACCACGATCCCGGGATGGCGGGCCGCGAGCCGCCCCGCCAGCCACCAGTGCGTCACCGCCCGGCGCCCCTCCAGCAGCCCCGCCTCCGCCAGCACGAACGCACCCGCGCACAGGGCGGCCACCGGGATGCCCCTCGCGTGCGCCTCCCGCAGGGCGGCGAGGACGGGCTCGGGCGTCGGGTCGGTCGGCTCGGCCAGGGCCGGCACGACCACCAGATCGGCCCGCGCCAGCCAGTCGAGACCCCGGTCGGGGGTGAGGGTGAGGCCGCCCGGCAGGGTGATCGGCCCCGGCTCCAGCGCGCAGCGGCGCAGCTCGAAGACGGGGACCCCGAGGTGACTGCGGTCCGGACCCCAGACCTCGGTGACGACGGCGAGGTCGAAGGCGCGGATCCCGGGCTGGGCGACGATGGCGACGCGGCGCATGCGGCCACTGTGCCAGAGGATGCCGGGTAACTCCTGCCACGCTGGCAGGATCCCATCGTTTCGCGTCCCCGCAGCCGCCGGCCGCGGGGCCGCGCGCCGCCCAGGATGGGGCCATGACACAGACCGCGATCGAGATCGCCGACAACAGCGCCCTGCTCGTCATCGACGTCCAGAAGGGCTTCGACGCCGCCGCCTACTGGGGCCCGCGCGACAACCCGGACGCCGAGACCAACATCGCGGCCCTCATGGACGCCTGGCGGGAGTCCGGCCGCCCGATCGTGCTCGTCCGGCACGCCTCCGTGCAGCCCGGCTCCGTCCTCGCCCCCGAGCACCCGGGGCACGCCTTCAAGGACCTGGTGCGGGAGCGCCGCCACGAGGACGACCTGCTGGTGACCAAGACCGTCAACTCGTCCTTCTACGGAACCCCGGACCTGGCCGCCTGGCTCACCGACCGCGGCATCGGCCAGCTGGTCCTCACCGGGATCCAGACCAACATGTGCGTGGAGACCACCGCCCGCATGGCCGGCAACCTCGGCTACGACGTCCTGGTGCCCCTCGACGCCACCCACACCTTCGACCTCGCCGACGGCACCGGCCCCGGCGGCCTCTCGCTGACCGCGGCGCAGCTCGCCACCGCCACCGCCGTGAACCTCCAGGGCGGCGGCTTCGCCCGGATCGTGACCACCGCCGAGGTGCTCGCGGCCGTGGGCGAGCGGGTCACCGCGTAACGGCCGCGCGCGGGCGTGCCGGGGCGGGATCGGGCCCGCGGGATCCGGGGCGGGCGACGGCGAAGGCCCGCACCCCCGTCGTCTCGGGGTACGGGCCTTCGGCCTGGCGTGTCGCGACCGCGTCAGAGCACGTCGGCGGCGATGTTCTCCGCGACCCGCTCCAGCAGGGGACCGGCGTTCGGGATGGACTTGGCCGGGTCGGGCTCCAGGTCGGTCAGCGGGTAGGCGCGGCGGATGCCGGCCGCCTCCAGGGCCGCCTGGTCCAGCAGGAGCCGACCGCAGACCGCCACGACCGGCTTGCCCGCCGCGCGCGCCGCCGCCGCCACGCCCGCCGGGGCCTTGCCGTGCAGGGTCTGCTCGTCGAGGGAACCCTCACCGGTGATGACCAGCGTGGCCCGCTCCAGCGCCGGCGCGAAGCCGAGTACCTCCAGCATCAGCTCGATGCCGGGCCGGAAGCTCGCGCCGACCAGCAGGGCGCCGTAGCCGATGCCGCCCGCGCCGCCCGCGCCCGGGGAGGCCGCGAGCGTGGCGGCCTCGGCGCCGATGGACTTCTCCAGCACCCGCGCGTAGTGCGCCAGCGCCGCGTCCAGGGTCGCCACGTCCTCGGGGGAGGCGCCCTTCTGCGGGCCGTACACCGCCGCGCAGCCCTTCGGGCCGGTCAGCGGGTTGTCCACGTCGCTGGCCAGGACGAAGTCCACCTCGGCGAAGCGGGGGTCGATCCCGGACAGGTCGGCCGAGGCCAGATCCGCCAGGGCGCCGCCGCCCGGACCGACCGGTTCGCCGTTCGCGTCCAGGAACACCGCGCCCAGCGCCGCCAGCATGCCGGCGCCGCCGTCGGTGGTGGCGCTGCCGCCCACGCCGAAGACGAGGGAGGTCGCGCCCGCGTCCAGCGCGGCCTTCAGGACCTCGCCGGAGCCGTACGTGGTGGCCGTCAGCGGGGCGAAGGTGCCCGCGGGCAGCAGCTGGAGCCCGGAGGCCTCCGCCATCTCCACCACAGCCGTGCCGTCGCGCAGCGCGAAAGCGGCCGTGACCTGCTCGCCGAGGGGTCCGGTGACCCGTACCTCCCGGCGTTCGAACCCGGCCGCCACGGCGGCCGCGACGGTCCCGTCGCCGCCGTCCGCGACGGGGAGGGTCTCGACCTCCACGTCCGGAACGGCCCTGCGAAGGCCCGCCGTCACCCGCTCCGCGACCTGAACGGCCGTGAGCGAGCCCTTGAATTTGTCCGCGGCGATGAGCACGCGCGCGGTCTCAGTTACTGCTCCGTCCGTCACCTTGCTAATCCCTTGCTATCGAACAGTGCAGTCGCGCCACCATGAGCCTATCCGGAGGATCCTCCTATGCCCATGGGTGGCCTGGCTCACATCCGGCGCGCCATGCGCCTAAATACGGATATACGTCTGCATAGTGTGGCCGCATGAGTGCGGATTCACTGGAACAGGCACATCCGGATACTCCGGGTGGAGGCTCCGACGACCGGGACGACGGCACGCCCGACCTCACCGTCGTCGGCATCGGGGTGATCGCCGTGCTGGCCGTCGTCGCCTGGGCCGCCCTGGGCAAGGACTCCTTCGACGGCGCGTCGAGCAGCGCCCTCGGCTGGGTGCTGGAGAACTTCGCCTGGCTCTTCGTGATCGCCGCCGACGTGTTCCTCGTCATGTGCGTCGTCCTCGCCATCAGCCGCTTCGGCCGGATCCGCCTCGGCGCCGACGACTCCGAACCCGAGTTCACGAACCTCTCGTGGATCGCGATGATGTTCAGCGCCGGCATGGGCATCGGCCTGATGTTCTACGGCGTGGGCGAACCCCTCACCCACTACCTGAACCCGCCCCCGGCGGCCGGCGCCGCCGCCGGCACGGGAGCCGCCGCCCGCGCAGCCCTCGACTACTCCTTCTTCCACTGGACCCTCACCCCCTGGGCGATCTACGGCATCGCCGGCCTCGCCCTCGCCTACGCCACCTTCCGCAAGGGCCGCGGCAACCGCCTCAGCTCCGCCTTCGTCCCCCTCATGGGCGAGGAGCGCGCCCGGGGATGGCAGGGCAAGACCATCGACCTGCTCGCCGTCTTCGCCACCGTCTTCGGCACCGCCACCAGCCTCGGCCTCGGCGCCCTCCAGGTCGCCGAGGGCCTGGACATCACCACCGGCCTGAAGGCCTCCACCGGCGTCGAGCTGGTCATCATCGCCTCCCTGTCCGCCGCCTTCGTCCTGTCCGCCTTCTCCGGGCTGCACAAGGGCGTCAAATGGCTCAGCACCGCCAACATCGTGCTCGCCGCCGCCCTGATGCTCTTCGTCTTCGTCCTCGGCCCGACCGTCTACGTCCTCGACGTCATCCCGGCGAGCGTCGGCAGCTACCTCCACGAACTGCTGCCCATGGCCACCCGCACCGGAGCCTTCACCGACAGCGCCTGGCTCGGCGCCTGGACGATCTTCTACTGGGCGTGGTGGCTCTCCTGGGCCCCCTTCGTCGGCACCTTCATCGCCCGCATCTCGCGCGGCCGCACCATCCGGGAATTCCTCGTCGGCGTCCTCCTCGTCCCCAGCGGAGCCACCGTCGTCTGGTTCTGCGTCATGGGCGGCACCGCCATCCGCCTCGACTCCACCGGCGCCGCCGACCTCGCCTCCGCCGTCAAGGAGGGCGCGGAGGCCTCCCTGTTCGCCATGCTCGACGCCCTGCCGCTCGGCACCGTCAGCTCCTGGGTGGCCATGCTCCTGGTGATGACCTACTTCGTCACCAGCGCCGACTCCGCCTCCCTCGTCATGGGCTCGCTCACCAGCCGCGGCTCCCTGCACCCGCCCACCTGGCTGGTCGTCACCTGGGGCGTCCTGATGGCCGCCGTCGCCGCCGTCCTGCTCGTCGCCGGCGGCCTCAAGTCCCTCCAGACCGCCACCATCCTCGTCGCCCTGCCCTTCGTGATCGTCATGCTCCTGCTGTGCTGGGCCCTGGTGAAGGAACTGCGCGAGGACCCCGGAGCCGGCCCCGCCCGCCACCACGCCCTGCACGGACTGCGCGACGCCGTGAAGGCCATGGTCGGCGACGCCGTCAGCGAGCACGGGCCCGCCCGCCACCCCCGCCTGCGCCGCGTCGCGGAGTCCAGGGGGCGCGAGCGCGAGGACGGCGCCCACCCGCAGGAGTGATCACGGGGCCGCCCGCCGTGACGCCCGGGACCGCCGGTTAGGGTGGCGCCGTGACCACCACCGATGACTACGCCGCCTACATCGCGAGCCTGCCCCGGGTGTTGGCCGGGGCCGCCGCCCTCTTCCGCGACACCGAGGGCCGCGTCCTGCTCGTCGAGCCCAACTACCGCGCGGGCTGGGCCCTCCCCGGCGGCACGATCGAGTCCGACCACAACGAATCCCCCCGCGCCGCCGCCCGCCGCGAGAGCGCCGAGGAGATCGGCCTCGACGTACCGCTCGGCCGGCTCCTCGCCGTCGACTGGAGCGTCGAGGAAGGCCGCCCCCCGCTCGCCGCCTACCTCTACGACGGCGGCGTGCTCGACGCCGACCGGCTGGCCTCCATCACCCTCCAGGAAGAGGAACTCCTCTCCTGGAAACTGGTCGAACCCGACGAACTCACCACGTACCTCCCCGGATCGCTCGGCCGCCGCACCCGGGAGGCCTACCAGGCGCTCCTGACCGGCGAGGGCCCCGTGGAGCTGGAGAACGGCCGCCGACCCGCGACCGCGTAACAGGCCCCGCCCGACGCCCCGCGCCACCGGCCTTACCGGACGCGGCAGTTGTCCACAGCCTCCATCGACCAGGGCAGAATCTACTGATGATCACCATGTACGCCTGGCCCAGCACCGCCGACGGCACCGACGCCCTCCCCATGGTCCACTTCACCACCGACGAACAGTCCGCCGGCGAGGTCACCCCCGAGGGGGAGTCGGTCTGGATGTTCGACAGCGCGATACGCGAGGGCGGCTGGGCCTCCTTCGAGGACTTCGAGGGCTGGTCCGCGCCCGCCGAGGGCTGGCAGGCCTTCTACCGCCGCGAGGACGACCTCCTCGCCGTCACCGGCCCCGGCGCCTGCGAAGGCTGGTACCAGGGCCGCCTCGGCGCCGACGAGGACTGGGTGACGGCCGCCGCCACCCAGCAGAGCGTCGTCCTGCTCGCCGCCCCCGTCCAACACCCGTCCCTCTACGCCTACGCCGTCGAGGCGGGCGCGGGCTTCGCCCTCCTCGTCCCCCTCGCCGTGATCTGACGCCCCGAGAACGGGCCCGAGAACGGGCCCGGGTCCCGGGCCCTCAACGGCCCGCGCCCTCGCTCTCGAACTCCAGCAGCCGCACCTTGCGCTCGATGCCACCGCCGTACCCGGTCATCGAGCCCGAGGCGCCGATCACCCGGTGACAGGGCACGATGATGCCGACCGGGTTCTTCCCGTTCGCCAACCCCACCGCACGCGAGGCGTTCGGCTTGCCCAGCTCCGCCGCCAACCGCCCGTAGGACCACGTCTGCCCGTACGGGATCCGCGTCAACTGCTCCCACACGCTGCGCTGGAACTCCGTCCCCTCCAGCCGCACCGCCACGGTGAACTCCGTCAGCTCCCCGGCGAAGTACGCCGCCAGCTGCCGCACCACCTCCGGGAACGGCTCCTCGCCCGGCGCCACCCGCTCACCGAAGGACTCCTCCGCCGGACGGTGGCGCTGCCCCGTCATGTACAGCCCGCACAGGACCCCGTCGGCCGCGACCAGCGTCAGCGGACCGTAGGGGCTCTCGACGACGGTGTGCTGCTTGCTGCTCACGACTGCGCTGCTCATGACTGTGCTCCTCGAACGGGCGGCAGATGGTTGATGGCGTGGTCCTCGGTGGCCCACAGGTACTGCACGGCGTACGCCCGCCAGGGCCGCCAGTGCGCCGCGCGGGCGGTCAGGGCCGCCGGAGTGGCGGGCAACCCCAGACCCCGGGCCGCGCGGCGCACCCCGAGATCGGACGGCAGGAACGCGTCGGGATCGCCCAGCGCCCGCATCGCGATGATCTCCGTGGTCCACGGACCGAAACCGGGCAACGCGTTCAACCGCGCGCGGGCCGCCTCCCAGTCGCTGTCGATGCCCAACGGCAGCGAGCCGTCGGCCAACGCCGCGATCAGGGTGGTCAACGTGGTGCGCCGGCTGCGCGGCATGGACAACGCCTCGGGGTCGAGGTCCGCCAGCGCCTGCGGATCGGGGAACAGGTGCGTCAGCCCGCCCTGCGGATCCTCCACCTTCTCCCCGTACGCCGTCACCAGCCGGGCCGCGTGCGTGCGCGCGGCGGCCGTGGACACCTGCTGCCCCAGGACCGCCCGTACGGCGAACTCCGCCGCGTCCACGGTCCGGGGCACCCGCCGCCCCGGAGCCTTGTCCACGAGCGGTGCCAGCAGCGGATCGGCGCGCAGCTGCCCGTCGACGGCCTCCGGGTCGGCGTCCAGGTCGAGCAGCCGGCGGCAGCGGCTGATGGCGATGGTGAGGTCGCGCAGGTCGGTCAGCGCCAGCCGGCAGCCGATGTGGTCGGGGCCGGGGGTCAGGGCCACGACGCCCGTGCCGTACGGCAGCCGCAGCGTCCGGCGGTAGGCCCCGTCCCGCCACTCCTCCACCCCGGGCACGGCCGTCGCGACGAGGTGCCCGAAGAGGTTGTCGGGGTTCAGGGGCGCCCGGTAGGGCAGCCGCAGGGCCAGCGTGCCGGGGACGCGCGGCCCGGCCGTACGGGGGCCGGCGCGCTCGGCCCGCTCGCGCAGGGCGCTGGGGGCCAGGGCGAAGACCTCGCGCACGGTGTCGTTGAAGGTCCGGATGGAGGAGAAGCCCGCGGCGAAGGCCACGTCGCCCATCGGGAGGGTGGAGGTCTCGATGAGCAACCGGGCGGTCTGCGCTCGCTGCGCCCGGGCCAGGGCCAGCGGTCCGGCGCCCAGCTCGGCGAGGAGCTGGCGCTCGACCTGCCGGGTGGAGTAGCCGAGCCGGGCCGCGAGCCCGGGGACGCCCTCGCGGTCCACGACGCCGTCCTGGATGAGCCGCATCGCGCGGGCCACGGCGTCGGCGCGGGCGTTCCACTCGGGGGAGCCGGGGCTGGTGTCGGGCCGGCAGCGCTTGCAGGCCCGGTACCCGGCCTGCTGGCAGGCGGCGGCGCTGGGCAGGAAGCTCATGTTCTCGACCTTGGGCGGCACGGCCGGGCAGCTCGGTCGGCAGTAGATCCCGGTGGTCCGCACGGCGGTGAAGAACCAGCCGTCGAAGCGGGCGTCCTTCGACCGCACGGCCCTGACGCAGCGGTCGGTGTCGGTGTACATGGCTCCAGGATCCCGGGCGGCCACCGCCGGGGCTGGCGGTTTTCCGACATCAAGCGTAGCCCCGGGCGGGGTGGCGAGGACCGGGGTCGGGGTCCGGCGGGGAAGGACGCGGGTCGTGGCGCGGAGGGGGCGGCGGGGGCGGCGAGGGGCGGGGTCGGGGTGCGGCGGGGGTGGGAGTGGGGTGGGGTGGTGTCCGGGGTAGGCATGATTTATGGCCCCCGAGCGGGGTCCGGAGAGAACCCGGCGGTTTGGGCCACAAATCACGTTTTACACCCCGGACACCACCCCACCCCACTCCCACCCCCGCCGCCGGGGTCCCCCACTTCCCACCCCGGCCCACGAGGACCCAGGGCCGTGCCCCACGGCAGACGCGACCGCTGCGGCGGCGGAGACCCGCGCGCCGCCCGCAGCCTGGTGGACGATGCCCGGCCGGCCGGCCGGACGCCCCGCCCTCCGTGCGCCGCCCGCAGCCTGCTGCCCGGGGCGTGGTGGGTGGTGCCCGGTGAGCGGAGGGCCATCCCCGTGGCCGTGGCCGTGCCCGTCGCGGTGCGTTGTCCTCCGGCTGCCCGGCTGCCCGGCTGCCCGGCTGCCCGGCTGCCCGCCTGCCCGCCTGCCCGCCTGGCTCGCCCGGGGTGGCGGGCTCGGGGTGGCGGGCTCGGGAGGGAGTCGGGGGAGCCGGGGACGGGGGTGGGGCGGGGTGGTGTCCGGGGTGTAAAACGTGATTTGTGGCCCATACCGCCGGTCCGCTTCGGGACCCCGCCAGGGGGCCATAAATCATGCCTACCCCGGACACCACCCCGCCCCACCCCCGGCCCCGGCGGCGCGGCCCCCCGCCCAGGCCCCCGCAGCCCCCCCGGTACGCGAAAGGGCCCCCGGTGCCCATCGGCACCGGGGGCCCTTTCGGAGCGGCTTACGGGAGCTGCGCGGCGCGGGCCTCGCGGCGGTTGTGGCGGAAGGTGTTGGCCCTCCGCGTCGTCGCGAAGAGCGGGATCGTGGCCGCCAGCGCGATCTGCAGGGCGCAGCCGGTCTGGAGCAGCAGCTGACCGCCCGGGGCGTCGAACGCCCAGGCCGCCAGCAGCCCCATGGCGCCGACGATCCAGCTGAGCATGGCGGCCGCGAGGACGCCCCGCGGCTTCGGGTACTCGACCCGGCTCACCATCAGCCAGGCCACGCCGACGATCGCCAGCAGGGTCGGGATGAAGGGGAGCTCCAGCAGCACGATGGAGACGACCGTCAGGGCCCCGAAGGGGCTCGGCATGCCCTGGAACATGCCGTCCTTCATGGTCACGCAGCTGAATCTCGCGAGCCTGAGGACCACCGCCAGCAGGACGACGATGGCCGCGAGCGCGGACACCTTCTGGTGGGCGTCGTCCGCGACCATGCCGTAGACCAGCACGAAGTACGCGGGCGCCAGCCCGAAGCTGATCAGGTCCGACAGGTTGTCGAGCTCGGCGCCCATCGGCGAGCTGCGCAGCTTGCGGGCCACGATGCCGTCGAAGAGGTCGAAGACCGCCGCGAGGAGCATCAGTATCACCGCGGTCGCCGCGCTGTGCCGGGCCATGCCCGACTCGCCGCTGCCGGTGAGGTGCGGGATGAGGATTCCGGTGGTGGTGAAGTACACCGCCATGAATCCGCAGGTCGCGTTGCCGAGGGTGAGGGTGTCCGCTATCGACAGCCGCAGCGAGAGCGGCATGTCGTCGGCGTCGTCCTCCTCCTTGGCCTCGGGCACCCAGCCGGTGGCGGGAGTCTCAGGGTCAGTCACGGTCAATTCGGGTCACCCCCGCGGTGGTGGTCTGACCGACCTCGACCGCGACCTCGACGCCCTCGGGGAGGTAGATGTCGACGCGGGAGCCGAAGCGGATCAGGCCGATGCGTTCGCCCTGCTCCACCTTGGTTCCGGCCGGCAGGTACGGGACGATGCGACGGGCGACGGCGCCGGC